>NZ_JBEOYR010000034.1:0-99875 GCF_040297165.1 Streptomyces sp. NPDC001851 | reverse complement strand
GTTCTGCGCGTCCATGGGCCAGTTCCTGCTCACGGCCGGCACCCCCGGGAAGCGGTTCGCGCTGCCGCACACCAGGATCCTCATGCACCAGCCGTCGGCCGGGCTCGCGGGCTCCGTCACGGACATCAAGATCCACGCCAAGCAGCTGCTGGAGACGAAGCGGGAGATGGCCGAGCTGATCGCCCATCACTCGGGCCAGACGTTCGAGCAGATCACCAAGGACTCGGACAGGGACCACTGGTTCACGCCCGCCGAGGCCAAGGAGTACGGCCTCATCGACGACATCATGACCCATGCCGCGGGGGCGCCGGGCAGCGGTGGCTTCCGGAGCGGGTCTGCTGCATGACCGCGTGGTGGGACCACACCCCCCTTCACACGGAGGTATCGCGCTCAGTGAAGCCAGTTGAATACTCGTCTCAGGGCCGGGGCGTGCCCATGACAGGTCGCTATGTGGTTCCTAGCTTCGTGGAGCGCACCGCGCAGGGAACCAGGGAACTGGATCCTTACGGCAAGCTCTTCAGTGAACGGGTCGTCTTCCTCGGGCACCAGGTCGACGACACGTCGGCCAACGACATCATGGCGCAGCTGCTCTGCCTGGAAGCCATGGACCCGGACCGGGATATCTCGCTCTACATCAATTCGCCTGGCGGCTCTTTCACGGCTTTCACGGCTATCTATGACACCATGCAGTTCGTCAAACCTGACATCCAGACCGTCTGCCTGGGTCAGGCCAACTCCGCCGCCGCGTTGATTCTCACCGCGGGTACGCCAGGGAAGCGGATGGCGCTGCCAAACGCCCGGATACTCATTCACCAGCCGTACCACGAGGGAAGTCAGGGCCAGATATCCGACCTTGAGATCCAGGCCACGGAGGTCGAACGGCTGCGTCTCCTCATGGAGCGGGTCCTGGCGGAACACACGGGGCAATCGCTGGAGCAGATCTCCAAGGATGTGGAGAGGGACAAGATCTTCACCTCTTCCGAGGCCAAGGAGTACGGTCTCATCGACCAGATAGTGTCGCCCCGGTCGGTCGCCGGAGTCTCTTGAGCCCCTGACACGAGGGGCTTGAAGTGGTGCGGGAGCGCGAGGGGGCACGAGGCCGGCAGACCCGGCTCCCCGGCGTTTCATCCTGGACCGGCTCCTGCACCACACCGCCCGCCTTCGGCCCCTGACCGCGGTTGCCGACCAGATCACTCCGTCACGGGCAGGCACTCGGCGAGCAGGCCGTCGACGTCGCGCCAGGCCCGCTGCGCATGCCGTGGGTGCTAGCCGACGCCGGGGAGCACGGTGTGGCCGACCGGCGGATGGTGGAAGGCGTGCAGGGCTCCGCCGTAGACCACGAGGCGCCAGTCGACGCCCGCGCCCTGTATCCCGGCGGCCAACGCGTCCCGTTGCGGGGGCGGCGTGATCGGGTCTTCCGAGCCCGCCCGGCCCACACCGGGCAGCGAATGCGCCCCGCCTCGCCCGGTCGGCCCGTGGTCAGTGCGTTGGCTGTCCCGATCACGCGCGGGTCGACGCCGTCGCGCCCGAGTTCCAGCGCGATCGCGCCCCCGGTGCCGTAGCCGATGGCGGCGATCCGGTCGGGTCCGGTGCGCGGTTCGGCGCACAGCACGTCGAGCGCCGCGTGGCCGATGCCCCGGAAGGAGTCACCGAGGACGGAGAGCGTCTGCGCACCCCAGAAGACGGCGAAATCCTGCCACGCATTGATGTTGAACGGTTTTCTCAACCGCCCTTCAGAAACAGGCGAGTTGAGTCGAGCATGGGCCGCATGCGACCCATGAGACGACTTCTCGCCGCCCTCGCGGCCGGCGCGCTGGCGCTGACCGGCCTCACCCTCTCCACCGGTGCGGCGCAGGCCGCCGGCTCGGGCACGTTCAGTGTGCTGACGTACAACGTGGCCGGTCTGCCGGAAGGGCTCAGCTCCAGCCATCCGGCCGCCAACACCCCGCTGATCTCCCCGAGGCTGGCGGACTACGACATCGTCAACGTCCAGGAGGACTTCAACTACCACGCGGCGCTGTACGCGGGCGACACCCACCCCCACCGGACGGCGACCAGCGGTGGCGCGGGCATCGGCGACGGCCTCAACACCTTGTCCCGCTACCCCTTCGAGGACTTCGAGCGGGTGAGGTGGAACGACTGCACCGGCACCAACTGTCTGACGCCGAAAGGCTTCACGCTGGCCCGGGTGCGGCTCGCCGAGGGGGTGTACGTCGACCTGTACAACCTCCACCCGAACGCCGACGACACCGACGACGCCCTCGCCGCCCGCCGCGCCAACATCACGCAGCTGTCGCAGTTCGTCCGGGCCAACTCGGCCGGCAACGCGGTGATCGTCATGGGGGACACCAACACCCGCTACACCCGCAGTGGCGACAACATCCGCACGCTCGCCGACGACAACTCCCTGACCGACGCGTGGGTGCGGCTCGTCAGGGGCGGCACGACACCGGCACAGGGCGCCGACCCGCTGCTGTGCCCCGCCTCCGCGCCGCCGGACGACTGCGAGGTGGTCGACAAGGTCCTGTACCGCGGCAGCGACCTGGTCTCGCTCACGGCGACCCGCTACCACGACGAGTGGGCGAGGTTCCTGGACGCGAGCGGCGGCAACCTCTCCGACCACTTCCCGCACACCGTCGGCTTCTCCTACACGCTCAACCCGGGGCTGCGCGCGAGTGACTTCTTCGGCGGCCCGCACGGCACGGCGTTCAACGACGCCGACGACCTCCCCGCCGCCCCCTCCCCGCGCACCCTGACCCTGCGCGGCGCCGCCCGCCTGGACGCGGTGTCCCTCACCCACGACGACGGCACGGTCCTCGACCACGGCGGCACGGGCGGTACGGCCGCCTCGCTCACCCTGGCCGCCGGTGAACACCTCACCTCGGTGAAGCTGACCGAGGGCCGGAAGGACGGCCGCACCCGGATCTTCTCGGCGGCGTTCACGACGGACAGGGGCCGGGTGCTGTCCGCCGGTACGGCGGGCACGGACACGACCACCTTCACCGCCCCGTCCGGCTGGCAGATCGCCGGTTTCACCGGCCGCGCCGGCGACGAGATCGACAAACTCGGAGTGCTGTACACGCCGATCGGCTGAGTCCCGCGCGCCACGGGCCGTGCCGCCGCCCACCCGACCTGAGTGACACCTCGAACCTAGATCCCCTAGGATTAAACCTAGGTAGTCAAGGAGGAGGTGTCCGATGGCCCGAGCCGGCCTCACCGTCGACCGTGTCGTCGCGGAAGCCGCCGAACTCGCCGACGAGGCGGGCTTCGCGAACGTCACCCTGTCCGCGCTGGCCCGCCGCTTCGGCGTGAAGGACGCGAGCCTGTACTCGCATGTGCGCGGCCTGGAAGACCTGCGCACCCGGCTCGCGCTGTACGCCGGCGGCGAGCTGATCGACCGGATCGCACCGGCCGTGGCCGGCCGCGCGGGCAAGGAGGCGCTGGCCGCCTTCGCCGGCGCCTACCGGGCCTACGCCCTGGAGCACCCCGGCCGGTACGCGGCCACCCAGATCCGCATCGACCAGTCCCTGGTCGCCGACTCCCCCGCGATGCGCCGCACCGCCGAGATCACCTACGGCATGCTGCGCGCCTACGGGCTGGACGAGCCCGACCTCACCGACGCCGTACGCCTGCTGCGCAGCACCTTCCACGGTTACTGCGCCCTGGAGTCCGCCGGCGGCTTCGGCGCCGACCGGGACGTACAGGCCTCCTGGGACAAGGCGGTGGAGGCCCTGCACCTGGCACTGGAGCACTGGCCGCGCGAGAACCGGACAGGAGAACGCCGTTCATGACCAGAGAACTCCACTCCCGAGAACTTCACTACGACGTGACGGGCAGCGGTCCCGTGCTGCTCGTCCTGCCGGGCGGGGCCGGGCATCCGATGGGGTTCGGGCCGCTGACCGAGCGGCTGAGCGCACGCTTCACCGTGGTGACATGCGACCCGCTCGGCCTCGCCCATGGGCGGCTGGGCCGGCCGGTGGCCGAGCAGCGGGTGACGGACTGGAGCGAGGGTGCGCACCGGGTGCTGGAGGCGGTGCTTCCCGCGGGCGCATCCGCGTACGTCCTCGGAACCAGCTCTGGCGGTATCGCCGCCCTGGACCTGCTTGCCCGGCACCCCGAGCGGCTCGCGCACGTCGTCGCGCACGAACCGCCGGTCGTGCAGGTCCTCGCGGACGCACCCCGGCAGCGGGCGGGGTTCACGGAGGTGGCCGACACGTTCCGGGCTGCCGGCTTGCGGGCGGCCGGGGCCCGGCTGGCCGCCGTGCTCGACGGCACACCCGCGCCCACCCCGGCGGACCCCGAGGCCCAACCACCTTCGCCCGGCGAGGAGTTGACCACCCCCATGGGCGTCTTCCTCACCCGGGTCCTGCTCCCGTTCAGCGCGTACGTACCGGACACGGCCGCCCTGCGGTCCGTCTCTGTGCGTCTCACCCTGGCCGCGGGCCGCGACTCCCGTGGCTGGCTGCTGCACCGCACGGCCAGGATGGCGGCCGAGTCGGCCGGCGCCGGTTTCACCGAGTTCCCCGGCGGCCACCTCGGCGTGCTGGAGCACCCGGAGGAGTTCGCGCGCCGTCTCGTGGACACGCTGTCCGGGGCCGGGGCCCAGGTCACAGGGGCGTAGTCACAGGGGCGTAGTGGCCGTGCGGCCGCCGGCCCCTGTCTTGCAGGGCCCTGTGACCGTCACAGCGATCCGGCTGTGGTTCCGGGCGTAGATCCATTATCACTGTTCCCGCAGATGCCTGTCACCCTTCTCCGGAATGATCTTTATGCCCTGTATGGCCTCCTAAGGTTGCGGATGACGAACACAACGCTGCGATGGGATACAGGAGTTGAAAGTGGCGTACGACGTTGCCGCGCTGGCGGAGGAACTCAAGGCGATGGCTGCGGACGATCACCAGGCCGCCGTGCGCGGCTACAGCGACGACCCGGTCGAGCAGCTGGCATGGCGCCGGCTGACCGCACGGCACGGTGACCGGCTCGGCGCGATCATGGACGAGTACGGCTGGCCGACGGCCGAACTCGTCGGCGAGGAGGCCGCTCGCGCGGCGTGGCTGATCGCCCAGCACGCCGACCGGCAGCTCCATGTCCAGCGCCGCGCCTTGAAGCTGATGCAGCAGGCGGTGTCAGCGGGCTCGGCCAGCCCGCGCGACCTGGCCTTCCTCCGCGACCGCACGCTTGTCAACGAGGGTTGCCGGCAGATCTACGGCACGCAGATCGCCGGCGTGAAGGACGGAGCGCCCGTTCCGTGGCCCTGCGAGGATCCCGAGCGTATGGACGAACGGCGTGCGGAAGTCGGCATCGAGCCCTTCGACGAGTACGTTGCCAAGTTCGCAACCCCCTGATGCCGGCCTGATGTTCTGTCCTTGTCCCGCCGCTGGCCGGTGGCCTCGCGGCCACAGGGCGCGCCCGTTCGACCCGGCCTGCGCCACCACTCTCAACGGGGCGTCACCGACCACGACGAGCCTCTGGATCGCCCGTCTGAAGCCGGGAGACCCGCCCGCCGGAAGCGGTGAGGACAAAGACACTCCGCGCGCCGGACGCCCAGCGGACACGCACTTCGTGATCCGCCCCGTGCTTCTCCGTCACCCTCACGGACACCAGGTCCGTGAGGGGCCGGGGGTCCGGCTCGCCGGTGAGCCGGGCGAGTGCCACGAACAGCGTGGCCCCGCCCGTGCCGGTCCCCCCTGTCAGCCCCTCCGGCCCCGCGGACAGGCCGGACACGGGCAGCAGGTCGGCCCTGAGTCCGTCCGGCGCCGACCACCCGGTGACCCGTACGGGTGTGCCGGGCTCGGCCCCGGCCACGAGATGGGCGCGCACCTCCACCGCTCCCTCGGCGACCACGAGGCTGGTGACGGTGATCCCGTCGCGCACGGTGTGCCGGGAGGCGATCCACCCCTCGCCGGTGCCCAGCGGCTCGATCCGGGTGCGGCTCGGTTCACCGCCGACGATCACACTGTTGTCGTACGACGCCGCGGGCACCGTCGCGGTCGAGTAGGCGAGCCGGGTGTAGTAGGGGTCGTAGCGGACGTCCTCGCTGCCGTGGTTGTGCAGCCGGACCAGCCCGTCCGAACGGGTGGACTGCAGCAGCCAGTTGGGGACGGGGAGGGGGTGCACCTCGTCCCTGCGGTCCACCGGGGCGGGTTCCTCCGGTGCCGTCCACACCTCGTGCTCGGGGGGCAGGAGCAGTCCGAGAAAGCCTTTGCTGGCCCAGTAGGGGGAGGCCGGACCCGAGTAGCTCTGCACGAGCGAGGTGTCGGGGCCGAGCCAGCCGAGCGGGAGCAGACCCCGCTCGTCGACCGCGCCGCCGTCGAGGAAGTACCGCAGCGCGCCGGAGGCCAGACGCCGTGTCTCGCCGGGTGCCAGGGGGGTCTGGCCGGTCAGGGCGCCGAGCCAGAGCGGGGCCGTCGTCGCGAAGCGGTAGGTGAGGGAGCGGCCCTGGTGCAGGGGGGCGCCGTCGCCGCCGAAGAGGCGGGCGTAGTCGGCGAGGTGGCGCGACAACCGTCGACCGTATACAGAAAACAGTTCACTGTCGTCCGCCAACCATGCGTGGAAGACTGTATACAGATGCATGGCCCAGCCGTTGTAGTAGTCGAACTTCCGGCCGTCGCCGTCTGTGTACCAGCCGTCCCCGAGGTACCAGCCCTCGATCCGCTCCAGACCCCGGTCGACCGCCTTGCGGGCCGCCTCCGGCCGGTGGTCGATCTCCTGCAGGAAGCCGCCGACGGTGACCGGGAACAGCTCCCAGTTGCACGGCCAGGGTTCGGCGGTGAGCGCGTCCGCCAGCCAGTCGGCGGTGCGCTGCCGCACGGCGTCGTCCAGGCGGTCCCACAGCAGCGGCCGGGTCAGCCGCAGGGCGAGGGCGACGGACGCGGCCTCGACGAGCGGCTGGCTGCGGTCCTCGATGCGTGGCCAGACCCCACGGGGACCAGCCGCGAGTCCGTCGGCGTAGCGGCCGAGCACGGTCTCGTCGCGGCGGAAGGCGGCCAGCAGCAGCGTACGGGCGTATCCCTCCAGGCCGTCGGAGAGGTGGCCCGCGTGGCTGACATGGCCGCCGGGGAGGTGGTAGAGGGCGCGGTCGGGTGTGGCGTAGGGCTCGACGGCGGCCAGCAGGGCGTCGGCGGCGGCCTCCCAGTGGGCGCGGGTGTATCCGGTGTACGGGCTGGACGCGCGGTCGTCGGCGGGCAGTTCGATCACGGCGGTGGCATTCCTTCCTGGCGGGGCAGGCCCTGTCGTCAGAATCCTGTCGTCCGCCCGCACGGCGGGCGTCGCGGTGTCAGTGCGTGCTCTGGTGTCTCCCGACCGAGGGTTGGCGCGCCGAACCCAGGGCGGTGCCCGTTGTCCAGGGTGCCGTCGGCGTTGAACCAGCGGCGGACGATCGGGGTGACGAGCACCGGCTCGCCGCCCTGGTCTTGTCGCTGCCCCGGCCGAGCAGGCCGTAGTAACCGTTACCGAGGTCCTTGGGCGCCCGAGTCGGGGCCGGCAGTCGGGGTCCGCGCAGGCCGGACGCTCGCCACACCACAGCGGGCCCGGACCCCTACGCCTCGGCCTCGCGGCTTCATCAGGCCCAGTGACGCGGACCTCCGACGCCGCCCGGTCCCCGTCCGTCGGCTTCGACCGCGTCAGCACCTTCAGGACGGCCGAGCGGTTCCCGGCCCGGAGCCGGCAAACGCCGGCCGTGACACCGTTGCGGGGGTCGTGGGCGAGCTGGGTGCAGACCTGGCCTTGGTCGACGGAGTCAGGTGGTCATTGCCTCGGGCCAGTCGGCTCCCTGCCGCCCGCCTGATCACGTCGCACCGCTGAAGTCTGGAGTTTCCTCATACCCCCGACCCGACTGGTTCATGTAGGAATCTACGAAGAACCGGTCTCGGCCTGCGGGGGCTTTCATGTTTTCCGCTCCTGGCTGACTTCGCTCGGTGGGTTGTGTACTCCTCACAGAAGTTGCAACAGAGCACGGCGAGTTGTGACGAAGCGACAGATGAGTGCCGTGGGCTTCCTGCCCCCGCTCGACCATCCTGACATCTTGCCGAGCTAGGGGGAAAGCCTTGACCGAAACGTTGTCCGGCCGGCATGTCGGGATCGCCTCCTCTCGCCTGCGGATCCACGCCTGGAAGGACCGCGTCCTCATCGGGATGGGCCGCCCCGGCCCGGACGAATCCCGGCAGGCGTGGCTCCAGCGGCTGTCCCGCCAACTCGGCACCACCTACCCGGTCCTCGACCCTTACTCTCCGCGGCGGGACTCTCCGGCCAGGGGCTGTGTCAGGCACCCGCAGCCCGAGAGGTCGTCGAACAGCACTACCTCCTCGGGCATGACGCGCGCGGTGCGGTAGTGCCTTGAATCTGCGGGGCTGCACCTCACCCGCATCTCCCCCGCATCTCGCCCACGCCCCGGTCACGCCGGAGCAGCTGTGCGGCGTCCAGCCGCGAATGCCGCCCGCCTGGGCCGGCCCGCATCCACCCTCTCCACCCTTTCCACCCTGTCAACGAAGGAGTCACCGTGATCACGCACACTCAGGAAACCGGCATCCAGGAGTTCGAGCGCGCCTGGATGCACAAGGCGATCACTTTGGCCACCGCCAGCGTGGCGAACGGGGGCGGTCCGTTCGGCGCGTTGGTCGCCAAGGACGGCGAGGTCGTCGCGACCGGGCACAACCAGGTCACCTCGACCCTGGACCCGGTGGCGCACGCCGAGGTGAGCGCGATGCGCGCCGCCTGCAAGAAGCTGAACACCTTCTCGCTGGAGGGCTGTGTGCTGATCACGTCCTGTGAGCCGTGCCCGATGTGTCTGGCCGCCGCTCTGTGGGCGCGTGTCGACCGGCTCGTCTACTCCGCCGACCGGCACGACGCCGCCGTGGCCGGCTTCGACGACCGCACCTTCTACGACCTGTTCGAGAAGAGGCCCCAGTCGATGTGGCCGATGTCGGTCGAGCACCTGGACCTGCCGAACCGCACGGCGCCGTTCGACGCGTGGCTGGCCAAGGCCGACCGCATCGCCTACTGACGTCACTGACCCAACGCCGTACGGGACCACTTGGCACCGTCGGCGAACTAGCCGCCCAGTGAAGGAGGCGATGGACGCCTGGCTCCCGGGGCGTGACCGGGAGCCGGCGGTTGAGGAAACCCTTCCGGGCGCCTCGGACGCCCCCGGACGCCCCGGACGGCTCTGGCCGGTCGGCCGATCGGGGCATGCCGACGACGCTGATGCGGACGGGCAGGCGTCGGTGCGGCTGCTCAACGACACGGGGCACCTTCGGCAGGCGGGGGCGTTGGATTGCTCCGTCCCCAGCGGCCCTCAACCTCTGGTGCATCGCGGAACGAGTACTTAGCGTCATGACATGATCAGCAACACCTCCCCCAGCCTCGCCGACGCGCTCGCCGCCGGGACGGTCGTGCTCGACGGCGGTATGTCCAACCAGCTGGAGTCCGCCGGGCATGACCTGAGCGACGAGCTGTGGTCGGCCCGACTGCTCGCCGAACGGCCGGAAGCGGTTACGGAAGCCCATCTCGCATACTTCCGCGCGGGCGCCGACGTGGCCATCACCGCCGGCTACCAGGCCACCTTCGAGGGGTTCGCACGGCGCGGTATCGGCCATGACGACGCCGCGCGCCTGCTCACGCTGAGCGTGCACCTCGCGCGGGACGCCGTCCGCCAGGCCAGGGACGAGGGCGTCGAACGGCCGCTGTGGGTCGCGGCCTCGGTCGGCCCGTACGGCGCGATGCTCGCGGACGGGTCCGAGTACCGGGGCCGGTATGGGCTGAGCGTCGCCGAGCTGGAGCGGTTCCACCGGCCGCGCATGGAGGTGCTGGCCGCCGCCGCACCGGACGTGCTCGCGCTGGAGACCGTGCCGGACGCCGACGAGGGTGCCGCACTGATGGGAGCGGTGCGCGGGCTCGGGGTGCCGGCCTGGCTGTCGTACACCGTCGACGGTCGGCACACGCGTGCCGGGCAGCCCCTGGAGGAGGCGTTCGGCCTCGCCGCCGACGTGGACGAGGTGATCGCGGTCGGAGTGAACTGCTGCTCGCCGGACGACGTGGAACCCGCGGTGGAGATCGCCACGCGGGTCACCGGCAAGCCGGTCGTGGTCTATCCGAACAGCGGGGAGACCTGGGACACCGAGGCGCGCGCCTGGACGGGGCGTGCGCGGTTCGGCGCCGGGCAGGTCGGGGCATGGCGCGACGCGGGCGCACGGCTCATCGGGGGGTGCTGCCGGGTGGGGCCGGAGGGGATCGCTTCGATCGCGCGGGCGCTGGGCAGGACCTGAGCCGCTCGTCCGGCACTGGGCCGCAGGTTCCGGGGCGCTGGTCTCCCGGCGTGGGAACCGGTTGCCGTCGTGGTTCCACAGGTTCCGGGGGCGGGAGGGGCGAGGCCGATGACCAGGAACAGTGAGAACGCTGGGCGGAGCACGATCCGGGATGTCGCGCACCACCGCCGACTCGACCCCCGACTGGCGACTGCCGACTGCCGACCGGCGACTGCCGACCGGCGACTGCCGACCGGCGACTGCCGACCGGCGACTGCCGACCGGCGACTGGCGACTGCCGACCGGCGACTGGCGACTGCCGACTGCCGACTGCCGACTGCCGACCGTCGACTGGCGACCGTCAGCGGCGTCTGCCTCCGACCGAGCGTCGTAACCGCCGTACCGCTGCCGCCAGTTCGGCTCCGGGGGCTTTCATGTCGGTGGCAGGGTCGGGCATCGGGGCTGTGGAGGAGGTCTTCCAGAGGGTGTATTCCGCATCTCGTGGACCGTATGCGGTATGCGGTTCGCCGTCGCCGAAGATCCGCACCGGGTGGGAGGCGTCCCAGGCCTGCCAGCCGGGGTTCCCGGTTGTCGCGAAGCGGACCCAGGCGCCGTGCATCGCGTCGCACAGTTCGTGTGGGGCGCCTTCGCCGGCCAGTTTCTTCGACTCGGGTATGTCACCGCTGTCGAAGACGAATCCCAGCTCCAGGGCGTGACAGGCGCCGAGTCCGGGAAGCCGGGAGGGCCATGCGAACTCGTAGAGGTAGGAGGTGCCGGCGCGGGCGTCGGCGAGGCGGTGCAGTGGGACGCGCAGCAGGTGGTCGGTGACCATCTGGCCGACGATCTCGGCGGTGCCCGCGCCGGGGTGCAGGCTGCGGTAGCCGCGCGCTATCTCGTGGCCGGCGTGGCAGCGGGCCATGGCACCGGCGAGGGCGACGGGACCGAGCCGGTCGACGTGTTCGAGCAACCCGCCGGGTACGAGCCAGAGCCGGTACTCGTCGCGGGTCCAGCCCATGAGCAGTTCGACGCCTGGGGCGGCGTCACCGTCGATCAGGGCCTTGAGTGGCTCGCGGGGCACGAGGTCGCCGTCCACGACGACGCCGAACTGGGGTCCGCCCAGGACGGGACTGCTGAGCCGGCCGACTTCGGCCTGGGTGCGCAGCAGCAGGTCGCGGTCGACGGCGGCGAAGGCCGCCGCGGTGGCGGGGATCTTCAGCCGGGTGGCCATGCGGCGCACCATGCGCCGAACCTTGTCGCGTTCGGAGATCTCGGGTGGGCCGCTCTGCAGTACCGCCCGGCGGATCAGGCCGCGGGTGTGGGGGGCGGCGAGCAGGACGCCGGCGCTGATGGCGCCGGCCGACTGGCCGCACAGGGTGATCTGGTCCGGGTCGCCACCGAAGGCCGCGATGGCGTCGTGCACCCAGCGCAGGGCGGTGAGCTGGTCGCGCAGGCCGCGGTTGGGGGGTGCGTCCGGAAAGAGTCCGTAGCCCTCGATGCCGAGCCGGTAGTTGACGGAGACGCAGACGACGCCGTCCCGGGCGAAGGTGGCGCCGTCGTACACGGGTACGGCCGAGGATCCTCTGGTCAGGGCGCCGCCATGGAGCCAGACGAGGACCGGGAGGCGGGCTCCGTGGCTGGGGTCCGGGGTCCATACGTTGAGGTTGAGGCAGTCGTCGCCGGGGATCTCCGGGTCGGAGAGGTACTGCGCGAAGGCATCGGAGTACGGCGGTTTCGGCGCGGTCGGCCCGAAGGTCCCGGCGTCGCGCACGCCGTCCCAGGGCTCGGGCGGCTCGGGCGGGCGGAACCGGCGGGGCCCGAAGGGCGGGGCGGCGTACGGGATGCCCCGGAACACCGCGACGCCCTGCTCGTACCGGCCGCGTACGGCCCCGTACGGCGTCCGGACCACGGGGCTCACCCGGTCTGTTCCGGCCGCGGGGTTCGCCTGGTCTGCCGTCATCGCCACCAGCCCTTCGCCGCGCACTCGTGCAGGCGCCGACTCGTGCACTGTGCAACAACAGAGCACCACAAGCCCGCCCGGTATTCCGGCGCACGGGCACGCGGGAGGGCCGTTCGGGTTACGGCGGCACGATGGGTGCCGGGTCGGCCACCTGGCGTAGACGGGAGGTCAAAGCCGAACTGGTGCCCGGAAGGCTGGGCTTCCGCCGGAAAATTTCGGTAACCGATTACGGCACCTGTCAGCGGACGATCCCGGCCGCCCAGCCGGAGCAGGAAGCACTCTCCGCCCCACCGGATCCGGTCCCACCCCTAACGATTGACCGCCCCTTCCCGGCGACCTACGGTAGAAGGCGCTTTCTGAAAACGTTGCTACCGCCGTTTCGTCAGGAGAGCCATGCCCCGCCCCCAGCCGCCACGGGCCGTGTTCGCGATGGATCCGGTGCATCTCCCGTTGCTCTTCCCACCGCCGCTCATGGCCCGGCTGAGGCGGACGGCCGACCTCGACCCGGGACTCGTCGTACGGGACTTCGGGGAGCCGGCGGTGGCCGACGCCCTGGCCGCGGCCGAGTTCCTGATCACCGGCTGGGGCTGCCCGCACCTGGACGCCGGTGTCCTCGCCGCCGTCCCGAGGCTGCGTGCCGTCCTGCACGCCGCGGGCTCGGTCCGCTCCCTGGTCGGCGAGGCCCTGTGGAAACAGGGCGTCATCGTGTCCAGCGCGGCCGCCGGCAACGCCCTGCCGGTGGCGGAGTACACGCTCGCGATGATCCTGCTCCTCGGCAAGGATGCCTTCGAGCACCGTGAGCGCTACCGCCGCACCCACACCCTGCCGACCCCCGCCGAGACCGCGGCCACCGGCAACCTCGGCCGCCGCGTCGGGGTCATCGGGGCTTCGCGTGTGGGCCGCCGGCTCATGGAGCTGCTGCGGCCGTTCGACCTCACGGTCCTGTTGCACGACCCCTATGTGAGCCCCGCCGAGGCCGCCGCCATGGGCGCACGGCCGCTGCCGCTGGAGGAGTTGCTGCGGCGCAGCGACATCGTCAGCCTGCACGCCCCCGACATCCCCGAGACCCGGCACATGCTCGACCGGGCCCGGCTCGCGCTCATCCCGGACGGGGGCGTGCTGATCAACACGGCGCGCGGTGCGCTGGTCGACCAGGACGCGCTGACGGAGGAGCTGGTCTCGGGTCGCCTGCGCGCGGTTCTCGACGTCACCGAGCCCGAGCCGCTGCCCGCCGGCTCCCCGCTGTACGAGCTGCCCAACGTCTTCCTCACCCCGCACATCGCGGGCTCGCTCGGCAACGAGCTGGAGCGGCTGGGTGCGGTCGTCGTGGAGGAGTTGGAGCGGCTGGCCGGGGGTGTGCCGCCGCGGCACGAGGTGCGGCGCGCGGATCTGGACCGGGTCGCCTGAGGTGCGCGCCGGGACCGTTGTCCACAGGGCCGCCGGCGCCGAGTGACGATGGGCTACGGTCTGCGCACCGGCGGGGGCGGGTCCGGACCGGTGCGATCGCGTCACGTCGTCGAAGGAGCGGCAACGGTGAGTCAGCGCAAGGCGACCAGTGGCGCCGGCCGGGCGACCATCCGCGACGTCGCGGAGCGCGCCGGTGTGTCCGTGGCGAGCGTCTCGCGGGCGCTGTCGGGCACCTACCCGGTGTCGGACGAGCTGCGTCGGCGGGTGATGAAGGCCGTCGGGGACCTGGACTACGTGACCAACGCCCACGCCCGCTCCCTGGCCGGTGGCGGCACGCCGACGGTCGCGATCCTCGTCAACGACATCACCGGCGCCGCGTTCGCCCATGTGGCCAAGGGTGTCGAGGGCGCGGCCGCGCTGCGCGGCTGGCTGTCGCTGGTCGGCACGACCGGCGACGAGCCCGAGCGGGAGCTGGCGCTGGTCAACCTCATGCGGCAGCAGGGCGTGGCGGCGGTGGTGCTGCTGGGCGGCGCGTACGACCACGACGAGTACCAGCCGCGCATGGCCCGGTTCGCCCGCTCCCTGGACGCGGCCGGGTCCCATCTCGTGCTCGTGGGCCGGCCGCCCCTGGAGGGCGACGTCCCGGCCACGACGGTCGACTATGACAACGAGGGCGGCGCCTACGCCATGGCGAGCCATCTGCTGTCGGCCGGCCACCGACGTGTCCTGGTGCTGCCGGGGCACGCGGAACTCTCCGTGGCGCAGGGCAGGTTGAGGGGCGCGCAGCGGGCCTTCGAGGCGTACGGCGTGCTGTTCGACCCGGGTCTGGTCCGTCACGGCCCGTACGACTACGCGCACGGCTACGACGCCGTCGGGGCGGCCCTGCACGAGACTCCGGACTTCACCGCGGTGCTCGCCGGGACCGACGTGGTGGCCGCGGGTGCCATGCAGGCCCTGCGCGCCGCGGGGCTGCGGGTGCCGGAGGACGTCTCGGTCGTGGGCTACGACGACATCCCGCTCGCCTCCCAGCTGACGCCCCAGCTGACCACCGTGCACGTGCCGTACGAGGAGATGGGCCGGGTGGCGCTGCGCGCGGTGGCCGACCGGCGCCGGGGCGGCGCGGGCCGCGGCGGGAGCGCCGACGCGGAGCATCTGGTGCTGGGCACCCATGTCGTCGTACGCCACTCCGTGCGGCCGCCGGGGGTGCGTGGGTAGCCGGCCGGCGTTACGTGAACGGTCTCTGATCCTGGGCGTGGCCTTCTTCCTCTTCCAGCGGTTCGTGATGCGGAAGGCGTACGGGGCGCTCGGGGAACGGGAGTTGAGGGTGCCGGACGACATGAGTGTCGTCGGCTTCGGCGATCTGCCCGAGCCGCTGGGCCGCCCCGGGAAGTCCACCGCGTGATGCCGTCCGGGGCAACGGCCGGGCGCGTCCTGCACGGGGTGCCCGGCCGTCGTCGTCAACGGCCTTGTGCGGCCTTGTGCCAGGGTTCGGGTCTCGTCCGGCGACCGGTCGTCTCCCGGCCGCTCAGTCCCAGACCTCCCTGTGCTGGTGGGCGGCGCCGGCGAGGGCTTCGATCGCGTCGACGGCGCTGCCGTCGTGGTCGCTGCCGGCGGTGCCCTTGCCGGTCTGGACGTTGGCCGCGCGGTCGACCTCCAGCCAGGAGTCGGCGTGGGAGTTGTCGACCACGGTGATCAGGCTGCCGGAGGCGGCCGCTGGTGCAGCACCGGCGAGCACCGCGACGGCGATTGCCGCCGCCATCCCGAGCCGGGGTACGGCGCCGGTCATGCGCCCACGCCCTCGGGGGTGAGCCGCTCGCGGGCGATGTTGCGCTCCAGCAGGCTGGTGGAGGCCTTCACACCGACCCCGTTCGCCGGGTCCACCTCCGGCAGACGGCCGTCGGCCGCCTTCAGTCCGGTGAGGGCGGAGTCCATCGCCTCGTGCGCGGCGAACAGGCACGGGGTGCTGTAGATCGCGACGTCGACGCCGAGGTCGGACAGTTCGCCGAGGGAGAGGCGGGGCGACTTGCCGCCGGCGATCTGGTTGAACAGCATCGGTTTGGTTCCGACGACCTCCCGGATGCGTTTGATCCACTCGACGCTGCGCACCCCGTCCACCAGGATCACGTCGGCGTCGGTGGCGGCCAGCCGCTCGGCGCGGTGCAGGATGTCGTGCTCGTCGGTGGCGTCCGTACGGGCGACGACGACCAGGTCTCTGCGGGTCTCAAGGACCTTGTGCAGCTTTTCCAGGTACTCCTCCAGCGGCAGCACCTGTTTGCCGTCGGCGTGGCCGCAGCGGCGGGGCCGTTTCTGGTCCTCCAGGATCACGCCGGAGGCGCCGATGCGCTCCAGCCCCTCGACGACGTGACAGGCGACCTCGGGGTCGACGTACCCGTCGTCGATGTCGACCAGCAGGTGGTGGTGCGGGAATGCGCCCCGCAGCCGCTGGACGAAGGCCACCATGTCGGGCCAGGCGATGAAACCGATGTCCGGCAGCCCGTAGTACGAGGCCGCGAACCCGAAGCCCGAGACGAACATCCCGTCGTAGTGCTTGGCCGCGATCGACGCCGAGTACATGTCGTACACGCCGATCAGCGGTGTCGTCCCGGGCCCGGCGATGCGCTCGCGCAGCTTCTTACCGTAAGTCAAGGTCCGGCTCCTCCTGTGAGTGGGTGGCGCGGGGCCGGATGGACCACCGCGCCTCGAAGCCCTTTGCCAAGACAAGAGCATCTCTAGATACTCACATGACCATCTACAGAAGCGAGCTTTACTCACTCCAATGGCGGAACCGGTTCACCGCAGAAACGTCACGCAGGAAGCCGTACGGACCAGCTGCGGCTCGGGCCAACTCCCTTGTAGCACAGGTGCGGTGGCCGTAGCCTCGCCCGGCATGAACGTCGTTCCCCCGTTCCTGGACCATCTCGTGCTCGCCACACCCGACGTGGCGGCGACGGTCGCGGACTTCGCGCGGCGGACCGGGGTGACGCCCGTGCCCGGCGGGGCGCATCCCGGCCTGGGCACCCGCAACCATCTGGTGGGCCTGGGCGGCCGGAGCTATCTGGAGATCCTCGGCCCCGACCCGGGGCAGCCCGAGCCCGCGGGGCCGCGGCCGTTCGGTGTCGACCGGCTGGCCGGGCCGCGCACGCTGACCTGGGCGATCAGCCCGCCCGACCTGGACACGGCGATCACGACGGCCCGCGCGCGGGGCCACGACCCCGGTCCGGTGCGCCCGATGAGCCGCCGCACCCCGGACGGGAGCGTGCTGCGGTGGCGGCTGACCGACGGCGGCCACGCGCATTCCTCCGGTCTGGTCCCCTTCCTGATCGACTGGGGCGACTCCCGGCACCCGACGGCCACGGGTCTGCCGGTCACGCCACTGCTGGCGGTGTCCGCCACGGCACCGGACCCGCAGGAGGTACGCGGCGCGCTGGCGGCCCTCGGCACCGGGCTGCCGCTCGCCGCGGGACCGGAAGCGCTCTCCTTCACCGTGGACACCCCCAACGGACCCGTCACCTTCGGCTGAGCCGGTCACCTTCGGCTGACGACCGGGGCGAAGGCGCTGCGGAGGCCTGGGCGCCGGCCGTCAGAACAGGCTGGAGGACCAGGGAAGTTCGCAGACGCGGTCGTGGATGCGGCGGAGCCAGGGCCGGCGCACCTCGGGCAGCCGGGCGAGCGTGTGCAGGAGCAGGGTCCGGTCGAAGGCGAACGGGCGCCACGGGCGGAGCGGCAGCGGGTCGTCGCGCTGGACGCCCCGGGGCAGACCGCCGGTCACGGGCAGCCGCGACCGGTCGTGCGGGAAGGCCAGGCCCGACCAGACATCGGCGGGCAGCGGCACGGCCGGGGTGCCGGCGGCCGGCGGCCAGACCTCGCCGGTCTGCGGGTGCACCGGCACCAGGGCGATGTCACGAGCGGACGCGGCCGGGAGGCCCGGGCCGGCCAGGGTCAGCGTCCGCTGCGGCACTCCCGGCGGCAGCAGGCGGGCCAGCGCGCGGCCGAACACGTCCGTGACGAGCCCGCCGGGCAACGCCACCGGCTCACCCTCCGACGCCACCAGCAGATGGGCCAGGGCCACGCTCGCCGCCGCCTTCCAGTGCGGGCTCCACCAGCCGCCCGGTTCGACCGGAGGGGTCCCCCGCTCCCTGAGTTCCCGGAGCTCCCGGCCGACGGTGCCCCAGTCGGCGCCGGGGCGAGCGGGGCCCGCGCGGCGGCGTACGGCGGCCGGGTGGAGTCTGACCGCCTGCCAGTAGGAGCAGTCGTCGATACGCGTCGCCACCGGCCGACCGCAGTCGGCGCAGGCCAGATTGGGGCCGTCGCTGCCGTCCAGGCCCAGGCAACCGCCGCCGCAGCGGTCGGGGGCGAGTACCGTGCCCCGGACGTCGCCCGGCGCCAGGACGACCGAGCCCGGCAGGCCGTAGGACAGGGCGGGAACCGGCGCGAACACGCCGCGGGCCGCCGCTTCCTCGGCGCCGATGTCTTCCCACCGCCGCCAGGGCGGGCCCCAGGGCTGCGGGTCGACGGCGTACGTCCCCGGCTCCATCAGGGCCGGCAGCATCTCGTGCCCGACGCTCTGCCGCGCCCCCACCGGCAGCGCGACCCGCGCCAGGGGGACCGTCAGCTCCCCACCACACCCCGCACAGACGAACACGTCCCCCAACGACCACTCCCCCATCCCCGCGCCGGTCAGCGGGATCTTCCCGGCCGGAACGGCCGCGGGCAACGTCTTTTCCCGGGCCTGCGGTCTTCCCGGGCCTGCGGTGTCCGATTCCTTCAAGACCGGACGGTCCGCGCCTGCCTACGGTGGCCGCATGACTGCACAATTCGCCGTGATCGGCGTGGTGACTTCCGACATGGCAGCCTCGCTCGCCTTCTACCGTCGTCTCGGGCTCGTCTTCCCCGAGGGATCCGAGGAGCAGCCGCACGTCGATGCGGAACTGCCCGGGGGACTGGTCTTCACCCTGGACACCGAGGACACCGTCCGTTCCTTCTCCCCCGGCTGGCGGCCACCCGAGGGCGGCGGTCGCATGGGGCTCGCCTTCCGCTGCGGCTCGCCCGCCGAGGTCGACGCCCTGTACGAGGAGCTGGTGGCCGCCGGGTACCACGGGGAGCTCAAGCCGTGGGACGCGTTCTGGGGTCAGCGGTACGCCACCGTGCACGACCCCGACGGCAACGGCGTCGACCTGTTCGCTCCGCTACCCGCCGCCGAGTAGCTCCCCGAGCGGCATACCCGCCAACTCCCGCACCTCACGGGTGAGGTGGGGCTGGTCCGCGTACCCCACGCGGACGGCCGTCTCGGCGTACGGCGTCCCGGAGCGGGCCAGCGCCAGCGCCCGCTGCAGACGCAGGATGCGGGCCAGGGTCTTGGGGCCGTAGCCGAACGCGCCCAGGCAGCGGCGGTGCAACGTGCGGGTGCTGATGCCGAGTTCGGCGGCCGTGGCGGACACCGGGCGGCCCTCGTCCAGACGCTCCACCAGCCGGTGCAGCAGCGGGTCGGGGGCGGCGGTCCGCTCGGCCTGCTGCAGGGCGATGTCCTCCAGCGCCGTCGCCGGGTCGGGTGCCGCCGCTACGCGGTCGCGCAGCCGCCGGACCCGGGCGGCGGGCCAGAGGTCGGCCAACTCCACCCGCAGGTCCCGCACTTCGTGCGCGGGCACACCGAGCAGGGCGGGCGCCGTACCGGGGAAGAAGCGGACGCCTGCCCAGAAGCGCGGCGGGCCCTTGGGGACGTAGGGGCCGGTGTCGGGGCCCGCGACCAGCAGCCGGCCCCCGCTCCACAGCAGGTCCATGCAGCCGTCGGGCAGCACGGGGCCGCCACCGGCGCCCTCCGGGGTGTTCGTCCACACGATCGCGCCGGTCAGCCGGGACGCCCGCTCCGTGTACACGGGGCCAGCGTACGTCGCCGACGCCGCCGGGCGGCGCGACCGCCGACTCAACTCGGGCGCCGGGCCGGGGACACCGGGGGCGCCGGGGTGCGTATCGCGCCGTTCCCCGCTGCCCGCCGGCCCACGGGCGGATCTGCGGCGCCGCCCCCGGTGCCGGGGGCTCCGAGCAGCGGAAGACCGTGCCGGGTGCGGAAACGGCGGGCGTAGGCGGCGGTGACCGCTGCGGCCAGGGCGAGCAGCACGAGCGAGAGGACGCGGCTGAGCAGCGGCACCACGTCGGTCGGCAGTGTGGCGGCGGCGAGTGTGCCGATGCCGCCGTCGAGCAGCTGCTCGGCGCCCCAGACCACGGTCAGGACGCGCAGACCCCGGCGGAACTCGGCAGAGTCCTGCCACATCCCCGCCCGTATCCGGGCTGCCGGACCCCTGTGCAGGCGCTGTCCCAGCTGGAAGGCCAGCGGCCTGCCGGTGAAGCCGGTGCCGAGCACCCAGCCGCCGACCACGAGGGACAGCGCCGCGTCCTTGAACAGCAGGATCCGGGTGCTGCCACCGATCAGGGTGGTCAGTGCGGCGGCGGCCAGCAGCACGGTGAAGAACAGGTCCATGCCGTCTATGCGGCGCTGCCGGACCGCGCCGGTCACCAGACGCAGGGCGGGTGGCGCGCCGCTGAGCAGCAGGGCGGGGGCCTGTCCGGCGCCGAGGGCGCGGGCCGCGTAGTAGACGAGGAGCGGCAGGAGGATGTCGACGGCGATCGACAGCAGCGGGCCGTGGACCGACCCGCCCGTCCGCGCCTTCGTGGCTGTCCCCGTGTTCGCACCCGTGTTCGCACCCGTGCTCGCTCCTGTGCGCGGCCACCGCTTCCGGCCCGTCGTGTCCGCCACGTCCACCATGCCGTCCTCCTCCTCGCCCCGCGCAATGCCCGCTGCCCGACAGCACCGGTCTGCGGAAAACGCTAGGTGAGGGGCAGTGCGGGGCGGATCGGAGCACGGGTGGAGAGACGGGTGGAAGCGGGGTGGAACGCCGCGTCACTCACAGGGTGGAGACCCGTTCCCCTCAGCCCTCGGGGCCGGGCCCCGCCGTAGCCGACCTGGCCCGCGATGGTGCCGAGGGTGAGGTCGGTGTCGCGCAGCCGGTCGGCGGCGAGGGCGAGCCGCCGGTGTCCGGCCGGTCAGGCCGGACACCGGCGGGAGCACCGGGCCCGCAGGGCGCCGCCCGGGAGACGGCAGCAGCCGGGGCCTGGACGGTCTGACACATGCGGGGCGGCAGCAAAAACACCTGAGAGGTCTGACGGCGGCGCGGGGCCGCTCACCCAGCCCCGGACGATCCGACGCCAACGCGCCGCGGCAGCCAGAACCTGAAGGGTCTGACGGCGACGCGGGGCCGCTCACCCACCCCTGGACGATCCGGCAGACACCAACACGCCGCGGCAGCCGGAGCCTGGGCGGTCTGACTTCGACGCGGCCGTTCGCCGGGCCCGTACCGCAGCCGTGAGGCCCGCGGCGCGTGCCTTATTCGTCCGGCTCTGCCGTCCCCTCCGGCCCGCTGTCCCCGCCCGGCTCGTGCGGGTGCCGGCCGTTGGCCTTGTGGGCGTGGTGGGGGTGCTTGGGGTGGGTGCGCAGGCGGGAGGTGACGTCTTCCGGGGGCAGGAAGCGGGACCAGCGCTCGGGGAACTCGGAGGGCATGTCGGGGTCGTCGGGGTCGGTGTCGCGGGCCGACGCGGCCCGGGCGGCGTACTCGGCGGCCTGGGCCTCGCGGACCCGTTCGTTGGCCGCACGGGCGGCGGCCGTGGCGGCGGCGGGCCAGACCCGGTCGATGGCGGCGTTCACGGCCGCGCCGACGAGGACGGCGAAGGCCGCCACACCGATCCACAGGAGTACGGCGACGGACGCCGCGAGGGAGCCGTAGATGGTGGCGCCCTCGATGGTGTGCACGAGGTAGATCCGCAGCAGGAAGCTGCCGAGGACCCACATGGCCAGGGCGACGAGGGCGCCGGGGACGTCCTCGATCCACGGGGAGCGGACCGGCACGGAGACGTGGTACAGGGTCGTCAGGAAGGCGATGGACAGGACGATGACGACCGGCCAGTACAGGACCTGCACCACCGTCTCCGACCAGGGCACCACGCGCACCACCGCGTCGGGGCCCGCCACCATCAGCGGCAGTGCCACCGAGCCGATCAGCAGCGCCACGATGAACAGCAGGAAGGACATCATCCGGGTCTTGACGATGCCCCGGACGCCGTCGAGGCCGTACATGACGGTGATGGTGTCGATGAAGACGTTCACGGCGCGGGAGCCGGACCACAGGGCGAAGACGAAGCCGATGGAGATGACGTCGGGCCGGCCGCCCTTCATCACGTCGTGCAGGATCGGCTGGGTGATCTCCTTCACGCCCTTGTCGGACAGGACCGTCCGCGAGGCGTCGAGGATGTTGGTCTCCAGGCTGCGGATGGTGTGGGCGCCCGTCCAGCTGTCGACGTAGGCGAGCAGCCCGATGAGGCAGAGCAGCAGCGGCGGCACGGACAGCAGCGTGAAGAAGGCCGCCTCGGCCGCCAGGCCCAGGATGCGGTACTCCATGCAGGAGTTGACGGTGTCCTTGAGCAACAGCCAGGCGGTCCGGCGTTTGGAGACGTTCCGGTAGAGGGCTCTGGCCCGGTGGAGGCGACCGGCGGGCCGCTCGGGGGGTTCGCTTGCTGGCTGCACGACCCAAAGGTATCCGCAGCACGGGACCGCCCTCACCTTCCGGGGCGAGTGACCGCATCCGGCGCGCCCGGCGGCGCCGCTGTGCCACGCTGGAGGCCATCACCGCCGCCGTCCCGGGTAGGTTCCCCATCATGGCAGGCCTCTCCACCCACACCGTGACGAACCAGCCGCCCCCGCTGGTCGGCTACGACGTCTTCGCCGCCGACCGGGCCCTCGTGGCGGCCGTCGAGCGGCACACCGGTCCGGACGTGCTCGACGAGGTGCGCGCGGAGCTGTCCGCGCTGGGCCGTGCCGCCGGTTCGACGCAGGTGCAGGAGTGGGGGGCGCAGGCCAACGAGCACCCGCCCCGGCTGCGTACCCACGACCGGTACGGCCACCGGATCGACGAGGTCGACTTCCACCCGGCCTGGCACCGGCTGCTCGGCAAGGGTGTCTCGGCGGGGCTGACCGGGGCCTGGATCCGGCCGTCGGGGCACGTGCGGCGGGCCGCCGGGTTCCTGGTCTGGACGCAGGCCGAGGCGGGCACCTGCTGCCCGCTGTCGATGACGCACGCGGCCGTGCCGGCGCTGCGGAGCGACCCGGCGCTCGCCGCCGAGTGGGAGCCGCGGCTGACGTCCACGGTCTACGACCGGGAGCTGCGGCCCGCGGGGCGGAAGGCCGGCGTGCTCTTCGGTATGGGCATGACCGAGAAGCAGGGTGGCAGCGACGTCCGCGCGAACACCACCGAGGCCCGGCCGCTCGCCGAGGCCGGCACGTACACGCTGACCGGGCACAAGTGGTTCTGCTCGGCACCGATGTCGGACGGGTTCCTGGTGCTCGCCCAGGCTCCGGGCGGTCTCACCTGCTTCCTGGTGCCGCGCGTCCTGCCCGACGGCAGCCGCAACGTCTTCCTCGTCCAGCGGCTGAAGGACAAGCTGGGCAACCGTTCCAACGCCTCCGCGGAGGTGGAGTTCGCCGGCACCTGGGCCCGCCGGGTCGGGGAGGAGGGCCGCGGGGTGCGGACGATCATCGGGATGGTCGCGGCGACGAGGCTGGACTGCGCGCTGGGCTCGGCGGGCCTGATGCGGCAGGCGGTGGCGCAGGCGATCCACCACTGCGCCCACCGGGAGGCCTTCGGCGGCCGGCTGCTCGACAAGCCGCTGATGCGCAACGTCCTCGCCGACCTGGCGCTGGAGTCCGAGGCCGCGACCACGCTCGCGCTCCGGCTCGCGGCCGCGTACGACGACGGCGGCGAGCAGGAGCGTGCCTTCCTGCGGCTGGCGGTGCCGGCCGCCAAGTACTGGATCACCAAGCGGTGTGCGCCCGTCGCGGTGGAGGCCGCGGAGTGCCTGGGCGGAAACGGTTACGTCGAGGAGTCGGGCCTGCCCCGGCTGGTCCGGGAGTCGCCGCTGAACTCCATCTGGGAGGGCGCCGGAAACGTCCAGGCGCTGGACGTGCTCCGGGCGCTGCAACGGGAGCCGGGCGCGCTGGACGCCTGTCTGACCGAGATCGGCCGGGCACACGGCGCCGACCACCGCCTCGACCGCGCCGTGAAGGGCCTGTTCACCGAACTCGCCGACCTGGACGCCGTCGAGGGCCGCGCCCGGCGGCTCGTGGAGCGCCTCGCACTGGTGCTCCAGGGTTCGCTCCTGGTCCGGCACGCCCCGCCGGAGGTGGCGGACGCCTTCTGCGCGTCCCGCCTGGGCGGTGACCACGGCGCGTCGTTCGGCACCCTGCCAACGGCCCTGGACCTGGCGTCGATTGTGGAACGAGCACGCCCCGGACGGTGAAACGCGGGCCGAGCGGCGTCATCCGCGAAGCCTGCCGGACCCCTGGCGGGAGTGGTGCTGCGCCGACACGGCACCACCCCCGCTCCGCGTCAAGTCTCGGCCACCCTCCGACCGTCCACCAGGGTTGCAAGGGGTTGCAACTTGTCGGGGCACGTGCGCGGAGTGTGTGCCTCCGGCCTGTCCGGAGCGGCAGTATGAGAGGCACAGCCGGACCGGAAACCGCCGCCCGGACGGCTTGACAACTCTGTTCGACGCCTTTCCGGGAGGACCCCCGTGGCGAACCCGCCGATGAACGTGGCGCGCCTGGCCGCCGTGGACGCGACACAGGCGGCGCGGCTGCTGAGCGAGGTACGCGACGCCACGCTTGCCGGTCGACGTGCGAGGATCGCGCCCCGGCCGGTGATCGAGCAGTCCTGGGGCCGGATGCTGCGCAGCGGTGTGGATCCCGACCGCGACTTCAGGTCCGGGCTGCTGTCCTTGGAGGAAGTGCGGCGGCGGCGCGAGGAGTCACCGCTCCGGCATGTCCTGCCGGTGCTGCGTGAAGGTCTGCTTTCGGTCGCCGATGTGGCCCAGCACATCATGGTCGTGGCGGACGCCGAGGGGCGGGTGCTGTGGCGGGAGGGGGCCCCGCCGGTGCTGCGCAGGGCGGACGGTCTGGGCTTCGAACTGGGCGCGGACTGGCGGGAAGACGTCGTCGGCACCAACGGGGTGGGCACTCCGGCGGTCGTACGACGGCCTGTCCAGGTCTTCGCCGCCGAGCACTTCGTCCGCTCGCACACCTCGTGGACCTGCACGGGTGCGCCGATCACGGACCCGAGGGACGGGCGGCTGATCGGTGTCGTGGACGTCAGCGGCCCGCTGGAGACGATGCATCCGGCGACCCTCGCCTGGGTGGACTCGGTGGCGAAGCTGGCCGAGGCGCGGCTGCGGGAGCTGCATCTGAACGCGCTGGAGCGGCTGCGGTCGGTGGCGGCTCCGGTGCTGGCCCGGCTGGACGGGCGGGCCCTGGTGGTGGACCGGGACGGCTGGACGGCGGCCGTGTCGGGGATGCCGTACGTGCGGCGTGTGGCGTTGCCCAAGTCGCTGGCGCCGGGCCGCCGGTGGCTGCCGGCGCTGGGTTCGTGCGCGGTGGAGCCGCTGGCCGGGGGCTGGTTGCTGCGGGTGGCCGAGGAACCGCTCGGTACCGTCACCCGGATCGTGCTGGACCTGGCCAGGCCGGGCCGCAGTACGCTGACGGTTTCGGGGTCAGCGGGGCCCTGGTCACGTGAACTCAGTCCGCGGCACGCCGAGTTGCTGTATCTGCTCGCCGCCCACCGGTCCGGCCGCGGTGCGGCGGCGCTGGCCGGGGATCTGTTCGGGGATCCCTCACGCACGGTGACGGTACGGGCTGAGATGTCCCGCATCCGGCGCTATTTCGGGGACCTCCTCCAGCACCGGCCGTATCGTTTTCGCGAGGACGCGGAGATCGAGGTGCTGCTCCCCGACGACCCTCGTGACCTGCTGCCTTCCTCCACGGCGCCGGCGATCACGCGGTGCCGTACGGCCGCGCGGGGCGGTGGGCCCGCGGCTCGGTGAGCCCCTCTTCCGCGGATGTGCGGGGTCTTCGCCCTGCGCGCGCCGTTACTGCCGTAGCATCCCCTAGGGGCCTCTCCGGTTGACCACTGCTCCAACGTACGGATCATCAGGCACAGTTGGAGTGTCGGCGGCCGGCGCGCACCGGTGGCGAAGGAGCCCTGGAAGAGGGGACGAGATGAAGCATCGCGGCAGACATCGCCGGCGCAGGCGGGGCGCTGCACTGCGCGCGGTCCTGACCGGGACCGCGCTGGCGCTCACCGCGGCCGCCACCCTGATCAGCGTCTCGCAGGCGGGTGTCACCGACAGTCCCGGGGCGCTGCGGCGGCTCTCCTCCCCGGCGGAGACCGGCCGGCTGCGGCTCCAGGAGCACCTGGTGCCCGCCCGCACGCTGAACCGGCTCTCCGCCGCGATGGGCCGTCCGGTCGGGGTGGACGCCGTCCTGGCGAGCGCCGACCGCGGGATGCGCGAGTCCGCCGGCTGCTCCTCCGCCGACCGCGCGTCCCTGCCCGTCACCCCGGCCGCCACGCGCGCCTACTGCTGGGACCCGGCCGACTCCGCGGGCACGGCGTGGCGGCCGGCGTCGGTGACCACGTCCGGGGACGCGGACGACGACGGCGTCTGGGGCACCCACCGGGTCGTCCTCGCCGGCTGGACCCACAGCGCCGCCACCGGCCGCGCCGACGAGCGGGGTCTGGCCAGGGTGGCCTTCGTGAACGCCGACGACCCCGCCCACCTCGCCTACCGCTGGGTGCTGCTGGTGGTGCCGGTCGACGGCGGCCGTGACTACCGGGGGCTCGGCTCCGGGATGTCCGGGATGGTCTGGTACCAGCACAAGCTGCTGGTGACGGCCAGGGCGGGCGGCGCCGACGCGCTGTATGTCTACGACCTCGACCGGATCCAGCGCACCAGCGTCGACGGGCCCGCGATCGGCCGGGTGTCCGGCGGCTGGTCCGCCGACGGCTACCGGTATGTGATGCCCGCGGTCGGCTCGTACCGCTTCACCGCGGGCCGCTGCGCCCGCTCCGGGCCGCCCTGTCCCGGCGCGCTCGCCCTGGACCGGGGCACGGTGCCCGACAGCCTGGTCGCCGCGGAGTGGACCGCGCCGGACGGGGACCGGAACGCGCGGCTGTGGCGGTATGCGTTCAGCACGGATCCCGCGCGCGGCGGGCTGCTCGCCACGGATGCCGGGGGGCGGGTGACGGCGGTGGAGGCGTACCGGACGCGGGCGGCCGGGATCCGGGGTGTGCTGTCGTACCGGCAGCCCGGGGCGGAGCAGTCGTCCTGGTATGTGGGACGTCTGCCCGGTTCGGGAGACGGACACGGTGGCCTGTGGCGGCAGGACTCCACGGGAGCGAAGGCCGCGCACTGCGGCGCGGACGCCTCGCACCGCTGCTGGGCGCAGTCGGCGGGGTCGCTGTCCTACTGGCAGGAGACGGGGGAGGTGTGGTCCATGTCCGACCGCATGCTCTTCGCCCTGCCCCTGCGCGACCTGGACCGCACCCTGAGCTGACCCGGCCGCCGCCCGGCCTGTCCCCGTCGGGCCGGCCGATCGACAGGGCAGGGGCCGGGATGGTTCCCTGGCCCGCATGAGCAGCGTCCCTGTCACCACCTGGTCCCTGGAGCAGACCTCGCCGGCCGATCTCCTGGCCGCCGCCGCGCCCGAGGGCGACGTCCGGGTTCTCCGTGCCGAGGTGCCCTCCCCCGAGTTCAGCCGTTTCCTGTACGCGTCGGTCGGCGGCGACCTTCGCTGGACCGACCGGCTGGGCTGGACGTACGCGCGGTGGCGGGAGCATCTGGACCGGCCCGGCGTGGAGACCTGGGTGGCCTACGACCGGGCCACCCCGGCCGGCTATGTGGAGCTGGACCCGCAGGACGAGGGTGTCGTCGAGATCGTCTACTTCGGTCTGCTGCCGGCCTTCCGGGGCCGGCGCATCGGCGGGCATCTGCTGTCGTACGGCACGGCGCGTGCCTGGGACCTGGCCGAGCGGTGGCCGCAGCGGACACCGACGAAGCGGGTGTGGCTGCACACCTGCAGCCTGGACGGCGAGTTCGCCATGGACAACTACCTGCGGCGCGGCTTCAGGCTGTTCGACACCAAGGTCGCGCTGGAGCCGGAGGTCGCGGAGCCGGGGCCGTGGCCCGGGGCCTACCCCGCCTGATAGCCCGTCCGACCTGGCGGGACAAGTCTTCCGGCAGCGTATGTGAGCGACAACACCCTTGTTCCACATTCCGGGACAAGGGTGTCCGCATGATGGATAAAGCTGGACTGTGTCCAGATCGCCGTGACACGCTTCCGTCATGTCCGGAACTGGAATTGCCTTGGTGAGTCGGCGGCACGTCGACCTCGGCCGCATGTCCAGCGCCATCTGTCCGGCGAGCTGAGCCTCCAGCACCGCCGCGAACCCCCCGTACCTGATTCTCCTTGCGCAAGGACGCGCACGCCTGCCCGCGTGCGCGCTTCTGTGCAGGTCAGAGCTGATTCCCACCGGTCCCGAAGGACGTAGAACCATGGCCGCCACTCCACCGAAGCCCGCCGCCTCCGCGCCCCGCCGCAAGGTGAGCCGTCACCGTGGTGAGGGTCAGTGGGCCGTGGGTCACTTCACCCCGCTCAACGGCAACGAGCAGGTCAAGAAGGACGACGACGGTCTCAATGTGCGGACACGCATTGAGACGATCTATTCCAAGCGCGGCTTCGACTCGATCGACCCCGGCGACCTGCGCGGCCGGATGCGCTGGTGGGGGCTGTACACCCAGCGCAAGCCCGGCATCGACGGCGGCAAGACCGCCGTACTGGAGCCGGAGGAGCTGGACGACCGCTACTTCATGCTGCGGGTCCGCATCGACGGCGGCGCGCTCACCACGCGGCAGCTGCGCGTCATCGGCGAGATCTCCCAGGAGTTCGCCCGGGGCACCGCGGACATCACCGACCGGCAGAACGTCCAGTACCACTGGATCCGGATCGAGGACGTGCCCGAGATCTGGGACCGGCTGGAGGGCGTGGGCCTGTCGACCGTCACCGCCTGCGGTGACACCCCGCGTGTGATGATCGGCTCCCCGGTGGCGGGCATCGCCGAGGACGAGATCATCGACGGCACGCCGGCGCTGGAGGAGATGAAGCGCCGCGTCCTGAACAACAAGGCGTACTCGAACCTCCCCCGCAAGTTCAAGACGGCCATCTCGGGTTCGCCGCTGCTGGACGTCGTGCACGAGATCAACGACGTCGCGTTCGTCGGTGTACGGCACCCCGAGCACGGCCCGGGCTTCGACGTGTGGGTGGGCGGCGGCCTGTCCACCAACCCCAAGCTGGGCGTGCGGCTCGGCGCGTGGGTGCCGGTCGACGAGGTCCCGGACGTCTACGAGGGCGTCATCTCGATCTTCCGCGACTACGGCTACCGCCGGCTGCGCAACCGGGCCCGCCTGAAGTTCCTCGTCGCCGACTGGGGCGCGGAGAAGTTCCGGCAGGTGCTGGAGGACGAGTACCTGGGCGGGCGCAAGCTGGTCGACGGGCCCGCTCCCGAGCAGCCGGTCCAGCAGTGGCGCGACCACATCGGGGTGCACCGGCAGAAGGACGGCCGGTTCTACGTCGGTTTCGCCCCGCGTGTCGGCCGCGTCGACGGCGCCACGCTGACGAAGATCGCCGACCTCGCGGAGGCGCACGGCTCGGGCCGGGTCCGTACCACCGTCGAGCAGAAGATGATCGTCCTCGACGTCGAGCAGGACAAGGTCGACTCGCTGGTCGAGGGTCTGGAGGCGCTGGACCTCACCGCCCGGCCGTCGTCCTTCCGGCGCGGCACCATGGCCTGCACCGGCATCGAGTTCTGCAAGCTCGCCATCGTCGAGACCAAGCAGCGCGGCTCCACACTGATCGACGAACTGGAGCGCCGGCTGCCGGACTTCGACGAGCCGATCACCATCAACCTCAACGGCTGCCCGAACGCCTGCGCCCGTATCCAGGTCGCGGACATCGGTCTCAAGGGCCAGCTGGTCCTCAACGACCGGGGCGAGCAGGTCGAGGGCTACCAGGTGCACCTCGGCGGCGCCCTGGGCCTGGAGCCGGGCTTCGGCCGGAAGGTGCGCGGCCTGAAGGTCACCGCGGACGAACTGCCCGACTACATCGAGCGGGTGCTCAAGCGGTTCCAGGCGGAGCGCGAGGACGGCGAGCGGTTCGCGGCCTGGGCGTCCCGGGCTTCCGAGGAGGTGCTGTCGTGAGCGAGCGTGCCGCGCCGTTCTACTGCCCCTACTGCGGCGACGAGGACCTGCGTCCGAGCGAAGCTCTGGAAGGCAGCCACGGCTCCTGGGAATGCGGGGCGTGCAACCGCGCATTCCGGCTGAAGTTCCTCGGGCTGCTCGCCCGGGGCCTTCGGCGAGCCGACAACGGAGGGGACCGCACGACATGACGACGGCTCAGGAAGAGCGTACGGCCGACGAGTTGAAGGCGCTCGCCGAGCAGGCGGGCCGTGACCTGGAAGACGCCTCCGCGCTGGAGATCCTCCAGTGGGCGGTCGACACCTTCGGCGCCGGGTTCTGCGTCACCTCCTCCATGGAGGACGCCGTGGTCGCCCATCTCGCCTCACGCGTGCGCAAGGGGGTGGACGTCGTCTTCCTCGACACCGGTTACCACTTCCCGGAGACCATCGGCACCCGCGACGCCGTCGAGGCCGTGATGGACGTCAACGTCATCACCCTCACGCCGCAGCAGTCGGTCGCCGAACAGGACGCGGAGTACGGCCCGAAGCTGCACGACCGCGACCCGGACCTGTGCTGCAGGCTGCGCAAGGTGCAGCCCCTGGAAGAGGGGCTGAAGGGCTACCAGGCCTGGGCGACCGGCCTGCGCCGCGACGAGTCCCCGACCCGGGCGAACACCCCGGTCGTCGGCTGGGACGAGAAGCGGCGGAAGGTCAAGGTCTCCCCGATCGCCCGCTGGACGCAGGACGACGTGGACGCCTACGTCGCCGAACACGGTGTGCTGACCAACCCGTTGCTGATGGACGGCTACGCCTCGATCGGCTGCGCCCCCTGCACCCGCAGGGTCCTGGAGGGCGAGGACGCGCGCGCCGGCCGCTGGGCCGGGCGGGCCAAGACCGAGTGCGGGCTGCACGGATGACGAACGACTCGACCCAGGAGAACCACGTGACCACCGGAGCCACCGTCTGGCTCACGGGTCTGCCGAGTGCCGGCAAGACCACCATCGCGTACGAGCTGGCCGGCCGGCTGCGCGGAGAGGGCCACCGCGTCGAGGTGCTCGACGGGGACGAGATCCGCGAGTTCATCTCGGCGGGCCTCGGCTTCTCCCGCGAGGACCGGCACACCAACGTGCAGCGCATCGGCTTCGTCGCCGAACTGCTGGCCCGCAACGGCGTCAAGGCGCTGGTGCCGGTGATCGCGCCGTACGCGGACAGCCGGGAGGCGGTGCGCAAGCGGCACGAGGAGAACGGGACGCCGTACCTGGAGATCCATGTGGCGACCCCGGTCGAGGTGTGCAGCGTGCGCGATGTGAAGGGGCTGTACGCCAAGCAGGCCGCGGGCGACCTCAAGGGGCTGACCGGGGTCGACGACCCGTACGAGGAGCCCGAGACACCTGATCTGCGGATCGAGTCGCAGCACCAGACCGTGCAGGAGTCCGCGGCGTCGGTGTACGCGCTGCTGAGCGAGAGGGGACTGGCATGACGACCGTCGCCGAGGCCGCGACGGGCGGCGAGGGTACGGAGAGCCCGTACGCCCTGTCGCACCTGGACGCGCTGGAGTCCGAGGCGGTGCACATCTTCCGTGAGGTGGCGGGTGAGTTCGAGAACCCGGTGATCCTGTTCTCGGGTGGCAAGGACTCCATCGTCATGCTGCACCTGGCGCTGAAGGCGTTCGCGCCGGCGTCCGTGCCGTTCTCGCTGCTGCATGTGGACACCGGACACAACTTCCCGGAGGTTCTTGAGTACCGGGACCGTGTGGTCGCAGCCCATGGGCTGCGCCTCCATGTGGCATCCGTCCAGGACTACATCGACCGGGGTGTGCTCAAGGAGCGTGCCGACGGCACCCGCAACCCGCTGCAGACCCTCCCCCTGACGGAGCGGATCCAGAGCGAGCGGTTCGACGCGGTCTTCGGCGGCGGGCGCCGGGACGAGGAGAAGGCCCGTGCCAAGGAGCGGGTGTTCTCGCTGCGGGACGAGTTCTCCCAGTGGGACCCGCGCCGCCAGCGCCCGGAGCTGTGGAACCTGTACAACGGCCGTCACGCCCCCGGTGAGCACGTCCGGGTCTTCCCGCTGTCGAACTGGACCGAGCTGGACGTGTGGCAGTACATCGAGCGTGAGGGCATCGAGCTGCCGCGGATCTACTTCGCGCACGAGCGTGAGGTGTTCCGGCGGGGCGGTATGTGGCTGACGGCCGGCGAGTGGGGCGGCCCTCGCGAGAACGAGACCGTGGAGAAGCGCCTGGTGCGCTACCGCACGGTCGGTGACATGTCCTGCACCGGTGCCGTCGACTCCGACGCCACCACGCTGGACGCCGTGATCGCCGAAATCGCCGCCTCCCGGCTGACCGAGCGCGGGGCGACCCGCGCCGACGACAAGCTCTCCGAGGCCGCGATGGAAGACCGCAAGCGCGAGGGGTACTTCTAAGCATGAGCACGACCACGACCGAGGCGCTCTCGGCCACCACGCTGCTGCGCTTCGCCACCGCCGGCTCCGTCGACGACGGCAAGTCCACGCTCGTCGGACGGCTGCTGCACGACTCCAAGTCGGTCCTGGCCGACCAGCTGGAGGCCGTGGAGCGGGCTTCCGCGAGCCGCGGCCAGGACGGCCCCGACCTCGCGCTGCTCACCGACGGCCTGCGCGCCGAGCGGGAGCAGGGCATCACCATCGATGTCGCCTACCGCTACTTCGCCACGCCCCGGCGCCGGTTCATCCTCGCGGACACGCCCGGCCATGTGCAGTACACGCGCAACATGGTCACCGGTGCGTCGACGGCCGAGCTGACCGTGATCCTCGTCGACGCCCGCAACGGCGTGGTCGAGCAGACCCGCCGGCACGCGGCGATCGCGGCCCTGCTGCGGGTCCCGCACGTCGTGCTCGCGGTCAACAAGATGGACCTGGTCGGGTACGAGGAGGCGGTGTTCGCCGCGATCGCCGAGGAGTTCACGGCGTACGCGACCGAGCTGGGCGTGCCCGAGGTCACCGCGATCCCGATCTCGGCGCTGGCCGGTGACAACGTGGTGGAACCGTCCGCGACCATGGACTGGTACGGCGGCCCGACCGTCCTGGAACACCTGGAAACCGTGCCCGTCAGCCACGACCTGGCCCACTGCCACGCCCGGCTGCCGGTGCAGTACGTGATCCGGCCGCAGAGCGCCGAGCACCCGGACTACCGGGGTTACGCGGGCCAGATCGCCGCCGGTACCTTCCGGGTCGGCGACGAGGTCACGGTCCTTCCCTCCGGGCGGACCACGCGGATCTCCGGCATCGACCTGCTGGGCGAGCCGGTGGACGTGGCGTGGACGACCCAGTCGGTGACGCTGCTGCTCGAAGACGACATCGACATCTCACGCGGCGACCTGATCGTGCCGGCGAAGGACGCGCCGGCCACCACGCAGGACGTGGAGGCCACCGTCTGCCATGTGGCCGACGAGCCGCTGACCGTCGGCCACCGGGTGCTGCTCAAGCACGGCACCCGCACCGTCAAGGCGATCGTGAAGGACATCCCGTCCCGGCTGACCCTGGACGACCTGTCCCTGCACCCGCATCCGGGACAGCTCGTCGCCAACGACATCGGCCGCGTGAAGATCCGTACCGCCGAGCCGCTCCCCGTCGACTCCTACGCCGACTCGCGGCGCACCGGCTCCTTCATCCTGATCGACCCGTCCGACGGCACCACCCTGACCGCGGGCATGGTCGGCGAGTCGTTCGCCTCCCCGGAACCGGTCAAGGACGCGTCCGAAGACGACGGCTGGGACTTCTGAGCATGAGGACGACCGACGTCTATTCGACGTTCGCGAAGGAGGGCGGCCGCATCGGCAGCGGCTCCCTCGGCAGCGGGCAGGGCGGAGTGGCGCGATGTGTGCGGTGACGTACGCGCACCGCTCGCGCGCCCTCACCCCCCACCCGACGTCCCGGAAGCGACGAAGACCCTTTGCCGAACTCCCGGCCACGGCCTGAGAGACCGTGACCGCCGGGCCAACGAGAGGAAACCCTCCCGTGCCTGCCAACCGCTCGAAGCTGTTCCGTCGCGGCATAGCCGCGCTCGCCGCACTCCCCCTGCTCACTCTCGCAGCCTGCGGCTACGGGTCCGACTCCAAGAACGACGACACCGCCAAGATCGCGGCCGGGGCCAAGAAGATCGACGGGCTGGACTCCGTCAAGATCGGCTACTTCGGGAACCTGACGCACGCCACCGCCCTGGTCGGCAACCAGAAGGGCTTCTTCCAGAAGGAACTGGGCGCCACCGAGGCCAAGTACCAGATCTTCAACGCGGGCCCGTCCGAGATCGAGGCCCTCAACTCGGGCTCGATCGACATCGGCTGGATCGGCCCCTCCCCGGCGATCAACGGTTACACCAAGTCCGACGGCAAGAGCCTGCGCATCATCGGTGGTTCGGCCTCCGGTGGCGTCAAGCTGGTCGTCGACCCGAAGAAGATCAAGTCCCTGAAGGACGTCAAGGGCAAGAAGATCGCCACCCCGCAGCTCGGCAACACGCAGGACGTGGCGTTCCTCAACTGGGCGGCCTCGCAGGGCTGGAAGGTCGACGCGCAGAGCGGCAAGGGCGACGTCTCGGTCGTCCGCACCGACAACAAGGTGACTCCGGACGCCTTCAAGTCCGGTTCCGTCGACGGCGCCTGGGTGCCGGAGCCGACCGCGTCCAAGCTGGTCGCCGAGGGCGGCAAGGTGCTGCTGGACGAGTCGGCGCTGTGGCCGGGCAAGAAGTTCGTGATCACCAACATCATCGTGCGGCAGGCCTTCCTCAAGGAGCACCCGAAGGCGGTCGAGGCCGTGCTGAAGGCCTCGGTCGAGGCCACCAAGTGGATCAACGCCAACCCGGACCAGGCGAAGGCGGTGGCCAACAAGCAGCTGGCGGCCGACTCCGGCAAGGCGCTGCCGGCGAAGGTCCTGGACCCGGCCTGGAAGTCCATCCAGTTCACCGACGACCCGCTGGCCGCCACCCTCCACACCGAGGCACAGCACGCCGTGAAGGCCGGGCTGCTGGAGAACCCGAAGCTGGACGGGATCTACGACCTCACCCTCCTGAACAAGGTCCTCAAGGCCGAAGGTGAACGCACCGTCGGCGACGCCGGGCTCGGCGTCAAGTAACCCCCGTAGCCGATGAGTTCCCAGGAGGTGACGACCATGGCCACGACCTTCGCCAAGGCCGCCGAGTCGGTCGAGCACGCGGCGCGCATCGAACACGTCTCGAAGTCCTTCGCGGGACCCGCTGGGCAGCAGCTCGTCCTGGACGACATCAGTCTCGATGTCGCTCCGGGGGAGTTCGTCACCCTCCTGGGGGCCTCGGGCTGCGGCAAGTCCACGCTGCTGAACCTGGTGGCCGGGCTGGACCGGCCCTCGTCCGGCAGCATCACGACCGACGGGCGTCCGGCCCTGATGTTCCAGGAGCACGCCCTCTTCCCGTGGCTGACCGCGGGCAAGAACATCGAACTCGCCCTGAAGCTCGGCGGCGTCGCGAAGAACGAGCGGCGCGGCCGGGCCGAGGAACTGCTCGAACTCGTCCGGCTCCAGGGCGCGTACGGCAAGCGGGTGCACGAGCTGTCCGGGGGTATGCGCCAGCGTGTCGCCATGGCCCGCGCGCTGGCCCAGGACAGCCGGCTGCTGCTGATGGACGAGCCGTTCGCGGCGCTGGACGCGATCACCCGCGACCTGCTGCACGACGAACTGACCCGGATCTGGGCGGAGACGGGCCTGTCGGTGCTGTTCGTGACGCACAACGTGCGCGAGGCGGTGCGGCTCGCGCAGCGCGTCGTGCTGCTGTCCTCCCGCCCGGGCCGGGTGGCCCGGGAGTGGCAGGTGGACATTCCGCAGCCGCGGCGCATCGAGGACGCGCCGGTCGCCGAACTGTCCCTGGAGATCACTGAAGTCCTGCGTGGGGAGATCCGCCGCCATGGCCAGCACTGACACGACCAAGGCCGTCCTGGAGGACGCCGCGAGCGTCGAGGCGGGCCTGGACGCCCTGGAGGCCGGTGTCGTCGGCCGGACCTCGTTCCGGCAGACGCTCGGCAAGAAGATCCTGCCTCCGGTCGTCGCCGCCCTGGTGGTGCTGGCGGTGTGGCAGGCGCTGATCTCCTTCAAGATCGTCTCCGATCCGACGAAGCTGCCCTCCCCTGCCGACGTGGGCAACGAGTTCAAGGACGCCTGGCTGCAGGGCAAGCTGCTCGGCTATATCTGGACCAGCGTCTCGCGGGGTCTGCTGGGCTTCCTGTTCGCGCTGGCCATCGGCACTCCGCTGGGGCTGCTGGTGGCCCGGGTGAGGTTCGTGCGCGCCGCGATCGGCCCGGTGCTGTCCGGTCTGCAGTCGCTGCCGTCGGTGGCGTGGGTGCCGCCGGCCGTGATCTGGCTGGGCCTGAACAACTCGATGATGTACGCGGTGATCCTGCTCGGCGCCGTCCCCTCCATCGCCAACGGCCTGGTGTCCGGCATCGACCAGGTGCCGCCGCTGTTCCTGCGCGCCGGCCGCACCATGGGGGCCACGGGGCTGAAGGGCGCCTGGCACATCGTCCTGCCGGCCGCGCTGCCGGGCTATCTGGCGGGTCTGAAGCAGGGCTGGGCGTTCTCCTGGCGTTCACTGATGGCCGCGGAGATCATCGCCTCCTCGCCCGACCTGGGCATCGGCCTGGGCGCCCTGCTGGAGAACGGCCGCAACGCCAGCTCCATGTCCATGGTGTTCGAGGCGATCTTCCTCATCCTGTTCGTCGGCATCGCCATCGACCTGCTGATCTTCAGCCCGCTGGAGCGGTGGGTGCTGCGCAGCCGCGGCCTGCTGGTGAAGGGCTGAGATGAGCGCCCCGGTCCTTCTCGTCATCGCTCACGGCAGCCGCGATCCGCGGCACGCGGCGACCGTGCACGCCCTGGTGGAGCGGGTGCGGTCGCAGCGGCCGGGGCTGCGCGTGGAGACCGGGTTCCTCGACTTCAACGTGCCGTCCGTGCACGGCACGCTGGAGTCGCTCGCGGCGGAGGGCGTGCGGGACGTGGTCGCTCTGCCGCTGCTGCTGACGTGCGCGTTCCACGCCAAGGCCGACATCCCGGCCGTGCTGCGGGACGCGCCGCCGCGCCTCAGGATCCGGCAGGCGGACGTGCTCGGTCCGTCGCCGCTGCTGCTGGACGCGCTGGAACGGCGGCTGTACGAGGCTGGGCTGACACCCGCCGACAAGTCCTCGACCGGGGTCGTCCTGGCCTCGGCGGGGTCCTCGGACCCGGAGGCGATCGCAGTGATCGCCGACATCGCGCGGGAGTGGTGGCACACCGGTTGGTGCGCCGTGCGACCTGCGTTCGCCTCCGCATCCCTTCCGCGCACCGAGGACGCGGTCGCCGAACTGCGCGCCCTCGGCTGCGAGCGGGTCGCCGTCGCGCCGTACGTCCTGGCCCCCGGCTTCCTGCCGGACCGTATCGCGCGGGGCGCGGCCGGGGCCGACGTGCTGGCCGACGTGCTGGGCCCGGCGCCCGAGGTGGCGCGGGTGCTGCTGGAACGCTACGACGCGGCCTGCCGACCGGCACTGGCGGCACTGGGCGCCTGACCGTTCCGGCCGGCCACCGCGTCAGCCGGTGCCCTCGCGGCCCGGTCAGGCGTGGGCGGCCTCGGCGGCGGGGCTGCGGCCGGTCACAGGCCGAGCGCCTGGGTGAGCTGCCGGGTGAAGGTGAGGCTGCCGGTGCCGGCCCCCGCCGTGACGGCGACGGTCTCCAACGCGGTGCGGATCCGCCCTCGGTTGGGCGGAAGGCCGTCCTCGGCGGACAGCGCCAGCTCGGCCTGGATGCTCTCCCCGCACCGCGCCAGCCCCGGGTACTCGGCGCGCAGTGCCTCGGTGAGCCGCTCGGCGACGGCCATGAGGGTCTCCAGGTCGGGTGTGCCGTTCGCGGTGTCGATACGGCCGTAGTCGCCGAAGCTGGCCGGGCCGTTGAGGTTTCCGAAGTTGTAGGTGCTCATGTCCTGTCCTCGCTCGTGGCCCGAACGGGCCCTCGGGGGTGGGGCGTTGGCCCTGAACGGCCGAAGATGCCGGGACCTCCGACGTTACCGATGTTGGGGGTCCGCGCACGGCCGAGGGCGGGGAGCCGGTTCCTCATCCGTGACCCCCGCGGTCCGCAGACGCTCTCCAGGTGGCATGACACCCGGATGTCCGGATCGATGACGTCCGAAAATCGCCACCCGTCCGGGTGACCCGTGTTCGTTGACCAGGTGCCCGGACGCCGGGGTGGAGCGAGGTCGGCACGGGCCCGGCGAGCGCCGCGCCGGCGTCGCGGGCGATGCCGTCCCCGCGGTACCGCGGCAGCACCGCCCATGGTCCGCCCATCGCGCTCATACGTCCCCCTCCGGCCGTCAGCGCGCTTCACCCTAGGGACAACCCCGCGGGTTTGTCGCGAGGTTCGGCGACCACGGGCCCTGGGGGACGTGAGCGTGGTAGAGGCCGCCGGGTCCGGCGTTCCCCTGTGACGTCGGACCGCGGCGGCTCTTCGTTCTGCGCCGGTCGCGGCCCCTGCGTCACACCCTCGGCGAACACCTCGGGCAGGAGGGGCGTTTATCGGCCACAGTGCTTCCCGTCAGTCGAAGCGGAGCGAGCCGGTGCGGGTGCGCTTGAGTTCGAAGAGGTCGGGGTGGCGGGCCAGCACCCGGAAGCTGTCGAAGAGTTCGGCCGCCTCGGCGCCGCGCGGCACGGCGCGCAGCACGGGCCCGAACCACACCGTCCCGTCGATGTGGAGGGTCGGTGTCCCCACGTAGCCGCCCGAGTCGGGTTCGGCGCCGGCCGTGTGACTGCGGCGCACCTCGTCGTCGTACGACGGGTCGTGGGCGGCGGCCGACAGCTCGGCGGGCAGCCCGAGTTCGTCCAGCGCCTCGGTGATCACCTGGTCGAAGTCCTCGATGCCGCGTTCGTGGATCCGGGTGCCGAACGCGGTGTACAGGTCGCGCAGCACCTTCGTGCCATGCGCTTCGGCGGCGGCCACGGCGACCCGCACCGGGCCGATGGAGCGGTCCACCAAGTCCCGGTACCAGTCGGGCAGTTCGTTGCCCGTGTTGTGCAGGTACAGGCTCATCACCCGGAACCGGAGGTCGAGCGGGCGCAGGCGCTCGACCTCCAGCAGCCAGCGGGAGGTGATCCAGGCGAAGGGGCAGGCCGGGTCGAAGAAGAAGTCGATCCGGGTCGGGGCGGGCTCGGTGGCAGTGGCAGTGGCGCGGTACGTCATGGTGGCGACGCTAGTCCCCCATTGGGGTACTGTCCCGACCCAATCGTCCCCTTGATCAGTGGTCCAATTCCCCGTCCGCCAGACGGACCAGGTCGGCGAGCGGCATCGATCCGGCGGCCCGGCGCTCCCGTGCGAACCGGTTGGCGAGCCGCTGGAGCAGTTCGTTCAGCGGGGTCGGTACGCCGTGCAGCCGGCCCAGCAGGACGATCTCCCCGTTGAGGTAGTCGGCCTCGATGGTGCCGGTGCCCCGGGCGAGGGACTGCCAGGACGAACCGCCGCCGCGTGGCGCCCCCTCCAGTGGCACGAGGGTGACCTTGTCGGCGCGGGCCGCGCGCTCCTCCTCGGTGTCCGTGTACGCGATCCCGGCGGCGTCGAGGACGGCCGCGCCCTCGGCACGCACGCGCGCGTACAGCGCCCGGGCGGGCTCCGTGTCGCGGGTTCCGGTCAGCGCCTCGATGGCGTTGCTGAGGTTCGCGAGCAGCTTGCCGTACTGCCAGCGGGCCACGTCGGGCACGACCGGCGCCTCGAAGCGGGCGTCCGCCAGGTCGGCGGCGATCCGGCGGGCGGTGTCGTCGGTGCCGTGCGGAAGGCGGCCGAGGTGCAGGACGCCGGTGAGCGGGCTGCCGGCGGCGGAGACGACGCCGGGCTCCTCGAAGCCCGAGGGCAGCCAGACGCAGACGCCGTACACCCGCCGGAAGCGGCGCAGGGCCAGTCGTCCGCTCTCCACGCCGTTCTGGAGGCATACCAGCGGCAGCCGTTCGGCCGCCGTGCCGCCGCCGGCGACGGGCGCCTCGGCCCAGCTCTCCAGGGCGGCCATGGTGTCCTGCGTCTTCACGGCGAGGAGGAGGACGTCGTCGGCGCGCAGCTCACCGAGCGGGCGGGGCCCCTCGACGGCGGGCAGCCGGTACGTCAGCTCCCCTTCGGGGAGCCGCAGTCGCAGCCCGTGCTCGTCCAGTGCCGCCAGATGCTTGCCGCGTGCCACGAGGACGACCTCACGCCCGGCCTGGGCCAGCCGCCCTCCGACGGTCCCGCCGACCGCTCCCGCCCCGATGATGATGTAGCGCATGGACCAGACCCTCGCACACCCGCCTCAGGGATCACACGCCCGGAGCCGTCAGCTCGACCAGCTTGAGCACGGTGTTCCAGTTCCGGCTCGTCGCGATCAGGTCCTTGGTCAGGCGCGGGCGGGACAGCGCCTCGGCGAGTCTGGAGCGGCCGAGGCCCTCGGGGGCGTACAGGTACAGGCAGCGGTCGCCGAGCCGGAACTCCTCGGGCAGGTACGCGGCGGCGTCGATGTCCGCGTAGCGGTCCGGGGTGACCGGTGCGGAGAAGTAGGTGACGTGCAGCTGCCTGGGCTCCAGGTCGGCGGCCGGGAACGGGCAGGCCTCGGCGACCGCCTTCAGATAGGCGTGGTCGCGCACGAGCACGTCGACCGGGAAACCGAACCGTTCCTCGATCGCCCGGCTCAACTCCGCCGCGAGCGCGTCCTCGTCGCCGTGGCCGGCCGTGAAGACGGCCTGGCCGCTCTGCAGATGGGTCCGCACACCGGTGTGGCCGAGGCCGCTCAGCAGCGCACGGAGGTCGGCCATGGGCACCTTCTTGCTGCCACCGACGTTGATTCCGCGCAACAGCGCCGCGTAGGTCGTCATCCGGCCACCCTAGAGCGGCCGTCGTGCCCCGTGGGGGCGGGCACGACGGCCGGGCCCGCGCGGGGCGGGTCTGCGCGAAACTTTCGCCGATCACCGGGCGCCGGATCAACCTCTACACGCACCTGTGACTTGTTCAACAAAATTTCGTCATCACAAACCGCCGCGCTGACGGCGGAACGGACAGCCCATGTCCTCCTTCCGGCGCGACGGTCATCCGCGGGGCGCGGCGCTCCCGGCGCCGAAAGAACGCGGGAGCACGTGAGCTACGCCCCCGGCCGCCCCGGCAGTTCGGCCTCGATGAGGTCCGCCGCACGCGGCGTACCGCCCTCCTCGGCCATCTCCGCCTGGATCTCCTTCAGACGGCGGGCCACCTCCGTGTCGTATACGAGGGCGAGCGCGGCCTCGCGGAGTCGCTCACCGTTGGCTTCCTCGGTGTCCAGCCGACGAGCGACGCCGAGCCCCTGAAGCATGTCGGCGTTGCCGAACTGGTCGACGGCCTGCGGGACGGCGATCATCGGCGTGGCGGTGGCCAGCCCCTCCTGGCTGCCGCCCGCGCCGGCGTGCGTGACGAACAGGTCGGCCTGCCGGAGGATCGCCAACTGCGGCACCCAGCTGTGCACTTCCACGTTGTCCGGGACAGCGCCCAGTTCGTCGCGGGCCACATGCCGGCCGATCTGGAGGACCAGGTGCCAGCCGGGCAGGTCGCCGAAGGCGCGCACGCACTCGCGGTAGAACGCGGGCCGCTTGGTGAAGGCCGAGCCCAGCGACACCAGCACGACCTTCTCGGCGCCGGCCGGCCGCTGCCAGTCGCCCTGGTCGGCGCGGTCACCCTGGCAGGCGCCGACGAAGGTGTGCACCCGTTCGTCGACGCGGTCGGCGTGCGGCTGCAGCGCCCTCGGGATGAGGACGATCGAGCGGGCCGGGCCGACGAAGGAGTCCGGGTGCCGGCTGATCCCGTTCTCCGTCAGCCAGGCCTCGAAGCGCGCGTAGTAGGCCTGTCCGCGCTCGGTCTTCCTCGGCTCGGCCCACAGCGGCTCAAAGATCTCCTCCTGGTACCCCTCCCAGGCGACGAGGTTCGGCGAGAGGGAGACCGCCGGGACGCCCCAGCGGTGGGCGAGCACCCGCGCCGGGTAGGAAGCGATGTCGTGCAGGACCAGGTCGGGCTCGTCGCCGGCGTAGGCCTCGATGAGCTGCGGGAGCGCCTGGATCGCGTCGGCCAGGAACGGCTCCACGTTGTCCAGCAGGGTGGTTCCCCAGTCCTCCGGGTCGGCGTCGGGTCCGGGCAGGGTCGAGGTGTACGGCACGGGCCGGGCCCCGGTGGCGGCCACCTTCTCGGCGAACACCGGCGGGACGGCGTACGTGACCCGGTGACCCCGGGCGACGAGCTCGCGGATCACCTCCAGGCTGGGGTTCACGTGGCCGTGCGCGGCGATGGAGAACATGGCGATGTGGGCGGGAGCTGTCATGGCAGAGACACTAGGCGAGACGAGACGTCTCGTTCAAAGCAATTTCCTGGTCGGTGGTCCGCGCTCAGCGCTGATAGCGGGCCAGCACCAGGTTGCCGTCCTCGACGAGGCGTCTGCGCAGCTCGCTGAGGCCGATCTCGCCGCTGTAGTACTCCTGGAAGGCCGGCGTGGCCACCTTGTCCTTCCACTCGGGGTAGCCGCGGACGGACGGGGCGGGCGCCGGGCTCAGGTGGCCCGCCAGAGCCGTGCCGGTCGCCCAGCCGTTCTCCGCGGTGTGCAGGGCGGGGTCCTTCAGCGCCTGGGTGCCGGTGGGCAGCATCCAGTCGCCGAGCGCGAGGCGGACCATGTTCCTGGGCCGCAACAGGAAGCCGAGGAACGCGGCGGCCTCCTTCTTGTGCGGGCAGTCCGCGGCGACGGACAGGGTCTGCGGGCTGACGCCCTGGGTGAGTCCGGCGGCGCCCGCGGGAGAGGGCAGCACCTCCCAGCGGAAGCCCTTCGGCGCCTGCTGCACGATCTGCTGGCGGTAGGAGAAGCCCAGCGGGACCATCGCGTACCGGCCGCCGAAGAAGCCGGGCAGGGTGTCCGAGCCGCCGCTGCCCAGCGTCGAGGCGGGGGCGCTGTGGTCGACGGCGACCTGGTCGTGGACCGTGCTCGGTACGACCGCGTCGCCGGAGGCGAAGCGCACGGTCACCCTGCCGTCCGCGTCCCGGTGGAAGAGCCGGCCGCCCGTCGACAGGGAGAGGTTCAGCGTGGCGGAGACGGGTTCCTTCAGCGGCCAGGCCACGCCGTATGTGCCGGGCCCGCTGAGCTTTCTGGCCACCTCCCGGAACTCCGTCCAGCTCCAGGGGCGTTCGGGGGTCGGTATGCGCACCTTCGCCGAGCGCAGTCGGGCGGCGTTGGCGATCAGCACCCGGGGTTCCTGGAGGAAGGGCACGCCGTAGACGCCGTGTCCGAAGGTGGTCGTGCCCCAACTCGCCTTCGGGATGTCGGCCTTGAGGCGGGCCGGCAGCAGATCGGTCAGGTCGGCGAGGTAGCCGCCGTAGGCGAAGTCGGCCAGGTCGTCGGAGGAGTCGTGGATGATGTCCGGTGCCTCGCCGCCCTCGAAGGAGGTGAGCAGCTGGTCGTGGACGCTGTCCCAGCTTCCTTGAATGTATTCGACCTTGACGCCGGGATGTGTCGCGTTCCACTCCTTCACCAGGGCCCTGTTGGCGGTGACGGACTCCTGCTGCCAGGCGAGGGACTGGAAGCGCAGGGTGATCGGGCCGCCGTCGCGGTGGGCCGGTGACGAGCAGCCCGCGAGCAGCAGCAGGACGCCGAGGAGTGCGACGGTCACGCGGGTCATGCGGGTCCTCATCAGCTCTTCACCGCCCCGGTGAGCAGGCCGGCCGTGATCCGCCGCTGGACCAGGGCGAAGACGGCCAGCGAGGGAAGCGTGGCGAGGAAGGCGGCGGCGGCCAGCGGGCCCAGGTCGGCCACGCCCTCCGCTCCGATGAAATGGGTGAGGACGACGGGCAGGGTCTGCTTCCCGGGGCTCTTGAGCAGCACCAGCGCGAAGAAGAACTCGTTCCACGCGGTGACGAACGCGAACAGCCCCGTCGCCGCGATGCCGGGCGCGAGCAGCGGGGCCGTCACCGACACGAGGGTGCGCAGCCGCCCGGCGCCGTCGACGGCCGCCGCCTCCTCCAGTTCGGCGGGCACCGCCCGCACATGACCGACGAGCATCCACAGCGCGAACGGCAGCGCCCACACGACGTACACCACCACCAGCCCGGCCAGGGAGTCGACGAGGCGCAGGTTCCTCAGCACCAGGAAGAGCGGGATGATCACCAGCACGAAGGGGAACGCCTGACTGATCACCACCCATCCCGTGGCGGCCCGGGCGATCCGGGTGCCGCGGTGCCGGGCCATGACGTACGCCATCGGCGTCGCGAGCAGCACGGCGACGACGGCGGTCGCGAGCGCCACCAGCAGGGAGTTGAACGCGGCGTGCGCGAGGGGCTGTTCCCGGAAGGCCTGCCGGACGCCCGCGAGCGTGGGATGGCGCGGGATCCACGTCGGGTGCAGACTGCCCAGCTCGCGGGGGGACTTCAGGGCGGTGGACAGCAGCCACAGGAGCGGGAAGGCCAAAAAGAGCAGGTAGCAGAGCAGGGCGGTGTACTGACCGGCGCGTGCCGTGCGGCGGGTCCTCATGCCTGGGCACCTCCGCGCAGCCGGCCGGCCAGGAACACCGCGAGCAGGATCGACACGACGGCGACGAGCACGCAGCCCATGGCCGCCGCGTAGCCGAACTGGCCGTACCGGAAGGCCTCTTCGTAGGCGAACAACGAGGGCAGCCGGGTCTTGCCGCCGGGGCCGCCGCTGGTGAGGACGTAGACCAGGGCGAAGGAGTTGAGGTTCCAGATGAGGTTGAGCGCGGTGATGGCGAGGGCCACCGGTCTGAGGGCGGGCCAGGTGACCGCGCGGAAGCGGCGCCAGGCACCGGCGCCGTCGACGGCGGCGGCCTCGTGGAGTTCGCGCGGAACGTTCTGCAGTCCGGCGAGCAGGGCGACCGTGGTCTGCGGCAGACCGGCCCAGACGCCGACGACGATCACCGCGGGCAGGGCGGTGGCCAGGCCGCCGAGCCAGTCGTGGCCGTCGCCGAGGCCGAGGTCGCGCAGGGTCTCGTTGAGGATGCCGGCGTCCGGGTTGTAGACGAGCCGCCACATGATGCCGACGACGACCTCGGGCATCGCCCACGGCACGATGGCGAGCGCGCGGGCCAGCCACCGCAGCCGTAAGTCCTCCCTGAGCAGCAGGGCGAGGCCGAGCGCCAGCAGGAACTGGGGCACGGTGACGCCGGCCGCCCAGACCAGGCCGATGCGGAACGACTCCCAGAAGAGCGTGTCGTGCAGCAGGTCCTGGAAGTTGAGGGCGCCGATCCACCGGGTGGCCCGGGTGCGGCCGGACTGGGCGTCGGTGAACGCGAGCACGACGCCGTAGAGCAGCGGCGCCACGCTGAACAGGAGGATCGGGATCAGGGCGGGCAGGACGAGGAACCAGGTGCCCTGCCCTGCTGCACGGCGACCGCCCGGCCGTCGCACGTCGGCCACGGATGTCACGGAACCAGCCCCTTTGCCTGCTCCGGTTGGCGTGTTCATGGTCGTGAAGGCCCGATACCTCGTCAAGGGACCGTGCACACCGGTCGACCTGGACGAATGCGAGACTGGCCGGGTACTGCACACGCACCACGGCGGGACGGCACGGAGGCGGCACGATGGACGAGGCACGGGCACGGGACGTACTGGCCACGGCGGGAGTGCTGCCGGGGACGGCCCGGGACGCAGCTCTCCTCGCCCTCGGTGAGAATGCGGTGTTCGCCGCCGGTGACCTGGTGGTGAAGGTGGGCCGCGACGCCGGGCTGCTGCCGCGGGCCGGGCGGGAGCTGGACATCGCCCGCTGGCTGGCCGAGGCGGGCGTGCCTGCCGTGCGGGCGGCGGAGCCGGAGCCGCGGCTGGTCGAGGGTCATCCGGTGACCGTGTGGCACCGGCTCCCCGAGTCCGTGCGCCCTGCGGAGCCGGGGGATCTGGCGCGGCTGTTGCGGATCGTGCACGCACTTCCCTCTCCTCCTTTCGCGTTGCCGCCCCGCGAGCTGCTGGGCGGCGTGGAGCGGTGGCTGCGGCTGGCGGGCGAGGCGATCGACGCCGAGGACGCGGCGTACCTGCGTGCACGCCGGGACGGTTTCGCGGCGGCCGCGGCCGCGCTGACGCCCCGTCTGACGCCGGGGCCGATCCATGGCGACGCGCTGCCGCGCAATGTGCACGTCGGGCCGGACGGGCCGGTCCTGGTGGATCTGGAGACCTTCTCGTCGGATCTGCGCGAGCACGATCTGGTGGTCATGGCGCTCTCCCTCGACCGGTACGGGCTGCCCGCCGAGGCGTACGCGTCGTTCGTCGAGGGGTACGGGTGGGATGTGCGGGAGTGGGAGGGCTGTGCGGTGCTGCGCGGCGCCCGGGAGACCGCCAGCTGCGCCTGGGTGGCCCAGCATGCGCCGAGCAACCCGAAGGCGCGGGAGGAGTTCCGGCGGCGGGTGAGGTCGTTGCGGGACGGGGACGAGACGGTGCGGTGGTATCCGTTCTGAGGGTCCCGGTCCTCTCCGGCGCGACTACACCCGCTGGCTCTCGGTCAGCTCCCGCAACGGCCAGGCTCCGTCCACCACAGCGCCGGCGTCCCCCTTGCGGCGCAGGAACGCCTGGAAGTCCGCCGCCCACTCGGCGTACCACTCGATCTGCCGCCGGTGGAGTTCGGCCGGGCTCAGGGCGGCGATCTTCGGGTGGCGGTCGGCTATGGCGGACGCGAGCCGCGCTGCGGCGAGGGCGTCGGCCGGGGCCGTGTGGGCCGCGTCGAGGGATATGCCGTACTCGGCGCAGACCGCTTCCAGGTTCCGCTTGCCGCGGCGGTAACGGTCGACCCAGCGGTCGATGGTGTAGGGGTCGACGACCGGGGCGGGGGCGGGGCCGCCCAGGCGGTCGGAGAGGGACGGCAGGGCGTGGCGGCGCAGTTCCGCGGAGAGCAGGGTGAGGTCGAACGCGGCGTTGTAGGCGACGACCGGGACGCCCGTCTTCCAGTACCCCACCAGGACGTCGGCGATGGAGTCGGCCACCCGGTCGGCCGGGTGGCCCTCGGCCGCCGCCCGCTCGTTGCTGATGCCGTGCACCGCCACCGCGTCGGCCGGGATCTCCACGCCCGGGTCGGCCAGCCATTCCCGGCGCCCCATGGGCTCACCGGCCCTGACCTCGATCACCGCGCCGGTGACGATGCGCGCCTCACGCGGATCGGTCCCGGTCGTCTCCAGGTCGAAGCCGATCAGCAGCTCCTGGTGCCAGCCCATGGGCGGCCCCCCTTCTTGGTGGTGCTTTCCCCCAGTGGCCTCCACCATCGCACGCGGCACTGACAATCCGAGGATCGCGCGTTCCGCTTGCCGTCACCGACGCTTCAGGACACTGGACGCGAATCCGCCCAAGCCAGCTCGAACTCCTCGCGATATGTCGGGAAAAGACCGGCTTCGCCCACGTCGTCCGACTTGACCAGCTTGCTGCCGTTGCGGAGCACCAGTACCGGCGACTCCATCCCGCGTGCGCCGCGCAGATAGGACTGCACCACGGCGATGCCGTCGGCGCCGTCGCCGTCCACCAGGTAGGCGGTGAAGCGCGGTGTCTCGTCGTAGACCTGGATCTCGAAGGCGCCCGGGTCGCGCAGCCGGGAGCGGACCCGGCGCATGTGCAGGATGTTCATCTCGACGGACCGGCTCAGTTCGCCCCGTTTCATCCCGAGTTCGCGCTCGCGGCGCTTGACCGAGCTGGAGGCCGGGTTGAGGAAGAGCAGCCGTACCCGGCAGCCGGACTCGGCGAGCCGGAGCAGACGGCGGCCGGAGAAGTTCTGCACCAGCAGGTTGAGGCCGATGCCGATGGCGTCGAGGCGGCGGGCGCCGCCGAACAGGTCCTCGGCCGGGAACTGCCGCATCAGCCGCACCCGGTCCGCGTGGACGGCCACCACGTCCGCGTACCGGTCGCCGACCAGGTCCTCGACCGCGTCCACCGGCAGCCGGCGTGCGGAGGGCACGTCACCGCCGGCACCGAGCATCTCCAGCAGCCGGGCCGAGGCGCGCTCGGCCTGGTGCAGGACCGCCTCGGACAGCGCCCGGTTGCGGGAGACGACGTTGCGGGTGACCTCCAGCTCGTCCAGGGCGAGTTCGAGGTCGCGGCGCTCGTCGAAGTACGGCTCGAAGCACGGCCAGTGCTGCACCATCAGCTCGCGCAGCTGCGGCAGGGTGAGGAAGCTGAGCACGTTGTCGTCGGCCGGGTCGAGCAGGTAGCCCTTGCGGCGGCTGACCTCCCGCACGGCGACCGCGCGCTGCACCCACTCCTGTCCGGCCGGGCCGGCCGCGGCGACCACCCAGTCGTCCCCGTGCACGGGTTCGTAGATGGGCCGCAGCACGGCGGCGACGACCGCGCGCAGGCGTTGTTCGACGAGGTTCAGCCAGATGTAGGCCCGGCCGGCCCGCTGGGCGCGGGTGCGCACCTCGCGCCAGGCGTCGGCGTCCCAGTCCAGCTCCGGCCCGATGGATCCCGCGTCCATCGGGCGGGCCAGTGACACCGCGCCGGGCGGGACGTCTGTGGAGCTCCCCTCGTGACCCTCGTCACCAGGGGGCAGCTCCAGCCCTCCCGAGCCCACCCGTGCACCGCCTTCCGCTCCCCCGGGCCTTTCCCGTCTCAACGATCAAGGAAGGGTACTCCGCGAGGGGTCGGGGGTGCAGCCGGATGGACAGGTCGGTTTCTCTTCCGTCTGCGTCAACTAGGCTAGCCCCAATGGCCGTTCTGCCCCGCCAGATCACGCGGAGTGAGCGGATTCATAGCCGTGACGTCCCGCGGGGCGATGCTGAAGCCCTGCCAGTGCACCGGCATGGGTTGCTGGTCCTCGTCGCGCGCGATGTGGTGGAAGCCGACGTTCATCCAGATCACCGGGTGGGTCAGGGGCTGTCCGCCGATCCACTTGTCGACCGCTGCGGGGTGTCCGCGGCCGCAGACCGCCGGGTTGTCGCTGGCGAACAGTTCGCACGGGTTGTACTCGGTGACGTACAGGTCGTGCTTCGTGAAGCCGCGGCCGGGGTACTTGGTGGTGGGTCCGGGGACGATCTCGTACGAACGGGCGTGCCCGTCCTTGTTCCTGCCGGTCGCGCTGACCACCCGCCACCAGCGGTAGTCCTTCAGGTCTCCGGCGAGCTCCCCGGTGACCTCCGTACGGGTGGTCTTCGTGGTCGGGCCGTGCTCTGCGCCGGTGCGGGGGCTGACGGCCGAGTCGTACTGTTCGACCTTCGTCTTCGACGAGCCGTCGAGGCCGAAGTCCAGCCGCCAGAAGACGTTGTGGCTGTGGCTGGTGGCATAGGCCTTGGCGCCCTTGCCGATGGGCCAGCCGCGTCCGTCACCGGCGTCGTAGTCCTCCCAGGACAGACTGCCGGTCGCACCGACGTTCATGGCGATCGTGCCGTCGTCCTGGAAGCGCCATTCGGTGATGTACTCGTACCAGCCGACCTGGTTGACGGTGTAGACCAGGAAGTCCTTGCCCTGGGCCTGGTACACCCTGTCCGTGCCGGTGTCGTGCAGGCGGTAGGCGTGACCGCGGGAACGGGTGGTCGCGCACAGGCCCCTGACGTCCGGGTGGTCCGGGTCGATCGCGTCGGGGACCTTGACGGTCTTGAGGGTGCCGCCGGGGCACTCGGCGGGCGACAGGTTCATCAGCGCCTGGGCGAAGTCCTCGTCCGTCAGGTCGCTGTACTCGTGCTGTCCGTCGTCGTAGGGGACGTGGATCTGGCCGAGCCTGGCGCTGTTCAGGACCCTGATCGGCTTCGGCTCGCCCTTGGGCTGGTAGCTGATCTTCTCCAGGACGAGGCCGGCCTTGCTGTCGTAGTGCCAGCACATGCGCCAGGTCGTGCCGGTGGAGAGCCTCTGTTCGAGGCGGTAGGCGGTGCTGCAGTCCGCGGCGGGCGCGGCGGCGCTCGTCCCCGGCCGGGCCGCGGCCGGTCCGGCGGCGGTCGTGGCGCCGGCGGTCAGCGCGGTCGCGGCCAGTCCGGCGGCCGCGACCCTGCGCGCACGGCGGAATCGGTACTCGGGCATGCCGAAGGGCTCCCTTTCACGAGGTGGAGGCTCAGGCGGGTACAGGCCTGAGGAAACGTTTGGTCAGCCGTGGTCGAGCGCGGTGACCTTGCGCGCGCTCAGGTCGATCACCATGGCCCTGGTGTCGATCCAGGGTCCGTTCCTGACCTTGGTGAACAGCCGGACGCAGCGGTGTACGCCGCACTGGCCGAGGGCCGCGGGCCGGCCGCCCGGAACCGCCCGGTAGATGCCGCCGCTGAGCAGCAGCTGGTCCGGGGAGGTGAGTTGCCTGCCGGTGGCGTCCTGGTAGTCGGCCTTCAGGCCCGCGCCGAGCGGGGCGGCGATCAGCAGCCGGGCCGCCTCGGCGTTCTCGGCCCGGCTCGGCGGCGGCTGGACGCCGCGCTGGGTGCCGGTCCGCTCCACCGTGCCGGTGTCCAGGTCGACGGTCCTGGTGACGAGGGTGTCGTCGCGGTAGTCGTAGAAGGTGAGGTCGGCCCGGCGCGGCGCGCCGGGGTGGTCCGCCTCGCCGGCCTCGGGTTCGGCGAGGTCGGCGCTCAGACGCTGCGGTCCGCGGCCCCCCGCGGCGTTCTCGCCCGTGCGCTGCAGCTGCCCGGTCAGGGCGATCCGCTCGGCCCGCCGGATCTCGTCGTCGGTCAGCGGATCGCGGCCGGTGCCGCTGCCGCCCTCGGCCGGCGCCTGTTCCACGACGGCGGGCCGGATCCCGTCCGGGCCCTGACCGGCCCGCGTACCGCCGCCGCGCGCGCCTCCCGGCGCGTCCGCCCCCGCCGTGCCCGGCAGGCCGATCGCGACCGCCGCGGCGGTCCCCGCCGCCGCGAGGGCCACTCCTGCCACTAACGTCCCCAGATGGCGGTGCACTGTCTCACGCACATGGCCCCCTGCTCCCCGTCGTCCCACGGGGGTACGTGTTGCCCCACTGGTTCGGCACACGGCGGGTACGAGCGCCGTCGCGTGCGCTGGTCGGTGGGTAAGAGGGACGCAAGACGCGGGAGGTTCCGTCACTTTCGGCAGGACTCGGGGGCCAACGCGGCCCCAGGGCGGCGGCACACCTGGGAGAGTCGTATCCATGCAGGTCTGGCCTGGAGAGGCGTATCCGCTCGGCGCCACCTATGACGGCGCCGGAACCAACTTCGCGGTCTTCACGGAGGCCGCGGACCGAGTAGAGCTGTGTCTGCTGCACGACGACGGCTCGGAGACGGCGGTGGAACTGCGCGAGAGCGACGCGTTCGTGCGGCACGCGTACGTGCCGGGCGTGATGCCGGGACAGCGGTACGGGTTCCGCGTGCACGGCCCGTACGACCCCGGGCGCGGGCTGCGCTGCAACTCCGCGAAGCTGCTGCTCGACCCGTACGCGAAGGCGGTCAGCGGCACCATCCGCTGGGGCGAGGAGGTGTACGGCTACCACTTCGGCGCGCCCGAGCAGCGCAACGACCTGGACTCGGCGCCGCACACCATGGCCTCGGTGGTGATCAACCCGTACTTCGACTGGGGCGACGACCGGCCGCCGCGCACCGAGTACCACCACACGGTGATCTACGAGGCCCATGTGAAGGGCCTGACCATGCGTCACCCGGGGCTCCCGGAGGAACTGCGGGGCACGTACGCGGCGCTCGCGCACCCGGCGGTCATCGACCACCTGACCAAGCTGGGGGTGACGGCGCTCGAACTGATGCCCGTGCACCAGTTCGTGAACGACCACCGGCTGGTCGACCTGGGCCTGAGCAACTACTGGGGCTACAACACCATCGGCTTCTTCGCCCCGCACAACGCGTACGCCTCCTGGGGCGACCGCGGCCAGCAGGTCCTGGAGTTCAAGTCGGCGGTCCGGGCGCTGCACGAGGCCGGGATCGAGGTTATCCTCGACGTGGTCTACAACCACACCGCCGAGGGCAACCATCTGGGCCCGACGCTGTCCTTCAAGGGCCTCGACAACCCGTCGTACTACCGGCTGACGGACGACCGCCGCTACTACATGGACACCACGGGCACCGGGAACTCGCTGCTCATGCGCTCCCCGCACGTTCTCCAGCTGATCATGGACTCGCTGCGGTACTGGGTCACCGAGATGCGTGTCGACGGCTTCCGCTTCGATCTCGCGGCGACCCTGGCCCGGCAGTTCCACGAGGTGGACCGGCTGTCGTCGTTCTTCGACCTGGTGCAGCAGGACCCGGTGGTCTCCCAGGTGAAGCTGATCGCCGAGCCGTGGGACGTGGGCGAGGGGGGCTACCAGGTGGGCAACTTCCCGCCGCTGTGGACCGAGTGGAACGGCAAGTACCGGGACACGGTACGGGACCTGTGGCGGGGCGAGCCGAGGGCGCTCGCGGAGTTCGCCTCGCGGCTGACCGGCTCCTCGGACCTCTACCAGGACGACGGCCGCCGCCCGCTGGCCTCGATCAACTTCGTCACCTGCCACGACGGCTTCACGCTGCACGACCTCGTCGCGTACAACGACAAGCACAACGCGGCCAACGGCGAGGACAACCGGGACGGCGAGAGCCACAACCGCTCCTGGAACTGCGGGGTGGAGGGCGAGACGGACGACCCGGAGGTGCTCCGGCTGCGCGCCCGGCAGATGCGGAACTTCCTCGCGACGCTGATGCTGTCCCAGGGCGTGCCGATGATCAGCCACGGCGACGAGTTCGCCCGCACCCAGCGCGGCAACAACAACGCCTACTGCCAGGACAACGAGATCTCCTGGGTGCAGTGGCCGGAGTCCCCGGAGAGCGACCTGCTGGAGTTCGTCCGTGCCATGGTGTGGCTGCGCCGGGACCACCCGGTCCTGCGCCGGCGCCGCTTCTTCCACGGCCGTCCGGTGGAGGGCACCCATGACGAGCTGTCCGACATCGCCTGGTTCACCCCGGAGGGCTCCGAGATGACCCAGCGGGACTGGGACTCGGCGCGGGTGTCCGCGCTGACGGTCTTCCTGAACGGCAACGCGATCTCCGAGCCGGGTCCGCGCGGGGAGCGCATCACCGACGACTCGTTCCTGCTGATGTTCAACGCCTCTCCGGCGCCGCTCGACTTCCTGGTGCCGGTCGACCACGGCCGGCAGTGGCAGGTGGTCGTCGACACCGCCCAGCCGGACGGGGTGCCGCCGGGATCCGGTACGAAGGTCGGGGCGGGCGACCGGATCACGTTGCCCGACCGCAGCCTGACGGTGCTGCAGCGGCCGGCGTAGCCGATGACACGAAAGGCGGCGAGCTGGGTACGGAGGTTTCCATGACTTCTGCGCGCCCCGGACCGGAGGTGCCCACGGCCACCTACCGGCTGCAACTCCAGCCCGCGTTCCCGTTCGCCGCCGCTGCCGCGGCCGTACCGTACCTGGCGTCGCTCGGCGTCTCGCACCTGCACCTGTCCCCCGTCCTGGAGGCCGTGCCCGGCTCCCCGCACGGCTATGACGTGGTGGACCACGCGCGCGTGCGCGAGGAACTGGGCGGCGAGGAGGGCCTGCGGTCGCTGTCGCGGACCGCGCGGGAGCACGGACTCGGCCTGGTGGTGGACATCGTGCCGAACCACATGGCCATGGCCCCCCGCCACAACCACGCCCTGTGGGAGGTGCTGCGCGAGGGCCCCGGTTCGCCGTACGGGCGCTGGTTCGACATCGACTGGGAGGCGCAGGGCGGGCGGGTGCTGCTGCCGGTGCTCGGCGGTCCGGTCGGCTCCCAGCTGCAGCACCTCGTGGTCGACGGCGATGTGCTGCGCTACCACGAGCACGCCTTCCCGCTGCGGGCGGGCACCGCGGAGCTGCCGCTGCCGGAGCTGCTGGACGCCCAGTGGTACCGCCCGGTGTGGTGGCGGCTGGCCCGTACCGAGCTGAACTACCGGCGGTTCTTCAGCATCTCGGAGCTGATCGGGCTGCGGGTGGAGGATCCGGAGGTGTTCGACGCCACCCACGCCAAGATCCTGCAGCTGCTCGACGAGGGCGTGATCGACGGGCTGCGCGTCGACCATCCCGACGGGCTCGCCGACCCCGACGGCTATCTCGCGCGGCTGCACGAGGCGACCGGCGGGCGCTGGACGGTGGTGGAGAAGATCCTCGCCGACGGCGAGCGGCTGCCGTCCGCCTGGCCCGTCGCGGGCACCACCGGCTACGACGCCCTGCGCCAGGTCGACGGCCTGTTCACCGACCAGACGGGGGCGTACGAACTGCTGGGCCGCTACCGCGCGTTCGCGGCCCCGCAGACGGACCGGGGCGGCAACTGGGAGGCGACGGTACGGCGGGCCGCCTACAAGGTGCTCACGCACGAGCTGGCCGCCGAGACCGACCGGCTCACCCGGGTCGCCACCCGGCTGTGCGCCACCTCGCCGGACCTGGACCTGCGCGACCGGGCGCCCTGGGCGCTGCGCACGGCCGTGGAGGAGCTGCTCGTCCGCATGCGGGTGTACCGGCCGTACGCCTCCGAGGACGCCTCCGCCGTCGTCACCGAGGAGGCCGCGGAGGAGGCCCGGCTCGCGTTCGTGGTGCCCGAGGAGGCGGAGGCCGTCGGGATCGTGCGCCGGCTGCTGGTGGAGCCGCCCGGTGACCCGTTCGCGCCGGACCACGCCGACCGGGTGGAGTTCCGCACCCGGTTCGCGCAGACCGCCTCCGCTCTGCGCGCCAAGTCGGTCGAGGACACGGCGTTCTACCGCTATGTGCCGCTGCTGTCGGCGACCGAGGTGGGCGGCGATCCGGGCCGGCCGGGGGTGTCCCCGGAGGACTTCCACGCGTACTGCGCGCGCGTGCAGCGCGACTGGCCGGTCACCGGCACGGTGGTCTCCACGCACGACACCAAGCGCAGCGCCGACGTGCGGGCCGCGCTGGCCGTGCTCACCGAGTGCCCCGGCCGGTGGGCGGAGCTGCTGGCCGAGGTGAACCGTCTCCCGGAGGGCGTGGGCGTGCCGGACGGGCAGCTGGCCTGGGCGGCCTGGCAGACGGTGTTCGGGCTGGGGGCCGCCGAGGAGGAGCGGGTGCAGCGGGCACTGCTGAAGCACGTGCGCGAGGCGGGCATGTACACCAGCTGGACGGAGCAGGAGCCGCCGTACGAGGAGGCGGTGGCCGCGTTCGTCGCCGCCGGGCCGTGCGGGGCGCCCGGCGAGCGCGTGGCCGCGTTCCGCAAGGCGCTGGACCCGCACGTCCGGGCCAATGTGCTCGGCACCGCGCTGGTCCATCTGACGATGCCGGGGGTGCCGGACGTGTACCAGGGCACGGAGGGCGAGTACCGGGCGCTGGTGGACCCGGACAACCGGCGTCCGGTGCCGTTCCCGGCCGAGACGCCCGGTGAGAAGGACGCGCTGACGGCGGCGGCCCTGCGGCTGCGCGCGCGGCGTCCGGACGCCTTCGGCCGGGCCGCGTCGTACGAACCGCTGACCGCCGAGGGCCCGGCGGCCGAGCACTGTGTGGCGTTCGCACGCTCCGGCGAGGCGGTCACGGCGGTGACCCGGCTGTCGCTGCGGCTCGCGGAGACCGGCGGCTGGCGGGACACCCGGCTGACGCTGCCTCCGGGCCGGTGGGCCGACGTGCTGACCGAGGGACGGGAGTTCACGGGGCACGCGCGCGTGGCGGACCTCTTCGCCCGGCTGCCGGTGGTGCTGCTGGAGCGGGTCGCGGAGCAGTGAGACGGCTCAGCGGACCGGCACCGCGGCCGGCCGGCAGTCCTCGTACGACCGTGGCGGCAGGTCACCGAGAGCGGACCAGGTGGTGCACAGGAGGTCCACGAAGGCCTCGGCGGCCCCGGCGGGCGGCACGCGCGCGTAGACCGCCAGGGGGCGCTTCCAGGCCGGGTCGGGGCTGAGGACCGTGCAGTCCTCACCGACGGCACCGCGCACGATGTGGGCGGGTGCGACGCACACCCCGACGCCGGCCGCGGCCATGCGCACGGCTGTCGAGGTGTGCTCGGTCCACACGGCGGTCAGCGGCGTGAACCCGGCCCGCGCGCACGCCCAGTCGAGGAAGCGTGCGCCGTGCACGACGGGCTCCATGGCGCAGCGGATCCAGGCGCGGCCGGCGAGTTCCGGCAACGTCACCGTCGTACGGCCCGCGAGCCGGTCGTCGAACGGGACCACCAGGACGAGTTCCTCCTCGCCGACCGGTACGACGGTGCCGGGCGGGTCGGCGGGCTCCGGCCCGAACGCGAGGTCGGCGGTGCCCCGCTGCACGGCCTCTTCGAGCGCCTCGGTGGTGGCGTACTCGTGCAGGCGCAGCAGGACCCGGGGGCGGGCCGTGCGCCAGCGGGCGAAGACGTCGGGCAGGACACCCACGGCGAGGGAGTGCAAGGTGGCGATGTGCAGTTCGCCGCCCTCGGCGCCGGCGGTGGCACGCGCCGCCCGGCGGGCCTGTGCGGCGCTGCGGACGGCGAGTTCGGCGTGCGGCAGGAACGCGCGCCCCATGGGGGTGAGGCGCACGCCGCGGGCCATGCGCTCCAGCAGGGCGCCCCCGACCGATTTCTCCAGGGCCTTGATCTGGTGCGAGAGCGCGGGCTGCGTGACGTGCAGGGTCTCCGCCGCACGGGTGAAGGACGCCTCCTGGACGACCGTCACGAAGTACTCCATCTGCCGCAGGCTCAACTCCCCCGCCTCCCATGAACATCCTGCATGACATCCACAACAACATTGCCTTGGACTCATGACAAGGGGCGGACGGAGAGTGGATGCCATGACCATCAACACACCGGATGTCATCGTCATCGGCGGCGGCACGGGCGGCTACGGCACCGCCCTGCGCGCCGCCGCCCTCGGACTGGACGTCGTCCTCGTCGAACGCGACAAGGTCGGCGGGACCTGTCTGCACCGGGGCTGCATACCGAGCAAGGCGATGCTGCACGCCGCCGAACTGGTCGACGGCATCGCCGAGGCGCGCGAGCGGTGGGGTGTGAAGGCCACGCTGGACTCGGTCGACTGGGCGGCGCTGGTAGCCACACGGGACGACATCGTGGCGCGCAACCACAAGGGGGTCGAGGCGCATCTGGCACACGCCGGTGTGCGGGTGGTGCGGGGCAGCGCGCGGCTGACGGGGCCGCGCACGGTGCGCGTGGAGGGCGTGCACGACGGAGGCGCGCCCGGCGCGCAGCAGCAATCCGCGCCCGGCGTGCACGATGTCACCGCGCGCCGCGGGATCGTCCTCGCCACCGGCTCGCGCCCGCGCCTGCTCCCGGGGCTCGTGCCCGACGGGCGGCGCGTGGTGACCAGCGACGACGCGCTGTTCGCGCCGGGGCTGCCGGCGTCCGTCCTGGTGCTGGGCGGGGGCGCGATCGGTGTGGAGTACGCCTCCTTCCACCGGTCCATGGGCGCTCAGGTCACTCTGGTGGAGGCCGCGGAGCGGATCGTGCCGCTGGAGGACGCCGATGTGAGCCGGCATCTGACGCGCGGCCTGAAGAAGCGCGGGATCGATGTGCGGGCGGGCGCCCGGCTGCTGGACGCGGAGGTGCTGGACAACGGCGTACGCGCGCGGGTGCGCACCGCCCGCGGCGAGGTGCAGACGGTGGAGGCGGAGCGGCTGCTGGTGGCCGTCGGCCGGGCGCCGGTCACCGAGGGCCTGGGCCTGGACGCGGCCGGCCTGACGACGGACGAGCGGGGGTTCGTCGTACCGGCGGACTGGAACCGGCTGGAGACGGCCGTACCCGGCATCCATGTCGTCGGGGACCTGCTCCCGCCGCCCTCTCCGGGCCTCGCCCACGCCTCGTTCGCGGAGGCCCTGCTCGTCGCCGAGACGCTGGCGGGGCTGCCGTCGGCCCCGGTGGACTACGCGGCCGTGCCCCGGGTGACGTACTCCTCGCCGCAGACGGCCTCGGTGGGGCTGACCGAGACCGAGGCACACGCGCGTGGGCGCGAGGTGGAGGTCAACACCATGCCGCTGACGGCCGTCGCCAAGGGCATGGTGCACGGCCAGGGCGGCATGGTGAAGGTCGTCGCCGAGGCCGGCGGCGGGCAGGTGCTCGGGGTGCACCTGGTCGGCCCGAACGTCTCGGAGATGATCGCCGAGAGCCAGCTGATCGTCGGCTGGGACGCCGAGCCCTCGGACGTGGCCCGGCACGTGCACGCGCACCCGACGCTGTCGGAGGCGGTGGGCGAGGTGTTCCTGACCCTCGCGGGACGCGGCCTGCACCAGCAGTGAGCGCGCGGCACGCACCGCCCGCGCCGCGCCCCCGCGCCCGAGTCCGGGCGCCCCCGGTAGCCTCCCCCGCAGCATTCTTGACAGTTCACCCGTCACGTGCGGGACTTGGAGGGCGAAGCCGGGCGGAACAAGTCGGGGGTGAGTCTTCTGCCGGAGCTGCGCTATCCCAGCGTTCCCGAACTGACCGCCTCCGCACAGGCGTTGGCCGCTCGGGAACCCGGGCTGTGCTCGCTCAGGCAGGTGGGCGTCTCGCGCGCGGGAAGACCCCTGCACCTGCTGTCGGTGGGGCATGCCCGGCGGGCGGTGCTGGTGGTCGCCGGCGCCCATGCCAACGAGCCGACCGGGGGCTCCACCCTGCGGGTGCTTGCCGAACGAGTGCTGGCCGAGCGGGAGCTGCGGGCGGACACGTCCTGGCACTTCCTGCTGTGCGCGGATCCGGACGGTGCGAGCCTGCATGTGACACCGGCGCCGCGCAGCCTGCTCGACTACCACCTCGGCTTCTACCGGCCCACGGGCGCCGAGCAGCCGGAGTGGTCGCCGTCCGTGCTGCCGCCGGACCGGCTGCCGCCCGAGACCCGGGCGCTGACCGGGGTGATCGACGACCTGCGGCCCTACCTGCAGGTGACCCTGCACGGCACCGACCTGGGCGGCAGCTGGGTGCAGCTGACCAGGGACGTGCCGGGGCTCGCCGAGCCGTTCGCCAAGTCGGCGGCGCAACTGCACATCCCGGTGGAGACGGGCGCCTCGGACGCCGCCGGATGGCCGGCCTCCGGCCCCGGGGTGCACGTCATGCCCGGCCCGGACACGGGCGCCGCCTACCCGAGCATGCCGGACGACGCACGGCACAGCACCTGGTACCACGTGCACCGCTACGGCGGTCTGACGGCCGTGGTGGAGGTGCCGATGTGGGCCAGCGACCTGGTGGACGATCCGGCGCCGCACCCGGCTCCGGCGGCGGCGATGCGGCGCCTGGCGCGGCGGCTGCTGCGGGACTCGCTGGAAGTGGAGCGGATCCTCGTCGAGGCGCTGCCCCGCCTCGACGGCGCCGACGGTCCGCTGCTGCGGGCGGCGCGCTGGGCGCTGGAGCTGATCCCGGGCCTGGCCGAGGACTGGATCCACACCCCGCCGGCCGGTACGACGATGGCGTACGTCGGCAGCGTGGACGCCTTCGGGCGGCGGCTGCCGCTGCGCGCGGCGGCGATGCTGCTGAGGGTGCTGCGGGAGACGGACGACCGGGCGGCGCCGCGGCTGGAACAGCTCGTCACCGCCTGGTGCGATGCCTTCGCGGCGCGTTTCCGGGCCCGCTGGGTGCCGTTGGAGCACCAGGTGGAGCACCAGTCCCGGACGGTGCTCGTGGCGGCACAGCAGGCCCGTGAGCGGGTGCTGTGAGGCCGCCCGCACCGCCCCGCGCCGCCCGTGTCACGCCTCCCGCCGGCCCGGCTCAGTGCTCCACGGCGAACACCGCTCCCGTCCGTGCCTCCATGACGCACTTGCTGGAGTAGGTCTCCTGGTAGTCGACCGGACGTCCGTTCCACTCCCCGTGCGCGTGCACGGTCACGGGAGCGTAGATCATCGGGCAGACGACCTTCTTCTTCGGGATGCGGGCGATGTCCCCCTCGGCGGCAGCGAGTTCGGCACAGGCCTCGGCCGCGCGCGCGTACCCCAGGGGCAGCGGGTCGCACAGCAGCAGGGTGCCGTGCTTGTCGCCGGACTGGACGGTCTCACCGGGGGTGACGGTGAGATAGAGCCAGTTGTCGGTCAGGGGGAACGTGCCGCGGGGTGCCGCCTGGGCCGGGGCCGCGGCGAGCAGGCCGGCGGCCGCCAGCAGGGCGCCGGCAGCCGCTGTGACTCTGGTGATGTACGTCATGCCCCTTGCATCGGCACGCCGGCGCTCGTTCCGCAGCCCGGCTCACCCGATTGGGAGGGCACGCGCGCGTGAGCGTGCGCCGGTTCGCGCACGGCGGGCCGTCGCCGCTCAGCTCGTGGCGAGCCGGAACGCCGTCCGGCCGAAGGCGACCTGGTCGCCCGCGCGGACGACGACCGAGCCGATCAGCCGGCGGCCGTTGACGGTGGTGCCGTTGGTGGAGCCGAGGTCCCTGAGGACCCACAGGCCCGCCTGATGGCTGAGTTCGGCGTGCACACGGGAGACGGTCTCGTGGTTCAGGCGCAGGCCGCACGCGGGATCGCGGCCGATGCGCAGCGGGTGGGCGTGCGCGGGGTGCGGCAGCAGCAGCTTGGGCAGCCGCTCTGCCTGCCAGGCGCGGCGCAGCCGTACGGTGAACCCGGAGACGGCCTCGACGGTGCCGAGGACCGCGCGGGAGAAACGGTTCTCGCGGGGCAGATCGGCGACCAGGGCGGCCAGTTCGTCGGCATGGCGGGCGGCCAGCGCCAGCTCCATGCGGCGTACGAACGTGTCGTGCGAGAGCCGGCCCAGGGCGACGCCGTCACGCAGCACCCGCAGCGCCTTGTCGCGCTCCTCGTCGGAGGGCCGCGCGGGATAGGTGGAGAACTCGAAGGACGACGTCACGCAGGTGATTGTCGGGCAGTGGTCCCCGGGTGTCCAGGAAACGGGGAATCGGCGCCGGTCTGCGCGTACTTCCACGACACCCACCGGGAAGGGGCGAATTCGAGAGCGGATTGATCGTCCGGGCGGGCACGATGGGGACCCGGGACATCACGGTGAGCAGGCGAGACATCACAGACGAAGGGGAACCGTCCGTGCAGTTCGAGGTGTGGGCACCGCAGGCAGGCCGAGTGACGCTCCATTGCGAGGGGGGTACGCGCGCGTTGACGCGCGATCCCGGCCGCGCGGGCTGGTGGACGGGGGAGGCGGAGGCCGGTGACGGGACCCGGTACGGCTTCGCGCTGGACGACGGACCCGTGCGGCCCGATCCGCGCTCGCGCCGCCAGCCGGACGGCCCGGACGGGCTGAGCGCGGTCGTGGACCACGGGCGCCACGCGTGGCGTGCGCGGTGGGCGGGGCGCGGGCTTCCGGGTGCCGTGCTGTACGAGCTGCACGTGGGCACGTACACCCCCGAGGGCACGCTCGACGCGGCGGCTGCCCGGCTGGAGCATCTGGTGGAACTGGGCGTGACCCATGTCGAGTTGATGCCGTTGTGTCCGTTCCCCGGGCGCCACGGGTGGGGTTACGAGGGGGTGTCGCTGTGGGCGGTGCACGAGCCGTACGGCGGTCCCGAGGCGCTGAAACGCTTCGTTGACCGGGCGCACGAACTCGGACTCGGTGTCGTCCTGGACGTCGTGCACAACCACTTGGGCCCGTCGGGCAACCATCTGCCCGCTTTCGGGCCGTACTTCACGGACACGCACCACACGCCGTGGGGCTCGGCGGTGAACCTGGACGCGCCGGGTTCGGACGAGGTGCGCGCGTTCCTCGTCGGCAGCGCGCTGGCGTGGCTGCGGGACTACCGGATCGACGGGCTGCGGCTGGACGCGGTGCACGCGTTGTACGACACGCGCGCGTGCCACTTCCTGGAGGAGCTGTCGGCGGCCGTGGACGGCCTCGCCGAGGAGCTGGGCCGGCCGCTGTTCCTGATCGCCGAGTCGGACCTGAACGACCCGCGGTACATCACCCCGCGCGCGGAGCACGGCCTCGGGCTGCACGCACAGTGGAACGACGACTTCCACCACGCCCTGCACACCGCGCTGACCGGCGAGTCCCAGGGCTACTACGCCGACTTCGCCCGGGCCCCGTTCGCCGCGCTCGCCAAGACGCTCACCGGCGGCTACTTCCACGACGGCACGTACTCGTCGTTCCGGGGCCGGCACCACGGCCGCCCGCTGGACCGTGCGCGGGTGGCCGGGCACCGGCTGCTCGGCTACAGCCAGACCCACGACCAGGTCGGCAACCGCGCCCAGGGCGACCGCCTCTCCGCCCGCCTCTCCCCCGGGCTGCTGGCCTGCGCGGCGACGCTGACGCTGACCTCGCCGTTCACGCCGATGCTGTTCATGGGCGAGGAGTGGGCGGCGGGCACGCCCTGGCAGTTCTTCACCGACCACACCGATCCGGAGCTGGCCGAGGCGGTACGGCGGGGCCGGCGGCGGGAGTTCGCGGCACACGGCTGGGCCGAGGAGGACGTACCGGACCCGCAGGACCCGGCGACCCGGGAGCGGTCCTGCCTCGACTGGTCGGAGCCGGAGCGCGAGCCCCACGCGCGCGTGCTCGCCTGGTACCGGCAGCTGATCGCGCTGCGCCGCGACCAGCCCGACCTCACCGACCCCGACCTGGCCGACACGAAGGCGGCGTACGACGAGCAGGCCCGCTGGCTGGCCTTCCGGCGTGGTGACGTCCGCGTGGCGGTGAACCTCGGCGAGGAACCGGCGGCCATCCCCCTGGGCACCCGCCCGGCGGTGGTCCTGGCGGCCTGGGAGCCGGTGCGGCTGCCGGGACCGGACGGGCTGCTCCACCTCCCCGGGGAGTCGTGCGTGGTCCTGTCGCAGCCGTAGGGAGCCCGCCCACCGCACGGCCACGCGGCGGAGCCGCATGTCGATACGGTCCCGCGCCCCTTCGGGGCGCGCTACGGCTCCGGCTCGTCCTCCTTGAAGTCCGACAACCGCTCCAGGAGGATCGGCTCCCAGGCCCGCCGCAGCTGGGTGCGGAGCAGGGGGAGGGAGCCCACCGCACGGCCTTCCAGGTGGGCGGCGAGTCGCATGACCGTGTCGCAGCGGGCGAGCCACAGGCCGCGCAGACAGGGGCGGGCGCCGTAGCCGGCCAGGGTGGCGGCGCGGACGGCCGCCGGGGAGCCGACGGCGACGGCGAGCCCGGCGATGTCCTCGGCCGGGTCGCCCCAGGCCGCCTGGGTCCAGTCCAGGATGCCGCGGACCCGCCCGTCGGCGCTGACCACCACGTGCTCGCCGGTCAGACCGTGGTGGGTGAGGACGGCGGTGGCTGGCTGCGCGGCGAGCTGGGCCGCGCCGGGCGGGGTCAGCTGGTGCAGCCGGGCGGCGTCGAACTCGTCGGCCGCGGCGAGCCTCTCGGCGGCGTGTACGGCCATGCGGCGCAGCGCCTCCAGGGAGCGCGGGGCGCTGCGCGACACGCCGAGCGTCTCGGCCTGCCGTACGGGCACCGCGCGCAGCCCTGCGAGCAGCCCGGCGAGGTCGGCCTCGCCGACGGCGGAGACGTCGTGCTCGTCGGCCGTGCCACCGGGCACCTTGGTGTCCAGGGTGTAGGCGAGGCCGGGCGCCCAGTCGCCGTGCGCGACGCTGGTGGGGACGGCGACGGGCACGTGCGGGCGGACCAGGTCGCGCAGGCGCAGTTCCCGGCGGCGGGCGGCCGAGGACTCGCGGTCGGGCGCGAGCCGCAGCACATGGCGGGTGCCGACCCACCACGTGTACGCGCGGCCCTCCGTCACGGGCCGCACATCGGGTCCCCCGGTGCCGTCGCCGCCCTCCTTGAGCAGCGAACGGACCAGTCTGCGGACGGTGTCCGCGGTGGGTGTCGGTGCCTGGGTCATGGGTCGCGCGTCGCCGTTCCTGGATGTCGTCGAGGGTGAGTCTCCTGGGTCGCTCCGTGGTCCCTCAGTCCACTATGACCATGTCACGCGTGGTGTTGTTGAGGCGGCGCCCGCCGTCCTCGGTCACCGTGACGATGTCCTCGATGCGCACCCCGAAACGGCCGGGGAGGTAGATGCCGGGCTCCACGGAGAAGCACATGCCGGGCACGAGGGGCTGTTCCTCACCCTCGATCATGTACGGCGGTTCGTGCGTGGTCACGCCGATGCCGTGTCCGGTGCGGTGGACGAAGTACGCGCCGTACCCGGCGTCGGTGATCACCGCGCGGGCGGCCCGGTCGACCTCCTGGCAGGCCACACCGGGCCGTACGGCCTGGTAGCCCGCCTCCTGGGCCTCGCGCACGATGTCGTGCACCCGGCGCTCCTCCTCGGTGGGCTCGCCGACGTGGACCGTGCGGGTGGTGTCGGAGCCGTAGCCGTCCTTCAGGCCGCCGAAGTCCAGCACGACCATGTCGCCGTGCCGGACGACGCGGTCGCCGACCTCGTGGTGCGGGTTGGCGCCGTTGGGGCCCGAGCCGACGATGGTGAAGTCGACCTGTTCGTGCCCGAAGCGGCGCAGCAGGCCGGCGAGGTCGCGGCCGACCTCGGACTCTCGGCGGCCGGCGAAGGGAACTTTGCGGATCTCCTCGAACGTTGCGTCGGCAGCCGCTCCGGCGGCGGCGAGGAGGTCCAGTTCCGCGGCGTCCTTGACGGCGCGCAGCATGGGGAGGGCGTCGGTGAGAGAGGCGTAGGAGGTGTCGGGCAGGGCCCGCTGCAGGCCCAGCAGGTGCATGGCCCAGGTGTTGTCGCTGATGCCGAACCGGCCGTGGCCGTCGAGGAGCGCCGCGGTGACGGCGTAGGGATCCTTGCCGTCGGTCCAGTCGCGCAGGGTGAGCGCGGACGCGCCGACCGCGTGCTCGGCGTCCGGGGCCTCCAGGGTCGGCACGACGAGCACGGGATCCCGGCCGGGGGCGAGGACCAGCACGGTGAGCCGTTCGGTGACGGCGGTGGGTGTGTAGCCGGTGAGCCAGACCATGTCCGGCCCCGGTGCGACGAGCAGCCCCGCGAGGCCGGCGTCGGCCGCGGAGCGCGCGGCGCGCTCCATGCGGGCCCCGTAGTCGGCGGCGGTGAAGGGCGCGGGCGTACTACCGGTCATCCGGGCCTCCGGGCGCGGGTGGGAAAACGGGCGAGGGCGTCTCGGGCAGCATCCTGCCCGGCCGGACAGGGTCACGCGAGCCGATCGCCGGTGTTCCACGCGGGCCACGCTGGGAGTGGCAGGGACTCGGCATGGGGCCATCATGGCGCGGGGTGCGGATGGTGACCAGCGAGATTCCCGGGGTGAGCGAGAGGGCGTGAGGTGGGGGCCGACGTCGGCCCCGCTCAGATCGCCAGCCCCGGCAGGACCGTCAACTGCTGGTAGCCCCCTCCGGCGTGACGCACGGTGAGGAGCACCGGTTTGCCGGGCCGGGCACGGGCGACGGCCCGGGCGAGGTCGGCGGCGGTGTCCACGCGGGCGGAGCCGAACTGCAGCAGGACGTCCCCGCGGATCAGGCCGGCCGCATAGCCGGGGCCGGGCACGTGCACACCCACGACCAGGGCGCCCGCCTTCTCCGCGTCGACGGCCTCGACGCCCAGGGTCGCCCTGGGTGCGGCGGCCGGAGCGGGGGTCGGGGTGGTGGCGGGGGTGGGCCGGGCCGACGGCTTGGCCGGCGGGGTCTGGCGCTGCAGCTCCGCGAGCCTGCTCAGGCCGATCACGGTGGCCCCGACCGTGCCGATGCCGACGCCGGACAGCACCAGCAGGGTGCCGGTGCACAGGCCGAACAGCACGGTCCGCAGCCGCCGTCCGCGCCGGCGGGCGGCGTGCGGGCGGTGGGCCGGGGCGGGGGTGCCGCCCCGCCGCGGATCCTGACCGGGCATCGGCTTGGGACGCAACGCAGTGTGTTCCATGATTCGCTCGCCTCCGGCTGGTGCTCTACCCGGGGCGGCGGGCCGCGACGAGACACGAACGAGTGAGACTGGCCGGAGGGTGGCGGAGGGTAGCCATTACCCCTGGGACCCCGCAGTCCTCACACCGCGCCCACCGGCTTCCGCACCACCACCCCGCCGCCGCTCCCCGGGGACTTCCGCCGTGGACGGCCCCGGACCGCCGGACGACGACCCCGTGGACCCCGCGCCGCAGCCACTCGGCTCGTCGCGCCCCCGGGCCGCCCCGACGGCCACCGGATCCTTGTCCCAGGGGCCGTCGGCGACCGTGGCCGCCGGTGCCGGGGCGCCGTGGATCAGCCCGGGTGGCCCTCGCCGTGGCCGCCGTGGGCGCCGCCGTGGTCGAACGTCATCGCCTCGGGCGGCATCACGACGAAGGGCCGCATCATGCCCATGTCCTCGTGCTCCAGCAGATGGCAGTGGTACATGAACCGGCCGTACGCCCCGTCGAAGCGGCCCATGACCCGCAGCATCTGGCTCCCGGGCACCCGGAAGACGTCCTTGTGGCCCCGTTCGTTGGGTGCGAGCGGGATCGACCGGCCGGTGTCGTACCGCAGCGGGGTGCGGGTGCCGCCGACGGCCGGGTCGAAGCCCGAGACGTCGTACGCGTCGCGGCCGAGCAGCTGGAAGTCGGCCAGATGGATGTGCATCGGGTGGACGATGGGCGCGAGGTTGAGGAAGCTCCACTGCTCGTAGCCGCCCTCGGCGATGGTGAAGCCGAGGGCGTCGTTGAACGTCCGGGAGGTGCGCCGGTACGTCTTCGTGGTGCCGTCGGGCCCGGTGACCTGGACGATGCCGTCGGCCGGGAGCGTGAGGCCGCTCGGGTCCTCGGCCTCGGTCATCTCCCAGATCTCCGGGTGGCCGCCGGCGCCCTTGGTGGCGGGCGGGGTGAGCAGGACCAGCCGGTGGCCGTGCGGGAGGTCGTGGGTGAGGCGGCGGAAGGAGCCGGAGAGCACCTCGGGCAGTTCGAAGGTGTCCTCCTCGCACGTCTCGCGGACGCGGAACTCCAGCACCGCCGGGTAGCGCACGTCACCGGCCGGGTCGGGCACGCCCGCCGGCTGGTTGCGGCCCTTGTTCACCAGCCGCAGGGTCCGGCCCGCCAGCGCGCGGAAGTCGACCAGCAGGTCGAAGCGCTCGGCCGGCGCGGCGGTCAGCGTGGGCAGGTCCCCGTCGAAGTCGATCGGCACGGGGCGCGGCAGCAGTCCGCCGTCGCTGCCTGTCTGGTGCACGACCCCCGGCACCGGATCGCCGTCCTCGTCGGTCAGGACGAGTTCGAAGATGCGCGCGTTCGACGCGTTGACCAGCCGGAAGCGGTACCACGCCGCGTCCACCTCGGTGTACGGCCAGATGCGGCCGTTGACCGTGGTGTACGGGCCGGTGAAGGGTATGGAGACGGGCTTCCCGGTCTCCGGGTTGCTCTGCTGGACGACCACCGTCTTGTGCAGCAGCCGGCCGTTGAGGCGGCCGTCCTCGTCGGTGTCGAGATTGCGGTCGGCGATCAGCAGCGGGATCTCCCGCTCCCCGGACGGCAGGTGAAGGGCGTCCTCCTCGTCGTCACGGACGAGGTAGGTGCCGTACAGGCCCGTCATCACGTTCCACCGGGTGATGTTCATGGCGTGGTCGTGGTACCACCACTGCACCGCCTGGTGGTCGTTCGGATACTCGGACAGCTGGGCGTCGCCGTATCCGACGGCGTTGTCCGCCCAGCCGTCGTTGCCGCCGCCGGTCCGGGCGCCGTGCAGATGGGTCACCGTCCAGGCGGGCAGGGCGGCGACGTCCTTGTTCGGCTCGACGCCCTCGCGGCCCGGCTCGGTGGAGGCGGGCGGGGTGCCGGGCGCGCGGGCGGGCACCTCGACGGAGGTGACCGGATACTCGCCGTCCTTCGGGACCCGGTTGGTCCAGGCGATGCGGACGCGCTGTCCGCGCCGCACCTCGATGGTCGGGCCGGGCACCTGTCCGCCGTACCCCCACATCAGGGTCGGCGGCAGTTGCGGGTGGAGGCGCACCCAGGTCGGGCGCACCGCGATCTCGGTCTCGCGCAGGACGTCGCCCGTGGCGGGCCGCAGGACGGGCGGGACGGTCAACGGCGCCAGGTAGGGCACCAGTTCGTCCGCCGCCGGCGCCTGCTTCCCCGCCGTCTCCTCGGTGAGCCTGTCGACGGTCTCGGTCAAGGTCGAACACCCCCGTGTGTTCGTGGTCTGTTGTTCCCCTTACTTCACAAGACTCCCGAGGTCTCACCGAAGTTCCCAGAATGCCCGCTTCCGTACGCGAAGATTCCGCGACCGTCAGCGGAGCGCCAGGGCCGGACCGGGCGACAGGGCGGGTACGGCGGGTGCGCGGTCGGGCAGGAAGCCGTGCGACCGGCGGCCCAGCCACTCGGCCTTGTAGCGGTCGGCCTCGCGGTGCCAGTTGAGGATCCCGGCCAGCCAGTTCTGCAGATCGAGCACATAGCCGTCCATGGCGGCACGCGCCTGCTCAGGCAGTGCGAAGTCGTCGTACAGCACGGGCAGTTCGTGCGCGATGACATGTTCGAACTGCTGCATGCGCTGGGTCGTCAGGTCGTGTACGACACCGAGCGCCGTCGGATAGTCGACACCGAAGAAGTTCTGCACCACCAGGACGGCGTTGTGGATCTCGCCCTCGTACTCGATCTCCTTCTGGTACGAGAAGATGTCGTTGAGCAGACAGGCGTAGTCGGTGGCGGCGTTCTCCAGCGCGCGCACCGGACCACTGCGGTACACCTCCGGCGGGACGGCGGGGCCGTGGCCCATCCGGCACAGGCTCAGGGTGAGGTCGGAGCCGAAGGTGGCGCGCCGCATCTCCAGGTAGTCGACCGGGTCGGGGATGCGGTTCTGGAGCTGGTTGGACAGCTCCCACACCCAGCTCTCGGTCATCATGTCCACGGAGGCCTTCAGGGTGCGCCGCTCGTCGGCGGTCATACCGGCCGTCGTACGCGCCCACAGGTCGGTGAGCCCCCGCTCCATCGCGTCGGCCGGGACGAGGGCCGGCTCGCCCTCGACGGGCATGCACTGCGACAGCCGGGCCGTGGCCAGGCGGGCACCGGCCAGGTCCCGGCGGCGGCCGTACACCAGTGGGTAGTAGTCGTCGCCGTACGTCCCCCAGGCGAGCCACTGGGCGCTGAGGTCGAGGGCCTCGGGGGTGGCGTCCGGGTCGAGGCCGGCGGAGCACAGCGCGAGGTCCGAGGCGGCGAGTCTGTCCTCGTCCCAGACGCCTTCCTCCAGGATGCCCATGCGGTGCGACCAGGCGACGAGATGGCGGCGGGCGGCGTCGAGGTGGGGGCTCAGCTCCAGCCGGTAGGGCATGTGGAACTCGGGCAGCAGGGAGGGGCCGACCTTCTGGTAGGGCACGTGGGTGTAGGCGCGCAGGCGTTCCCGGGCGGCCGTGGCGAGGAGCGCGCCGACGTCGGCGGCCGAGGTGCCCGGGCCGCTCGGGAGCTGCCAGGGCGAGCCGGGGCGCGCGCCCTTGTTCATGTAGCGGCTGGAGCGCATGTGCCATTCGTGCCCGCCGGACTGCCAGTCCTGGAGTCCCTTGGTGTAGGCGGCGATCGCGGCGGCCTCCGCGGGCGTGAGGCCCTTCTCCAGGGCGACGGCGGGGACTTCGGTGAGCGCGGTGTGCTCGAACTGGTGCAGGCGCGAGGTGAGGATGTCGTTGACGGTCTCGGCGGCCTGCTGGGTCGTACAGCCGAAGAAGGTCTCCAGGACCAGCACGCCGTTGCTGTTCTCGCCCTCGTCCTCGACCTCGCGCTGGTAGGAGAAGAGGTCGTTGCGCAGGTGGACGGCGTCGGCGAACGTCTCCATGAGGACCCGCAGCGGCCGGGTCCCGGCGACGGCGGCCGGCACCTCCGCGGTCGCGTACTCCACGAGCCCGGCCGACCAGGGGGCGCCGCCCACCTTGCGGCGCATCTCGATGTACTCGACGGGGTTGGCGATCCGCCCCTCGTTGATGTTCGACAGCTCCCACATCGACTCGTTGAGCAGGTGCTCGGTGGCCGTGGAGAAGCGGCGGCGCCAGTCCACGGACATGGTCGGCACCGTGCGTGCCCACAGGTCCTTCAGGCCCGCCTCGACGGGATTCCCCGGCTCGGGCACGGGAGTCGACAGGTCGAGCGGCATGAACAGCGGCAGGCGGTCCAGATGGGCCTTCCCGGCGGCGCGGTCCTGGGTGCGCTTGTACATGTCGAGGAAGTGGTCGTCGAAGAAGAACACCCACACGTACCAGTCGGTGATCAGCGAGAGGGCCGGTCCGTCGCAGTCCGGGTGGGTGTAGGCGCACAGGAGTCCGTAGTCGTGCGCCTCCAGGTCGGCCTGCTCCCAGATCCCGGAGCCTTCCAGCATGCCCATCTCGCGCGCCCACCCGGTGCAGTGGGCGCGCGCCTCGTCGAGGTGCGGGTTGAGCCGCGCGGGATACGGCATGTAGAAGTGCGGGAGTTCGAACGGCTGCGTCATGGCCGGGGCCCTACCCGTGGCCCCCCACACGCATCCGGCGCACGGCACATGATCACACCATCGCGTGAACCGCCCGCGAAACGCCCCCTGTCCGGCCCCCTTGCCGTGTTCCCGCGCTCGGGCCACGGTGGGCGCATGACCTCCTTCGTGTTGCCCCACGAGGTGCACGGCGACGGCGCCCACAAGGTGTTCGCCGTGCACGGCTGGTTCGCCGACCGGTCCGCCTACGCGGCCGTCCTGCCGGACCTGGACCGCACGGCCTTCACCTATGTGCCGGTCGACCTGCGCGGCTACGGCGAGGCCCGGGACGCCGGGGGTTCGTACACGACAGCCGAGGCGGCAGCCGACCTGGTGGCGCTGGGCGACCGGCTGGGCTGGGAACGGTTCTCGGTGGTCGGGCACTCCATGGGCGGGGCGGTGGCCCAGCGGATGCTCGGGCTGGCCCCGCACCGGCTGCGCCGGATCGTCGGCGTCTCCCCGGTGCCCGCCTCGGGCCTGCCGCTGGCCGGCGAGCAGGCCGCGCTGTTCACGGACGCCGCGCACCGGCCGGAGAACCGGCGCGCGATCATCGACGTCACCACCGGGGGCCGGCGCCCCGCCGCCTGGCTGGACCGGATGGTCGCCCGTTCGCTGGAGCGCAGCGACGCGCAGGCGTTCCGGGCCTGGCTGGACTCGTGGGCGGGCGACGACTTCCACACCGACGTCCGGGGCAGCGAGGTCCCCGCCCTGGCCGTCGTCGGCGCACTCGACCCGGCCCTGTCGCCCGAGGTCATGCGGCAGACCTGGATGACCTGGTATCCACGCGCCGAACTCGTGACACTGCCGTCCGCCGGGCACTACGCGATGGACGAGTGCCCACTGGAACTCGTCCGCACAGTGGAGGACTTCCTGCGCGCGGACGGCGACGGGGCGGTGGGGGGCGAGGGCCGCGCGGACGGCGAGGGACGGGGGATCGGCGAGGGGGGCCAGGTTGGGGAAGGGCACGGGGTCGGGGAGGGTCGCGCGGTCAGCAAGGGCCGTGCGGTCGGCTGGGGCCGTGCGGTCGGCGAAGGACACGCGGACACCGAAGATCAGCGGACCGGGGCAAGCCGCGCCGTCGGCACAGGGCGCGCGGATGGCCAAGGGCGTCAGGCCCCCGATGCGCGCGCGGGTGCCGGAGGTCACCGGGGTGGTGAGGGCCGGGTCGTCGGTGAAGGGACGGTGGGGGTCGAGCAAGGCGGCAGTCGGGGGCGGGCGGCCGGGGGCGCGGTTGCGGGTAGTGAGGGCGGGGCGGCGTGAGGGAGAGTGAGGTGCCGCCGGTGCCCGATGTGTTCGATCCGCGCCGGTACGCCGCCGGTGTGCCCCATGACGACTACCGCGTGCTGCGCGACCACCATCCGGTCGCCTGGCAGCAGGAGCCGCAGGTGCTGGGCTGGCCGGCCGGGCCGGGGTTCTGGGCGGTGACCCGGCACACGGACGTCGTCCGGGTGCTGAGGGACGCCACGACGTACTCCTCCCACCTCGGCGCGACCCAGATCCGCGACCCGGACCCGGAGGACCTGCCGTTCATCCGTCACATGATGCTCAATCAGGATCCGCCGGAGCACGGACGGTTGCGTCGACTGGTGAGCCGGGCGTTCACACCGGGCCGGGTCGAGCGGTTCGCGGCGCTGGCCCGGGAGCGGGCGCGGATCCTGCTCGCCGGGGCGGTACAGCAGGCGCGGGACGGCGACGGCACAGTCGATCTGGTGGCCTCCGTCACCGACGAGTACGCCCTCCTCAACCTGGCGGACCTGCTGGGCGTCCCGGAGAGCGACCGGCGGCTGCTGCTGCACTGGACGCAGCGGGTCATCGGCTACCAGGACCCGGGCGAGGCCGGTCCCCCCGTACTGGACGAGAGGGGCGAGCCGGTCAACCCCCGCTCCCCGGCCATGCTGAAGGACATGTTCGGCTATGCGCGTCACCTGGCCGCACACAAGCGGCGCCACCCGGCGGACGACGTCATGACCACCCTCGCGGCCGACGCCGAACTCACCGACCCCGAACTGGAGATGTTCTTCTTCCTGCTCACCGTCGCCGGCAACGACACGGTGCGCAGCGCGGCCCCCGGCGGACTGCTGGCACTGGCGGAACACCCCGAGGCGTACCGGGCTCTGCGCAGGGGGAAGGTCCCACTTCCCACCGCCGTCGAGGAGTTGTTGCGCTGGCACCCGCCCGTACTGACCTTCCGCCGGACCGCCGTCCGGGACACCGAGCTGGCGGGGCGACGGATCCGGGCCGGTGACAAGGTCGTGGTCTTCCACGCCTCGGCCAACCGGGACGAGCGGGTCTTCACCGATCCCGCCCGGCTCGACCTGACCCGCTCACCCAACCCGCACGTGTCCTTCGGCGACGGCCCGCATGTGTGCCTGGGCGCCCATTTCGCACGGCTCCAGCTACGGCTGCTCTACGACGAGGTGCTGGGCGCACTTCCCGAGCCGCGGCTCGCCGGACCGGCCGAGCGGCTCGTGTCCAACTTCATCAACGGCGTCAAGTCACTCCGGGTCCACGCCGCTTGACCGTCGGGAACGCCCGTCACCCGGCGTCGGTCTGGATCAGCGCATGCGTACCGCTGGTGCGCCAGCGCCGGCCCTCGGTCGCCACCAGCGCGGCCTCGGTCGCCGCGGACAGGCCGGTGATCACATCGGACTTCAGGGTGCGCAGCGCGGCGACCGGGCCGGGGAAGTAGGCGGTGGTCTCCCGGAAGGGCGTGGTCGGCGGCCACAGTCGGTCGCCCACCAGACGCCGGTAGTTGAGGTCGCCCTTGAAGACGGTCAGCGTGGCCGCGGCGAACTCGGCGCGCAGGTCGTCCGGCATCTCCGCATACGGCAGCGGAGCGCACGAGAACGGGTGGGCGCGCACGGTGAGGCGGCCGTCGGCCATCGCCGACCAGAGCACGCGCGCGTACTCGACGGCCGCGCCGGAGGCGGTGCGCAGCCGGTGCAGCGCGTCGACGACGTCGGCGGTCGTGGCGTCGGAGACGTAGTACGGGTACGGCTTGACGTGCAGCACCGCCCGCGCCGCCCGGCCCTCGGCCAGGAGGTGGGCGATCAGCAGCAGGTCCGGGACGAGTTCGCGGCCCGCGTTGTCGGCGACCAGGACGAGCGTGGCCGCGCCTCCGGGTGGCAGCAGCGACCACAGGGCGGCGCTGTCGTCGGCGACCAGTGCGGGGACCGAATCCCTGATCACGGTGCCCTCGGCACCCTGGCCACCCTCGGCCCCCTCGTCGCCCTCGACGGAGAGCCGGAAGCCGAGGTCGGCGCGGTTGCCCCACAGCGAGCCGTGCAGCAGGGCGCGCGCCCGCTCCTCCTCGGGCAGACCGGGCAGGACGTCCAGCGCGGCCAGTTCCTCGTCGGTCTCCGGTGCGTCGAGTTCGGCGCGTTTGAACGGGCGGAAGGGGTCGATGCCCTGCCAGGCGCCGGGGCCGACCCAGCCGACGGCGTCGAGCAGCCGGCGGTAGAAGTAGCTCTCGGACCACAGCCACGGCACGTCGTACCAGGAGCGTCCGGCGCACCCGGACAGGCCCCACTCCTGCCACCGGTCCAGGTCCGGGGCATCGGCGGGCAGCGGCTCGACCGTGCCCTGTGTGCAGCTCTTCAGCAGCTCGTCCAGCGCCCGCTGCTGCCGGGGGCCGTACGGAAAGGCGTCCCGTACCCGGCGGATGATCGCGGGGTGGCGTTCGGCCAGCACGCTGTGCGGGAACGAGCCGGGTTCATTGCCGAGGATCACGGGTGCGAACGGGGTGTCGGGCATGTCCGTCACCGTAGCGCGGGCGTCAGGCGGTTCTGGTCTCCCGCTCCAGCTGCGTGGCGAGGGTGACGTAGCGGGGGCGGCGGTGCACCGGGACCAGGCCCCGGATCAGGAGGTGCCACATCTCTGCGACCCGGCGCGGAAGCCGTCCGGCCGGTTCGAGCGAGCGGCCGGCCACCCGGGTGCCGACGAAGAAGGAGACGAGGGAGTGCGCGACGACGCCGATGTCGAGGTCGCTGTGCACATCGGCCTCTCTGACGGCCGCGGTGAACTTCCGGGTCGCGAAGTCCAGCCACTCGGTGAACGGGTGCCGCAGCGGCGGCCGTACGGCGACGCCGGCGGTGGCGAGGCGCAGCGCGGCGCGCGGCACCGGGTCCTCCACAGCGAGCCGGGCGACCCCGAAGGTGATGCGCATCAGGGCCTCCAGCGAGGAGTAGCCGCGGCTTTCGACCTCGGCGACGAGCTTCCGGGCGGCCCGGGCGTTGAGTTCGAGTATGGCGTGGGCGAGGTCCTCCTTGGCGGCGAAGTGGAAGTACAGGGCGCCCTTGGTGACCTTCGCGTGTGCGACGATGTCGCTCAGGCTGGTGGCCTCGTAGCCCTGCCGGTCGAACAGATCGGCGGCGGCCGTGATGATCGTGGCCCGGGTCTGCTCGGCGCGTAACTGCCTCGCCATCCTGGAACCCCTCCTCGCGACTCGAACGAACGGGACATGCGGTTTGTTTTTAACCCCTTGCACACGATAACTCACCCATGAGCAGCGAGAGTCCGGGCCGGCAGGGCCGAGGGCGCGACACGTGTCACCGACGCGTCCGGCTGCGGGCGGTTCCCCGGCGGTCCGTGAACGGACGAGACCAGAACGGCGCCCCCCTTCGTTGCCCGACCGCCCTCGGCGGCCGTGGGGCGGCGAGTGCCGGATCCCATGATCGCCACGATACGAGGCCGACGGCCGGCTCCTCAACGGGGTCTGGAAGCAGGCGTGAAACATCCCAACCGGTCGGTGCTTTCGCGCCCCTGACTGCCCGATGCGCCGGTCCGGCGCGCCGGTTCACGTGATGTCGGATCCTGTACACCGTCCGGGGCAGAACACAACACCGCGCCGGACACCTCCTGCTCGTGTCCGGCGCGGTGTTCACAGAGAAGGGGACCGCGGGTGCGGGCGCGAAGGGCTGAGACGCCGCCGCACTACCCGCTGTTGTGGCTCAGTTGACGTAGACCCGGGCACCGCCGTCCGTCACGGGGGCGTACTCGGCGGTGAAGTAACCGTTTGCGAAACACAGCGACGAACCGGAGGACTTGGTGAACTTCTGGTTGGTGAAGCTGATGCTGCTGTCGGTGTTGCCGGTCTTCCCGGTCAGGCTGGGCGCCTGGTAGACGCATGTGATGGTGCCCAGCAGGGTGCGCAGCTTGACCGTGGTCTGGATGGTGGACCCGCTCGCGGGCGACACGGTGAGGGTGCCGTCGGAGGCGACGGTCGCCGTGTAGGGCAGGTGGTCGACGGTGATGCCGCTGACGCCGGTGACGCCGGTGACGTTGCTGGTGCAGGAGGCGGGGTCGAAGGTGTGCCCGGTGACGGACTCGGTGGCCGTGCCGGGGGCGGTCGGGTTGCCGGTGACCGTGGCGGTGAACTGGGAGGACGTGCATGTGACGCCGCTGGTGCCGGTCGCGCTGGAGTAGAGCGTCGCGGAAGTGCCGGAGGCCAGGGGGGCGGTGAGGGTGTCGCCGGTCGCCACGGCGGAGCCGCCCGCACCGCCGGTGGTGAGAACGGCGCTGCCGTCGGCGGAGGCGGGGGCGGCCACCGCGAGGGCGAGTGCGGTGGCGGTGCCGGCGAGGGCGAGGAGGGGTCGGGTACGCATGCGGGTGCCTCTTTCCTGGGTGGGGTCCGGGTGAGGTGGGTTGGGGGGTGGCGGGTGACGCCGCTTTCACGGGCGCGGTGAAGGGGGCGCGGGTGGTGTGCGCGGTGCCGCCGGCGCAGGGCCGTAGCGCCTTCTCCGTACGCGACGGACCGGCGACGGCGGCAGCCCGGGCACCGGCCGCGGGCCCCGGACACCGGCCGAAGGCCCGGGGGAAGGCCTTCGGCCGGTCCGGCGCCGACCAGCCGGCGACAGCCGGGAACGGGCGGGCACGACCAGGGGGGTTGACCGTGCGCCGCCGCACCGATGTAAACGGTTTCCCCGGACTGAGGTGAGCGGCCGGCTGAGACGGCCGGGGACGCGGCCGGTGCCGCCCGGCGGATCCGGCGCCACGGATCCGTGAAACAGGGGAAGTTGTAGACCTGATGAGCTGTCAACGTCAAGGCGTCCAGGGGTAGTTGTGATGTGCGGTCGCGCCTCGCGCACATCCGACACCCTTTTTTCACAACTCCCTTGACCCTTCAAAGTAACCGGCGGTAACTTCCTCGCAGGCTACTGCCGCGTAACGAGAAAGCCCTTGCCCCGTCGGGATGCGAGGAGGCGTACGCGGCAGTCGCTGTCCGCGCCAGGACACCGCGCCGCTGAAGCCCAACCCGCATTGATCCATGCCCATGGGAGCAGACATGGCCTCGTCCCCGGACGTCCCGTCCGCCGGAAACACCCCCGAGAACCCGGGAAGCGGTTCACCGTCCGCAGAGCAGCAGGCCACGGCCGCCGGGGTCACCGAGAGACGGGGGCGGGTCCGGGCCCGCCGGGCCGCTGTGATGGCGGTGCCCGCCACGCTCGTCGCCGCCGGTCTGGCGGTGCTCACCGCACAGGGGGCGCTGGGCGTGCAGTTCGCGATCTCCGGCATGCCGTTCACGGTCACCGCGACGGAACTCAACGGAACCGGTTTCGAGCAGTTCGGCGGCCTGGACACCATGGCGGACGGCAGCCCGAACGCCGGGGACAGCGGCGGTCAGGTACTGGTGGTGACCTCCGCGATCAAGAAGGCCACGCTCACCAAACTGTGCCAGAGCGTCGACCTCGGCGGCACCAATCTGCTGATCACGGCGGGAAGCGGTGCGCACAAGGTGACCGCGAGCGACCTCACCACCGATTCCACGAAGCTGTCCGGCAACGCGGCATTCAAGAACATCGAGATCGGCAACGACGCCAGCACATTGAACAAGGCGAACGCGAAGGGGCCGATCGGCGTCTTCAGCCAGCAGGCCGACACCGTGCACATCGGCAATCTGCGGCAGACCAACTACGCGACGACCGCTGGCGTGTTCAGGCTTCCCGGCCTCAAGCTGCGTTTCAGCAGCTCGGGTTGCTGACCGCGGTGACCGGCCGTCCACGTCGGGGCGCGCGAGCCGCCTTCCGTGGCTGGCGGGCCCGTCGGCCGTTCTGGGGCGGGCTGCTGCTCGCCCTGGCCGGCGGGGAGATCCTGCTCACCGAGAAGGCCTCGCTGAAGGTCGTGACGCACATCGGCATGCAGGGGCTGGCCGGCTACCTGCTGCCGACACTGCTGGGGCTGCTGGGCCTGCTGGTCCTCTTCAACCCCGCGCAGCGGCTGTTCTACTCCCTCACCGGCGTCCTGGTCTCGCTCGGCACCTGGGTCACCTCCAACCTCGGCGGCTTCTTCGTCGGCCTCCTGCTGGGCATCACCGGCAGCTGCCTCACCTTCGGCTGGCTCCCCGACCAGGAGCCGCGCGCCGGCCGCCGCACCCGCCGGAAGCAGTCGAGGGAGGCAACGGGCGGAGGGGTGGAGGGCACGGCCGCCTGACAGTGCGGCGGCGTACGGTGCACGCAGTGTCCGGCCGACACGGCGAGAGGCACACCGAGGGCTACCCGCGCCGGCCGCCCCGCGCACACGCCGCAGGCCCCACCAGGGCTGGTGGATCCTCGCCGCGGCGAGAGCCGGAGCGTACCGGGAACTTCCCGGCCGTCCCATGAGTTTCTACGGTGTTGTAGAAGTTTCCGCCGGTGTGCCCCGGGAGCACCCGGCTGATGACATGAGGAGTGCGCATGGCCCTGTGGGACCGCGTCAAGGAGTCCGCGTCGCAGATGCAGACGCAGTTGGTGGCGAAGAAGAACGACCTGAAGAGCGGCGCGTTCCGCGACGCGAGCATGGCGATGTGCGCGCTCGTGGCCGCCGCCGACGGGACCGTGGACCCCTCGGAGCGGCAGCGGGTGGCCCAGCTCATCGCGACGAACGAGGTGCTGCAGAACTTCCCGGCGGACGACCTCAGGCGCCGCTTCGAGGAGAACCTGAACAAACTGACGACCGACTTCGACTTCGGCAAGGTGAGCGTGCTGCAGGAGATCGCCAAGGCGAAGAAGAAGCCGGCCGAGGCGCGGGCCGTGGTCCAGATCGGCATCGTGATCGGCGGCGCGGACGGCGACTTCGACAAGACGGAGCAGGCCGTGGTGCGCGAGGCGTGCTACACGCTGGACCTGCCGCCGCACGAGTTCGACCTCTGAACCGTACGGGCGTTGTTGCGGGCAGGATGGGGGCATGCTCGACGATCTCGACCGTGCCCTCATCCACGCCCTGCACCTGGACGGCCGGGCGCCGTTCAGCAGGATCGCCGAGGTGCTCGGTGTCTCGGCGCAGACCGTGGCCCGCCGCTACCGCCGGCTGCGCACGGAGGCCGGGCTGCGCGTGGTCGGCCTCGCCGATCCGGGCCGTGCGGGCCGCACCCAGTGGCTGGTCCGGCTGACGGCGACGGCACGCTCGGCGCAGGACATCGCCGGGGCGCTGGTGCGGCGGCCGGACACCTCCTGGGTGAAGCTGACGTCGGGGGGCACGGAGATCACGGCGGTGATCCACGCCCCGGCCGAGGACGCCTCCCCCGGCTCCCTCCTGCTCCACGACGTCCCGCGCACCGGGGGCATCACCGCCGTCTCGGCGCACTGTCTGCTGCACACCTACGTGGGCGGCCCCGCCAACTGGCGGCGCAGCGCCCAGGCCCTGGACGAGCAGCAGCGGGCCGCACTGGAGTACCGGGAGAACGCGGAGGGCGTACGGCAACCGCGCCCGGAGGACGGCGAGTTGCTGGCCGCGCTGGAGCGGGACGGGCGGGCCGGACAGGGGGAGCTGGCCCGGGTGACCGGCTGGTCGCCCGCGACGGTGTCCCGGCGGCTGGCCGAACTGCGCGCGGCGGGCGCGCTGTTCTTCGACGTGGAGGTGGATGCCGGGCTCTTCGGCGTCCGGACCCGGGCCCTGCTGTGGCTGTCGGTGCGGCCGGCGGACCAGGAGAAGGTCGCGTTCGCCCTGGCCGGCCATGACGAGCTGGCCTTCGTCGCCGCGACCACCGGCCGCACCAACCTGGTCGCCCAGGCCCTGTGCCGCGACCCGGCCGACCTGCACCGATATCTCACGGGGCGGCTCGGTGCACTGCGGGAGATCGACGCGCTGGAGACCAGCCCGGTGCTGCGTACGCTCAAGGCGGCGAGTCCGGTACTGACGGATTCGGCTCGCCCGCGACTCCGGGGGACGGTGCCTACCCACCGGGCCGGTTGAGACCGTATGCGGCCGCGGGTGCGTGGGCGGCTGGTCGCGCGGTTCCCCGCGCCCCCTCAGGGAGCTGCGGTCAGCCGCGTCCGCGTCGCGCCGCAGCTGCGGGCCCCTCCCCCGCACCGACCCTTCCGCTCGCCGCCCAGGCCACGGCCAGCAGCACCACCGCCGCCCAGCAAGCCGCCTGCGCCGCACCAAGGCCCTTCCCCGCCAGGTACACACTCCCCAGCACCGCCACCCCCAGTGTCGCCCCGAGTTGCTGCACCGCGTTGAGCAGCCCGGCCGCCGAGCCGACCTCGTGCGGGCGCAGGGGACGCAGGGCGAGGGTGAAGAAGGCGGGCGTGAACAGGCCGGCGCCGAGGCCGACGAGGGCGAGGGCGGGCAGCAGCGCGGCCGGGTAGTGCCCCGGCGTGGTCGTCCGGTACGCGGCCACGGCGGCGAGCAGTCCGGCCAGCAGCGCCCCGAGCCCGTACGGCATGACCCGGCGGCCGTACCGCCGTACCAGCCGCGAGCCGGCCCACCAGGAGGCGAGGGCGAGCCCCGCGGACCACGGCAGCAGGCTCAGTCCGGACGCCAGAACGCCTGTGCCCGCGTCCAGTTGGAGCTGGAGGACGACCACGACGGTCAGCCCGTTGGTCACCGCGAAGAAGGCGGTGGAGGTGACGAGAGCGGCCGGGAAGCCGCGGTGGGTGAACAGGCTGGGCTCCACCAGGGGCCGGGCCGTGCGCCGCTGGTGGCGGGCGAAGCCGGTGAGCACGAGCACTCCGCCGCCGAGCAAAAGCCAGTCGACGACGGCGAGTTGACGGAGGTCGCCGCCGATCAGCGGGTACACCAGGAGTCCGGTGCCGAGCGCCGCCAGGGCGGTGCCGGGCCAGTCGAGGGCCGGGCGGTGCGGGGCGCGGTTCTCCGGCAGGTTCCGGGCGAGGGCGAGGACCACGGCGGCCACCGGCACGTTCACCAGGAACGCGGACCGCCAGGACGAGCCGAACAGATCGGCATGCGTCAGCACACCGCCGACGACGGGTCCGCAGACGGCGGCGAGGCCCATCACCGGTCCGATGCTGCCCAGCGCCTTCGCCGTCTCCTCCCCCGAGAACATCGCCTTGATCAGCCCGATGGTCTGCGGGATGATCAGCGCCGCCGCGGCACCCTGTACGGCCCGGAAGGCGATGAGCAGCCCCGGTGACGGCGCCAGGGCGCAGGCGACGGACGCCGCCGTGAACACCGTGACGCCGAGGACGAACATCCGGCGCCGGCCCGCGATGTCCCCGAGCCGCCCGCCGGTGATCAGCAGCACGGCGAACGGCAGGGTGTAGGCGGCGCCGAACCACTGCACGTCCGAGACCGGCCCGCCCAGGTCGGCGTGGACGGCCGGTGCGGCCACCTGTACGACGGTCGCGTCCAGCAGGTTCATCGCCTCGCCGAGCAGCAGGGCGGCCAGGCCGGGCCAGCGCCCGCGCCGGGGAGTGGCGGCAGCCACGCGTTCCGTGATCATGGGATTCCTCTCACGCTTGCCGAGGGGACCGGCGACCGGCCCCGGGCCAGCGTGAGAGATCAGGGGAGGCGGGCTCCAGCAGGAGCGGTGTGCTTGCGGATTTCTTCCATCAGCACCACCGCTCCTGAAGGAATCCCACAGGCGGACACAGTCCGGGCGTCAGGCGAGGCCGGCGGACCGCAGCCAGGCCTTGGCCACGTCCAACGCGTCCTTGTGCTGGGCCTGGACCTGGGTGTCGAGCTCCAGCAGAGTCGCCGTGTCGAGCTTGGCCGAGACCGCGTTGAGCGCGTCGACGCCCTTCTTCGGCAGGGCGCCCCGGCGGACGAGCGGCTGCACGTTCTCGAAGCCGAAGAGGTTCTTCGGGTCCTGCAGGACGACGAACTTCTCCTTGGAGATGGTCGGGTCGGTGGTGAAGATGTCCGCGGCCTGCACGGCGTCCTTCTTCAGCGCCGCCTGGGTGAGCGGGCCGCCCGCGTCCAGCGCCCGGAACGACTTGAAGTCCAGTCCGTAGACGGACTTCAGGCCCACGAGGCCCTGGTGCCGGGCCTGGAACTCCGGTGAGGCGCCCATGACCAGGTCCTTGGCGATGTCCTTCAGGTCGGCGATGGACGACTTGCCGGTGAGGTGGTACTTCTTCGCGGTGGCCGCGTTGACCGTGACCGAGTCCTTGGACTGCGCCGCCGAGGGCTTCAGCAGGGTCAGCCCGGAACCCAGCTTGGCCTCGATGGCCGCGGTGGTGGCCTCGGCCGTCTTCGGCGCCGCCTTCGCGTCGAGGTAGGCCAGCAGGGCGCCGTTGTACTCGGGCAGTACCGAGAGGGAGCCGTTCTTGATCAGCCCGTAGGTGGTCTCGCGGCTGCCGATGTTCGGCTTGTAGGCCACCTTGATGCCCTTGGCCTTGAGGGCCTCGCCGTAGATGTCGGCGAGCAGGGTGCTCTCGGGGAAGTTGTTGGAGCCGACGACGACGGTGCCGTCGCTCGGCTTGCCGTCGTCGGTCAGGGGGTTGGAGTCGTGGCCCTTGGAGGAACAGCCCGCCAGCAGAGCCGTCGCCGCCGCGAGGGCGACCACCGCCGCGCCTCGGTTCCTCCGGATGGACCTGCTGATGCGGTTGGTGGAAGTCACTCACCGATCCAATCCAGCCGCGTCTCGATCAGTCAAGCGTCGCAGATCACCGATCGGCTTCGATCTGCGGCCAGTTGTGCGCGCGGACCAGCCGGCTGCCGTCAGCCGCTCCGGCGCACCCCCGGTGACACGGTGAGCCGCGCTGCCGCCCAGAACACCACCAGGGTGGCCAGGGCGAGTCCGGCGACCAGCGTGGCGCCGCCGACGACCTTCTCGTAGTTCCTCTGGTAGAGGCCGTCGATGATGTACCGGCCGAGGCCGCCGAGGCTGACGTAGGCGGCGATGGTGGCGGTGGAGACGATCTGGATGGCCGCCGTGCGCAGGCCGCTGAGGATCAGCGGCAGCGCGACCGGCACCTCCACCTGGAACAGCACTCGCGCCTCGGACATGCCCATGCCCCGGGCGGCGTCCACCGGCGAGGGGTCGACGGAACGCATCGCCTCGTAGGTGGTGACCAGGATCGGCGGTACGGCGAGCACGACCAGCGGGATCATCACCGGCAGCAGACCGAAGCCGATCCAGAGGAACATCAGGACCAGCAGACCGAAGCTGGGCAGGGCCCGGCCCGCCGTGGCGATCAGGGCGAGGGCGTTGCCGCCCCGTCCGTAGTGTCCGGTGAGCAGCCCGACGGGCAGTCCGATCGCGGCGGCGATCAGCAGGGCTTCCAGGGAGAACCTGAGGTGTTCGGCGAACCGGGTGGGGATGCCGTCGTAGCCGTGCCAGTGGGCGCTGTCGGTGAAGAAGGCGCGGGCGAAGTCGAGGACGTTCACCGGGCGGCTCCCTTCCGCGGCATCCAGGGGGTGAGCAGGATGCGGACCAGGACCAGCACGGCGTCGGCGAGGATGCCGAGCACGGCGATGGTCAGGACGGAGTTCACGGCCAGGGCGGGCCGGTGGTAGGTCTGGGCGTCGTAGAGCATGTTGCCGAGGGCACCCTGGTTTCCGATGAGCATGCCGACGCTGACGAGGGAGATGCTCGACACGGTCGCCACCCTGAGGCCCGCGATGATCGCGGGAACGGCGATGGGCAACTGCACCTGGAAGTAGCGGCGTACCGGTCCGAGCCCCATGGCCTCGGCGGCGGCCAGGGTCTCCTGCGGCACCGAGCGGACGCCGTCCACGATCGCGGGGACGAGCACCACCAGGCTGTAGAGCGCCAGCGGGACCATCACCGTCGTCTCGCTCTGCCCGAAGTAGTCGATGAGCACGACGAAGAAGGCCAGGGACGGGATGGCGTAGAGGACGGTGGTGATGCCGAGGACGGGCGGGTAGACCCAGCGGAAGCGCACGCACAGCTGGGCGACGGGCAGCGAGATGACCAGGCCGGCCAGCACCGGGATCAGCGCCTCGCGCAGGTGCAGGCCGACGAGGCCGAGGTAGCTGTGCTGGAGGTCGCTCGGCAGGTCGAAGAAGCCGTTCATCGTGTGGCCTTCACCTCTGCCCCGTCCGCCACCCGGCTGTGCGCGGCGCGGATGGCCTCGCCGATGACCTGCTGGGACACGACGCCGACCGCGCGTCCCTCGCCGTCCACCGCGACGGCCCAGCCCGTCGGGGAGAGCACCGCCCCGTCGAGCGCGGTGCGCAGCGAGTCGGTGCCGGGTACGAACGGCCGCCCGTGGTCGATGAGGTGCTCCCGGTCGATGGTGCCGGAGGTGAGCCGGTCCGGCTCGCTCCAGCCGAGCGGCCTGCCGTCGGGGTCGGTGACGAGGAGATAGGGGGCGTCGGCGCGGGAGACGAGGGAGGCGAGGGACGCGGCGTCGGCGTCGACGGCCACCACGGGCGCGGTCTGCAACTCCAGTCCGGCGGACGGGAAGAAGGACAGCCGGCGGATGCCGCGGTCGGCACCGAGGAAGTCCTCCACGAAGGCGTCGGCGGGCGCGCTGAGCAGTTCGGCGGGCGGCGCGAACTGGGCGAGCCGGCCGCCGGTGCGCAGCACGGCGACCATCGTGCCGAGCTTGATCGCCTCGTCGATGTCATGCGTGACGAAGACGATGGTCTTGCCCAACTCCTCCTGGATGCGGAGCAGTTCGTCCTGAAGTCCCTTGCGTACCACGGGGTCGACGGCGGAGAACGGCTCGTCCATCAGCAGCACCGGCGGATCGGCGGCGAGTGCCCGGGCGACGCCGACGCGCTGCTGCTGGCCGCCGGAGAGCTGGTAGGGGTACCGCTTGGCGAGTGCGGCGTCGAGCCCCACGCGCTCCATCAGCTCGGCCGCCCGTTGCCGGGCCTGCTGTCTGGACTGGCCGAGGAGGCGGGGCACGGTGGCGATGTTGTCGACGATGGTGCGGTGCTGGAAGAGGCCGGCGTTCTGGATGACGTAACCCATCGAGCGGCGGAGGGTGTTGACCGGTTGCTGCCGGATGTCCGTGCCGTCGAGGAGGATGCTGCCCTCGGTGGGCTCCACCATGCGGTTGATCATCCGCAGGGTGGTCGTCTTGCCGCAGCCGGAGGGCCCGACGAGGACGGTGATCGCGCGGTCCGGTATCTCCAGCGACAGCCGGTCGACCGCGACGGTGCCGTCCGGATACCGCTTCGTGACTGAGTCTATCCGTATCAAAACGCCGAGCGCCCTTCCGGTTTGGCGGATTTCCGCCCGCTTCCGGCCACGGTCGTCGATGCGCAGGCCGTTGCGGGAAGAGTCTAGACGGCGAGTGTTTCAGTGTTCTGGCGGCGAGTGACGGGCCGGGCGGCCAGCGCGGCGACGTCGTCCTCCGCGTGCCGCGCGTCCAGTTGGCCGAGGATGGTGTCCAGGACGTCGTCGAGCGGGCCCCCGACAGGGAAGCGGACGGCGGACAGCCGGGCGAGTGAGCGGTCGATGTCCTCGCCGCGGCGTTCCACGAGCCCGTCGGTGAACAGAACGAGCGTCTGGCCGGGTTCCAGCCGCTGGGTGGTGGACTCGTATCCGCCCAGTCCGGTCCCCAGCGGTGGTCCGACCGGGACGGGCACGATCGAGGCCTCGCCGTCGCAGGTGATGAGCGCGGGCGGCAGATGCCCGGCGCTGGCCAGCGTGACCTGCCGGCGCCCCGGGTCGACCCGGGCGAGCAGACATGTGGCGGGCCGCAGCTCCGCCTCCCGGGAGGCGATGTCGTCCATCTGCCGCAGCACCCGGTGCGGAGGCAGATCGGCGGAGGCGATGTAGCGCAGGGAGGAGCGGTAGACGTTCATGTCGACGGCGGCCTCCAGGCCGTGTCCCATGACGTCGCCGACGACCAGCAGGGTCCGCCCGAAGTGCAGCCGTACGGTCTCGCACCAGTCGCCGCCGACCAGGACGCCGCCGCCGGCCGGCAGATAGCGCAGGGCGATGTCGAGGTTGGGGTGCGGGCGGCCGGGCTCGGAGAGCAGGGCGCGCTGCAGGTCGCCGGCGGTGCGGTTGACGCTCGCGTAGTCGCGCGCGTGCCGGATGTGGGAGGCGGCGCGCTCGGCGAGCAGGCTGAGCAGCTCGGCCTCCGCGCGGTGCGGGGGCGGCGGCCCGGAGCGCGCCCATACCAGGACGCCGTACGCGTCGTCTCCGCTGATCAGCGGCGCGCACAGGGCGGTCGCGGTGCCCGCGCCGCCCGTGTGCTCCCGCCATGGCTCCGGCTGCGCGCCGAGCGCCGGTACGGCCGCCTCGCGGGCCACCGCGGCGGCCCACCCGGCGTCGGGCAGCGCATCGGCGTCCCCGGTGACCGCCTCGTACCCGGAGACGGCCTGGCCGGTCAGGCGCATCACGGCTGCCGTTCCGCCGGCCAGCCGTACGGCGACCCTGGTCAGCTCGGCGCAGGTGGTGGCCTCGTCGAGGGTCGTACCGATCCCGGCGAGCGCCTCGCGCAACACGCCGAGCCGCGCGCCGGTCACCACGACGTCACCGGCCGGCACACCCTCCGCCCTCTCCGCGCCCTGCGCCGACTTTCCCGATGCCACTGAGCCGGCGGGCTGAGGAGGCCTGCGACGGGACTGGATCCAGCGCGCCACACCCAACACCCTCACAGAATCTCAAACCGGAGCGAACGGGGCACGAGCCTCGTCCGGACCGGGCCGGCGCCGTCGACCGGCGGCGGCCGGTCAGCCTTCGGCGGGCGTCAGCCGCAGGGAGATCGAGTTGATGCAGTACCGCTGGTCGGTCGGGGTCGGATACCCCTCGCCCTCGAAGACGTGCCCGAGGTGGGAGCCGCAGCGGGCGCAGCGGACCTCGGTGCGGACCATTCCGTGGGAGCGGTCCTCGACCAGTTCCACCGCGTCGGTGTCCTTCGGGTCGTAGAAGGACGGCCAGCCGCAGTGCGAGGCGAACTTGGTGTCCGAGGTGAACAGTTCCGCGCCGCAGGCACGACAGGAGTAGACCCCCTTGGCCGTGGTGTCCGTGTACTCACCGGTGAAGGCCGGCTCGGTGGCGGCCTGGCGCAGCACGGCGTACTCGGCCGGGTTCAGCTCCGCGCGCCACTGCTCGTCCGGCTTCTCGACGTCGTACGACATGAGCTTCAGCCCCTTTACTGCGACAGGCGGTCCAGGATCAGCGGGCCCAGGTCGGTCACGTCGCCCGCGCCCATGGTGAGAACCAGATCGCCGGGCTTCGCCATTCCCGCGATCACGGCGGGGATCTCCGCCTTGTCGTGGACGGCGGTCACGTCGGCGCCCGCCGCGCGCGCGGCCTCGATGATCAGCTCGCTGGTCACGCCGGGGATCGGGTCCTCGCGGGCCGGGTAGATGTCCAGCACGACCGAGGCGTCGGCGAGGGCGAGGGCCTGTCCCATCTCCTTGCCCAGCTCCTGGGTGCGGGAGAACAGGTGCGGCTGGAAGACGACGAGGATGCGGGAGTCGCCGGCGGCGGCGCGCATGGCCTCCAGGTCGGCGGTCATCTCGGTGGGGTGGTGGGCGTAGGAGTCGATCACCTGGACGCCGGCGGCCTCGCCCTTGAGCTGGAGACGGCGCTTGACCCCGGTGTAGGCGGCGAGCGCGGGCGCCAGTCCGTCGGCCGGGATGCCGAGTGCGGCGCCGGCGGTGAGCGCGGCGACGGCGTTGAGGGCGTAGTGGCGGCCGGGCACGGAGACGGTGAAGGTCAGCTCCTGGCCGTCCAGCACCGCGGTGACCCGGCTCTTCAGCCCCTGTGGTACGACGGCGGTCACCCGCACGTCGGCGTCCTCGGCCTCGCCGTACGTCACCGTCCGCACCGTCCCGGCCAGCCGCCGGCTCAGCTCCCGCGCGCCCTCGTGGTCGGCGGAGATCACCAGCGTGCCGCCGGGGACGATCTTCGCGGCGAAGGTCTCGAAGGACTCGTAGATCTCGTCCATCGAGGCGTAGTTGGCGTGGTGGTCCAGCTCGACGTTGAGGACGATGGCGACCTCGGGCGCGTACTTGTGGAAGCTGCGGTCGCTTTCGTCGGCCTCGGCGACGAAGACGTCGCCCTCGCCGTGGAGCGCGTTGGAGCCCGGTGCGTCGAGGTCGCCGCCGATGGCGTACGACGGTTTCAGGCCCAGCTCGGTGAGGGAGACGGCCAGCATCGAGGTGGTCGTCGTCTTGCCGTGGGTACCGGCCACGGCGATCGGGCGCAGCCCCTCCATCAGCGCGGCGAGGGCGTCGGAGCGGTGCACCACGGGGATGCCCAGCTCGGCCGCGCGAGCCAGCTCGGGGTTGTCCTGGCGGATCGCCGAGGAGACCACGACACAGCTCGCGTCGTCGGCGAGGTGCTCCGCGGCGTGCCCGATGTGCACGGTGGCCCCGAGCGCCCGCAGCGCCTCGGCGGTCGCCGACTCCTTGGCGTCGCTGCCGGCGACCTTCGCCCCGCGCTGCGCGAGGATCTTGGCGATACCCGACATCCCGGCGCCGCCGATGCCGATGAAGTGCGGTCGGTCCATGGCGGTAGGAAGGCCGGGTGCCATGTGTTCTCCCCAGGATTACGGTGCGGGCTGAAGCAGGCCTAGCCTATGCCGAGCCGCGTGCCTTCTCGGACAGCCGTGGTCACGGCGCCTTGCTGTGCGAGAACAGCTTCAGTACCGGCACGCCCACCTTGTGCCGGGCCCGCGAGGCCCAGTCCCGGTGGAAGAACTCCTCCACGTAGTGGGGGTCGGTCAGTACGATCACCTCGTCGGCGTCCACCTCGGCGACGAGGGACTTCAGCGCGTCCAGCGGATGATCCTCGACCAGCCGCCCCTCCGCCTGGCTCCCGGCGCCCCGCAGGGCCTGCACCGACACGTCCAGGGCCTGCCGGCCGACGCTCCGGGCGTCCTCACCCTCGGGGGTCTCCCGCTCGCGCACCGCCTCGTCCAGTTCGCCGAGCGCGATGTCGTCGATGGCCCGCAGCAGGCGGTCCGCCTGGTCGCCGCGCGGCTGAAGGAGCACGTGGAACGCGACCGGCTCGTCGCCGTGCAAGGTGGTGACGAACTCCACGTCGGCGGACGTCAAGGCCTTCTCGATCATCAGAACGCTTGTGAACACCGAACGCCTCTTCTCCTCCGTGGGCCACGGCAAGGCCCCTGCGGAAACCATCCTGCCCCGCGATCGCACGGGTTGTGCCGGACTAAGTCTGCCTGCCGGAAGCTAACCGGAACGGTACATTCCGCCGATTCAGGACCGACGGTAACGACCGAACAGGAATCCGGCCTCCTCCAGGAGGGACGCGAGTTCGAACCGGTGCGGCACCGCGACCGGCGGCCCCCCGGCGATGCGCTGCGCGTCGCCCGCGGTGAGCATGGGCGAGAGGGTCAGGCACAGCTCGTCCAGCACCTCGTCGGCGATCAGCTGGCCGAGGAGCCGGGGTCCGCCCTCGGTGAGCAGCCGGGTGTGGCCGAGGCCGGCCAGGGCGGCGACGGCGCGCGCGGGCTCGACGCCCCTGCCCGCACCGGCGATCAGCACCCTGGCGCCGGCCTTCTCGGCGGCGGCGACCCGGTCGGGGGCGGCCGAGGCCCCGGTCAGGACCAGCGTGGGCACCAGCGGCGAGGTGAACAGCGGGAGCGAGAAGTCCAGCTCCAGGCTCGCGCTGACGACCGCGATCACCGGCGCCGGGGCCTGTCCGGCGGCCTTCCGGGCGTCGGCGAACTCGGCACGCGCGCGTGCGGGGCGGTACCCCTCCTGGCGTACCGTTTCCGCGCCCACCACGATCACGTCCGCGAGCGCCCGCAGCGTGCCGAAGATGCGCATGTCGGCGGCGCTGGAGATGGGCTGGGAGCGCCCTTCGTGCTGAGCTGCGCCGTCGAGCGAGGAGACCATGTTGGCCCGCAGCCACGGCTTCGGAGCGCCCGGCACGGGCTCCGGATAGGCATAGGCGGCGGCCAGCTCGGCGAGGCTCCACTCCCGGTCGACGAGCGCGCTGCCGGCGTGCACTCCGGGCATCCCGGCCGCACCGGCCCCGCTCACCCCCTCGCCCTCGGTGGCCCCGCCGAAGGCCCGGGCTGCTGTTTCGTCGGTCACAGGGAACAGGCGTCGCATGTCGTGCAGTGTGACACGGCGCTTAGCATGGATAACCGTGTCGTCCTCCACCACCGCCCCCGGATCCAGCCCTCTGACCGACGCGGGCCCCCTCTCCCTGTGCGCCCGCGAGCCGCACGTCCCCGCGGACCGGCTGGTCGCCGAGATGGTGCCGCCGCCGCGGTTCGACTCGGTCCGCTTCTCGACGTACATACCGGACCCGAACCAGCCCAGCCAGACCGAGGCCGTGCAGGTGCTCGACGGCTTCGCGGCCGGGCTCGGCGGGGCGCACGCCTCCGGCGCCGGCCGGCGCGGCTTCTTCGGCTTCGGCAGGTCCAGGGCGCCCAAGGTGCCGGCCGGCCCGCGCGGGGTCTATCTGGACGGCGGCTACGGCGTCGGCAAGACGCATCTGCTGGCCTCCCTGTGGCACGCCACCCCCGCCGAGCCCGCGCTCAAGGCCTTCGGCACCTTCGTGGAGGTGACCAACCTGGTCGGCGCCCTCGGCTTCCAGCAGACCGTGCGGACGCTCTCCGGCCACCGCCTGCTGTGCATCGACGAGTTCGAACTGGACGACCCGGGCGACACGGTCCTCGTGTCGACGCTGCTCGGCAAGCTGGTCGAGGCCGGCGTGGCGCTGGCCGCCACCTCCAACACACTGCCGGGCAAGCTCGGCGAGGGCCGGTTCGCCGCCGCCGACTTCCTGCGCGAGATACAGGGCCTGTCCGCCCACTTCCGCACCCTGCGCATCGACGGCGAGGACTACCGCCACCGCGGTCTGCCCGAGGCGCCGAAGCCGTTCACCGACGAAGAGGTGACGAAGGCGGCCTACGCCACCGCGGGCGCCTCGCTCGACGACTTCCCGCATCTGCTGGAGCACCTGGCCAAGGTCCACCCGAGCCGGTACGGCGCGCTGACCGACGGGGTGCGCGCGGTGTGCCTGACCGATGTCCGGCCGGTGCCGGACCAGTCGACCGCGCTGCGGCTCGTGGTGCTGGCGGACCGGCTCTACGACCGCGAGGTCCCCGTGCTGGCCTCCGGACTGCCGTTCGACAGGCTGTTCAGCGAGGAGATGCTGAACGGCGGCTACCGCAAGAAGTACTTCCGCGCGATCTCCCGGCTCACCGCGCTGGCCCGCGACGCGAAGGGTCTCGTCAACTCCTAGTCAAGAGCTGGATCAGGCCACGCGACCGGCACTTTTCACGCTCTCTCGCGTTCGTAACGCGCCGTTAACCCTGCAAAGGCCTTTGCAGGGTTAAAGTGCTTCTTGACCATTCGTTGACCAAGGCTTGGTCTGTACTAGAAGCGCGAGATGGCGGAAGGGGGGCGCATGTTCCGAGGCACGACCCACCGGACCCGCTTGACCCTCCTCGCCGTACTCCTGCTCGCGCTGCAGTTCTTCGCTCCGGCGGGAGTCTTCGCACCCGCGCATACGGCCAGTCAGGCACTGGCCAAGGCCGAGTCCGGAATTCCGTCCTCCGTACCGCCGGTGTCCGAGGAGAAGGACTCGGTCCGCGCCCCGAACCGCTCGGGCGCCCCCATGGGCACCCCGCACCTCCGCGACCGGCACCGCGGCCCGGCCTCCGGCGGGGCCCAGCGGACTCCGCTGATACCCGGCCGTGCGTCCGGTGCCGGAGCAGGGGACACGCCCGGCACGCCGTACCACCGCGCCGCGAGAACCCCCGGAGCCCACACCCCGGCAGCGCTTCAGGTCTTCCGCTGCTGACCGGCGCTCACTCTCTGCGATTCCCCCACACACAAAGCCGTTCAAGTCCGACGCGCCCGTGCAGGCGCGCCAGGAGGAACTCACAGCCATGCAGCCCCTCATCGACAACGCCCGTACGTTCGGACAGCGCCCTGAGGAGTTCGCCAAACTCGCCGAAGGCCAGTCCCCGCAGGTGCTGTTCATCACCTGCTCCGATTCCCGGGTCGTCCCGGCCCTGATCACGGGCGCCCGCCCCGGCGAGCTGTTCGAGCTGCGCACCGCGGGCAACATCGTGCCGCCCCACACCTCGCAGCACCCCACCAGCGAGGCGGCCACCATCGAGTACGCCGTGGAGGTGCTCGGCGTCCGCGACATCGTGGTCTGCGGGCACTCGCACTGCGGCGCCGTCGGCGCGCTGGTGCGCGGCGACGACCTGACCGCCGTACCCGCCGTGCGCGACTGGCTCGCGCACGCCACCCCGCGCCCGGCGGGCGCGGCCGAGGATCCGGAGGTCGCCGAGGGCGTGCAGGCCCACGTCCTGACCCAGCTGCTGCGGCTGCGCTCCTACCCGTGCGTCGAGCGCCGGGTCGCAGCGGGTCAACTGGCGCTGCACGCTTGGTACTACGAGGTGCACACCGGGACCGTACGGACGCACCGCCCGCAGACCGACACCTTCGAGTCCCTGTGAGCGCGCCGATGAACAGCAAGAGCCCGATATCCCGATTCCCTTATCTGCGGCAGGACTTCGCCGCCTCCCTCGTCGTCTTCCTGGTCGCGCTGCCGCTGTGCGTGGGCGTGGCCGTCGCCTCCGGGGTCCCGGCCGAACTCGGCCTGGTCACCGGCATCGTGGGCGGTCTCGTCACCGGGCTGATGCGTGGCAGCAGCCTGCAGGTGTCGGGTCCGGCGGCCGGCATGACCGTGCTCGTCTTCGAGGCGGTCAAGGAGTTCGGGCTCCCGGCGCTCGGCGTGATCGTGCTCGCCACCGGACTCCTCCAGGTGGCGATGGGCCTGCTGAAGCTGGGCCGCTACTTCCGCGCCATCTCGGTCTCCGTCGTCGAGGGCATGCTGGCCGGCATCGGACTCGTGCTCATCGCCGGGCAGTTGTACCCGGCGCTGGCGGCCAAGGCCCCCGGCTCCGGCCTCGGCAAGATCGCCGGGCTGCCCGGGGCGTTCCTGGACGCCCTCGGCGACGGCACGGCGGTGGCCTCGCTCGCGGTGTGCGCGGGCACGATCGCGGTGCTGCTGCTGTGGAAGCACGTCCCGGCGAAGGTCCGCACGCTGCCCGGCCCGCTGGCCGCGGTGGGCCTCGCCACGGTGGCCGCCTTCGCGCTGGACCTGCCGGTGGCCACGGTGGAGGTGCGGGGCCTGCTGGGCTCGGTCCAGCCGCCGCCGCTCAGCGCGTTCGGCGAGCTGGCGGGCGTCGGGATGCTCGGCACGGTCGTCGCCTTCACCCTGATCGCGTCCGCCGAGTCGCTGTTCAGCGCGGCGGCCGTGGACCGGCTGCACTCCGGGCCGCGCACCGAGTACGACAGGGAACTGGTCGCCCAGGGCGCCGGCAACACGGTGTGCGGGCTGCTGGGCGCGCTGCCGATGACCGCGGTGATCGTGCGCAGCGCGGCCAACGTCCAGGCGGGCGCCCGTACGAAGGCCTCCCGTGTCCTGCACGGCGTGTGGCTGCTGCTGTTCGCCGCGCTGCTGCCCGGCGTGCTCGCCTACATCCCGATCCCGGCGCTCGCGGGCATCCTGGTCTACTCCGGCGCCAAGCTGGTCCCGGTCCGGGCGCTGGCCGTGCTGTGGCGCGAGCACCGGGGCGAGGCGCTGATCCTGTCCGTCACGGCGGTCTCGATCGTGGCGGTCAGCATGTTCGAGGGCGTGCTGATCGGTCTCGCGCTGGCCGTGGTCAAGACCGCCTGGGAGGCCTCGCACATCAAGCTGGAGGTCATCGACAAGGGCGCGGGTCCGGTCGACGCGCGGCTGTCCGGCAACGCGACCTTCCTGCGGCTGCCGAAGATCCTGGACAGCCTGGAGTCGCTGCCCCAGGACCGCCCGGTCCGCCTCGACCTGTCCGGCCTGCACCACCTGGACCACGCCTGCCGTACGGCCCTGAAGAACTGGGCGGAACGGCACAGCGCAGCGGGGACGGAGCCGGTGAAACTGATGGCGCCGGTGGGCTGAGACGGCCTGGGGCGGCCCGAGGCGGCCGTACCGGGGGGCTCTGCTCCCTGGTACGGCATAACTGGCATATCGTTACAGCAGCGGGCAGAACAGGCCTCTCGATCTGGAGGTCATCATGGTCCAGGAACTGCTGGGAACGATCGCCGCGGCGGGCAGCGCCGGTCTGGTGTACCTGGCGATGGCGGCCCGGGTCGTCAAGCAGTACGAACGGGGTGTGCTGTTCCGGCTCGGGCGCGTCGCGGGTGACGTACGGCCGCCGGGCCTGACCCTGATCATCCCGTTCGTGGACCGGCTGCAGAAGGTCAACATGCAGATCGTGACGCTGCCGATCCCCGCGCAGGAGGGCATCACCCGGGACAACGTCACCGTCCGCGTGGACGCGGTCGTCTACTTCCGGGTGGTCGACGCGGAGAGCGCTGTGGTGAAGGTGGAGGACTACAAGTTCGCGGTGTCGCAGATGGCCCAGACGTCCCTCAGGTCGATCATCGGCAAGAGCGACCTGGACGATCTGCTCTCCAACCGCGAGAAGCTGAACCAGGGCCTGGAGCTGATGATCGACAGCCCGGCCGTCGGCTGGGGCGTCCAGGTCGACCGGGTGGAGATCAAGGACGTGTCGCTGCCGGACACGATGAAGCGGTCCATGGCGCGTCAGGCCGAGGCGGACCGGGAGCGCCGGGCCCGGATCATCAACGCGGACGCCGAGTACCAGGCCTCCAAGAAACTGGCCGAGGCCGCCCAGCAGATGGCCGACACACCCGCCGCGCTCCAGCTGCGGCTGCTGCAGACGGTGATGGCGGTGTCGGCCGAGAAGAACTCCACGCTGGTCCTGCCCATCCCGGTGGAGCTGCTGCACTTCCTGGAGCGGGGCAACCAGCAACAGCCCGCGTCGATCGGTGACGGCGAGCCCCGCTCCGGATAGCCTGCCGCCCATGCGCGGGAGCTGGGTGATCGCCGTGGCCGCGGCGGCCCTCGTGACGGGCTGCGGGCACGGCGGCCGCCCGGCCGCCGTGCCCTCCGCCGACGCCTCCCCCCGGCTGACGGTGACCAGTGCGGCCTACCCCGACGACGGCACCGTCCCCCGCCGGCACACCTGCGACGGCGCGGACGTCTCCCCTCCGCTGGCCTTCACCGCCGTCCCCGCGGGCACGGCCTCGCTGGCCCTGCTCCTGCGGGACTTCGACGCCCCGCGGGGTCCGTTCACGCACTGGCTGGTGTGGAACATCGACCCGCACACCCGGCAGCTGTCCGCCGGGGAGCGGCCGCGGGGGGCGGCCGAAGGCCGCAACGACTTCGGCGGGACCGGGTACGGCGGCCCCTGCCCGCCGCGCGGGAACCGCCCGCACCACTACGTCCTGACGGTCTACGCCCTCGATCGCCGCCTCTCCCTGGCCCCGGACGCATCCGCCGCCGGCCTGCTGCGCGCCCTGTCCGGCCACACGCTGGCGACGGGGACGCTGACGGGGCGCTACTCCCGTTGATCACTGCGCGGGGCGCCGCGGCTGGCGCGATCGGCGGGCCCGGGCGCACCATGCCGTGGTGGAGGAAAGCGCGAAGGATCTCAGCGCACTGTTGCGCCTTCCGCCCGGTGAGCCGGTTGCGCTCGCCGGGTACGACGCGCGGGCCACTCCCGGCGCCCCGGGCGGGAAGCGGGCCGGGCTCGCCGACAGTGCCCGCATGGGCAAGCGCCTGGCGAGGCTTCAGGAGCGGCTGTGGGCGGCGGGCACGGCGGGGGACCCGCGGCGGGTGCTGCTGGTGCTCCAGGGCATGGACACCAGCGGCAAGGGCGGCACGGTCAAGCACGTCATCGGCCATCTCAACCCGTCCGGCTGCCGGATCCAGGCGTTCAAGGCACCCACCGAGGAGGAACGGCGGCACGACTTCCTGTGGCGGGTGCGCCGCGCCCTGCCCGGGCCGGGCGAGATCGGCATCTTCGACCGCTCGCACTACGAGGACGTCCTCATCGCCCGCGTACGGCACCTGGTCCGGCCCGCCGAGATCGGCAGCCGCTACGGCCTCATCAACGACTTCGAGCGTTCCCTCGCCGAGGACGGCGTGACGGTGATCAAATGCTTCCTGCACGTGTCCTACGACGAGCAGCGGCGCCGGCTGCTGCGCCGCCTGGACCGCCCGGACAAGCACTGGAAGTTCGATCCCGGCGACATCGACGAGCGCACCCTGTGGCCCGCCTACCAGGAGGCGTACGAGCTGGCCCTGGAGCGCTGCGCGGCGCCGTACGCGCCCTGGCACCTGGTGCCGGCGGACCGCAAGTGGTACCGGAACTGGGCGATCAGCCGTCTGCTGCTGGAGCACCTGCTGGCACTCGACCCGCACTATCCGAAGGCCGACTTCGACGTGGCGGAATGCCGGGAGCGGCTGTTGCAGGGCTAGCGCCCCGGTACTGGGCAGGGCTGGCGCCCCGGTACTGGATCGAAAACACCGGCGCGTCGCTGTCCATTTTTGGGCTATTTTCACATAATCTCCGTGACTGTAAGAGGTCGCCTCGTTGCAGACCGCATCCACACACTCACGTCATGGAGATGACATGCACAGACTTCGCAGGGCTGCCGTGCTCGTCGCGGCCCTCAGCACCGTCGGGCTCGTCACCGCCGGCACGGCCTTCGCCGACGAGCACGAACACGGCGATGACCACGACAAGGGGGGGTGGCACGTCATGCAGAGCTCCAACTGCAAGGACCACGACTTGAACCTCGACGTGCTCGGCGAGGTCGGCATCCTCAACGGCCTGCTGGGCAACGCGCTCAACGGCGAGGGCGACCCGGGTGCGCAGGCGACCCACATCGGCTCGACCATGGGCTGCAGCAACAAGGCCCTCTGACCCAGGGCGGCTCAGGACTCCCTGACGGCGGGAAGCGGCGGCGGGCCGGACATCCGGTGGGCCGGCCCGCCGCCCACCGCCGGCAGGGACGGGCGTGGTGGCCTCATGCGCGGGTGCGTGTGAGGCCACCACGCCCTCACTCGGTTCGGGAGCGATCGCCGAAGGCGCGGATGGGTACCCGGCGGCCATGCAGGAGCAGCCGCACCTCACCGACTCGTACTGGCTCCGGACCGCACCGGCGCCACCCCGTCCCGCCCTGGCCGAGGACCTCGACGTCGACGTGGCCGTCGTCGGCGCGGGCATCGCCGGGCTGAGCACCGCGTACGAGCTGACCCGGGCCGGGCTGCGGGTGGCGGTGCTGGAGGCCGCGCGGGCGGCGGCCGGGGTCACCGGCTGCACCACCGCCAAGCTGACGGCCCAGCACACCCTCGTCTACGACCGGCTGCGGCGCACCCGCGGCCCCGAGGGGGCCCGGCTGTACGCCCGCTCCCAGTCGGAGGCGATCGAGCACGCGGCGGCGCTGGTGGCCGAGCTGGGCATCGCCTGCGAGTGGGAGACCCGGGACGCGTACACGTACGTGCGGGACCCGGCGCGCGTGGACGAGCTGCGGGCGGAGGCGCGGGCGGCGCGGGAAGCGGGCCTGCCGGCCGCGTTCACCACGGAGACCGGGCTGCCGTTCCCGGTGGCGGGCGCGGTCCGGGTGACCGGGCAGGCGCAGTTCCACCCGGTCCGGTACCTGCGGGCGATCATCGACGACCTGGTCGCGCGCGGTGGCCGGCTGTACGAGGGGACACGGGTCGTCGGCCTGCAGGAGGGCGGCGAGCCCTGCCGGGTGACGACCGAGTCGGGCCACACGGTCACCGCCCGGGACGTCGTGATCGCCACCCACTACCCGGTGTTCGACCGGGCGCTGCTGTTCGCCCGGCTCTCCCCGCGCCGCGAGCTGGTCGTGGCGGGCCCGCTGGGCGAGGGCCCGGATCCGGAGGGCATGTACATCACGCCGGAGGAGAACACCCGCTCGGTGCGCACCGCGCCGTACGGCACGGACGGGCAGCGGCTGCTCGTCGTCACCGGGGAGCACTTCACACCCGGCACCGGCGATGCGCGGGCCGGCTTCGAGGGGCTCGCCGCCTGGGCCGGGCGGCACTTCCCCGGGGTGACCCTGGACCACGCCTGGGCGACCCAGGACAACGACTCCACCGACACCGTGCCGCTGGTCGGCCCCTTCCATCCGGGCGCCCGGCACACCTGGGTCGCCACCGGCTTCGGCGGCTGGGGGCTCAGCGGCGGGATCATGGCCGGGCTGCTGCTGACCGCGCTGATCACCGGCCGGGACTGCGCCTGGCGCGAGCTGTACGACCCGCGGCGGCTGAAGCCGGTGGTGCGCGAGGCGCCGTCGCTGCTGAAGACACAGGCGGAGGTGGCCCGGCACTTCGTCGGCGACCGCCTGAAGCCGCCGGCCTCGGTGGACGACCTGGCACCCGGCGACGGGGCGGTGGTCCGGGGAGACGGCGGCCGGCTCGCGGTGCACCGGGACGAGGAGGGCGCGCTGCACGCGGTCTCGGCCCGCTGCACCCACCTCGGCTGTCTTGTCTCCTTCAACCGGGCCGAACGCACCTGGGAATGCCCCTGCCACGGTTCCCGCTTCGCCGTCGACGGCACGGTGCTGCAGGGCCCGGCGGTCCGGCCGCTGGAGCAGCGGGACCTCTGAGGTGACGCCGGGTCACCTGCCGCGCCCGGGTCTCCGGCCGCGAGGGGGCCGCATCACCCCACCGCAGGACAAATAATCACATAAGTCGTCAGTTAGTCATATTTTCATACCGTGATCCCACAGCTACGCAGTATCACCGCCGTCTGTGCCCTGGGCGCGGCTCTCGCCGCCTGCGGTACCGCGGACCCGGGCGGCGCCCGCCGGGTCCCGGCCGACTCCCCCGTCCCCGCCTCCCCGTCCGCCTCGCACCCGCCCGTCCTGACCCCGGGCCCCGGTGGGCTGACCCCGGTCTTCGAACACGGCCCCCGCACCCTGGGCAAGACCGTCGCGCTGACCTTCGACGCCGACATGACCGCCGACCAGGGGCCGCGCGCGGCGGCCGGCGAGCACTTCGACAACCCGGATCTCATCGGCACCCTGCGCACGCTGAAGGTGCCGGCGACGATCTTCATGACCGGGCGGTGGGCCGACGAGTACCCGACCGAGGCCCGCAGCCTCGGCCACGACCCGCAGTTCGAGGTCGCCAACCACTCCTACAGCCACTACGCGTTCACCAGCGACTGCTACGGCCTGCCCACCGTCGACGCCGGAAAGATGCGCTCGGACGTGGAACGGGCGTACGCCTCCCTGCACAATGCGGGCGTGGAGCACGCGCTGCCGTACTTCCGCTTCCCCGGCGGCTGTTACGACCAGCGGGCGCTGCGCGCGCTGAGCGGGCTCGGGGTGACCGCGGTGCAGTGGGACGTGGTGAGCGGAGACGCGTTCGCCACCGACGCCGACGCCGTCACCCGGCAGGTGCTGGACGGGGTGAAACCCGGCTCGGTGGTCGTCATGCACTGCACCCGCAGCGCCGCCCCGACGACCGAGCGGGTCGTCCGCGCGGTCGTACCGGAACTGCGCAAGCGCGGCTACCGGTTCGTGAAGGTCTCCGAGCTGATCGGCGAGACGTCCGGCCACCGCTGACCGGGCCTGGGCCGGAGGCATGAGCGCATGCCGAACGCGTGCCGTGCCGGGAGCCGGCGGGGTACCCGGAGTCGTGCAAGGGCATCACGTTGCCAGGTGCGCCCACGGCGAGACGAAGCGAACGCCCGAACCGGCGGATCAGCCGTCCGGACCGGCGCGCTCGTTCCGCTGGGCCGGCCCGGCCGGGTCGAGGCGGGCCGGCACTTGCCCGCCGGCCTCGACCCGGCCGTCCGCGACGTCAACGCCGCCGGCGGGACCGCCGGAAGACCACTGGAGCCGGTGGTCCGGGACACCGCGGCCGATCCGCAGAGGGCCGCGGCGGCCGCACACCGGGCATGAGCGTGGGGCAATGGGCGGAGACGCCGGTCCGAGTCGTCGACCGGGATCCGGCGGACCCCGATCGGTTCCCGGTCCTGCACGCGGTCTCGGGCTAGGTCGTCTCGGGTCTGGTGTAGAGGATCTCGCGGGCCTGCTCCGCGGCGCGGGTGACGCTCTCGTTGATGAAGTCGAGGAAGCGGGCGACGTTTTCGAGGCGGGTGGCCGCGGGAGTGTGGGGGCCGAGGACGGTGACGCCCTGCCGTGCGGTCTCCACGAGCTGGTCGTTGGAACGGGCGCTGCGGATCATCGACTGGTACCAGAGGTCGTCGTCGACGATGTAGCGCTCGCGGCGGCGTTCGTCGCGTTCCCGGCGGACGAGGTCCAGGTTCTCCAGGAACATGACCGCTTTGGAGACGGACGCCGGGCTGACCTTGAGGCGCTGGGCGAGTTCGGAGGCGGTGAGGCTGCCCTCGTCCGTCATGTAGAGGCAGCCCAGCACTCGGGCCGTCATCTTGGGCAGGCCCGACACCATGAGAACGGTGGTGAGTTTCTCCTGGTACTCGGCCACGGCCTCGGCGTCGCGTCCGTGGGGCTGGGGGACCGGCTCCGGCCCCCGGGACGAGACGGGCCTGCGTCGGTGAGCGCGGCGTTCGGTGGCGCGGTGGGCCAGGTCGGCGCGGTAGGCGGTGGGGCCGCCGTTGCGCATCACCTCACGCGTGACCGTCGAGGTCGGACGTTCCAGGCGCCGGGCGATCTCCGCGTAGGCGAGGCCGTCGGCCAGCCCCAGCGCGATCTGCTGCCGTTCCTGCTGGGTGAGCCTGCCTCCCGGCATCGGTATCTCCTTGGTGGTTCTTCGGGGTTCTTCGAGCCCTCACTATAGCGTTCACTTTCATTCCATTGCAACGAACACGTAGTCTCGTTGCGTTACTCGCCAGGACAGTTGCAACACTTTCACTGCCATGGCCTGCGGAAATATCAATTCTACGCAACGAGCTTGTTGTGCGGGCCTGGAAAGCAACGTAGCGTTTCCGGTGTCAGAAACAACGAAGCGAACGCACCGGGAGAGCACGATGCAGAAGTTCGACACCCCCGCCCCGATCTCCGCCGTCCTGCATGTCCCCGCCGGCCGCATCCAGTTCTTCGCCGCCGACCGCCCCGACACCACCGTCGAGATCCAGCCCGCCAACCCCGCCAAGCGACGCGACGTCCAGACCGCCGAGCGCACCGACGTCACCTACGCCGACGGCGTCCTGCGGATCAGCACCGCCGAGCCCAAGAACCAGCTCCTCGGCCC
>NZ_JBEOYR010000033.1:0-104657 GCF_040297165.1 Streptomyces sp. NPDC001851 | reverse complement strand
TTGGGGGGCCCCGCGGCCGGGGCCGGGGCCCCGGGCCCCCGCCCCCCCCCCCCCCGGTGCGCTGTGACCGACGTCGTACTCCGCTCAGGGTCCGGGGGCCGGGCCGGTCCTCCCGCACGCACGGCTACGCTCGAAGGACATGACGTCCTCTCCCGATCCCGGCCCGCTCGACCAGCGGCTCGACGCGCTCGCCCGCCAGCCGTTCCGGGCGCGGTTCCACCTGCGCGGGCGGGACCGGGCCACCGCGCAGCTGAAGGGACCGGCGACCCTGCGGTGGCACGCCTACGACCTGATCGCCAGGCGGCTGGCGCCGGCCGAGCCCGCCAAGGACGGCAAGCAGACGCCGTACCGCGGCCACCCGGTCTTCGTCGCCCAGCACGCGACCGCCACCTGCTGCCGCGGCTGCCTGGAGCGCTGGCACGGGATCCCGAAGGGGCGGGAGCTGACCCGGGCCGAGCACGTGTACGTGGTGGACGTGATCTGCCGGTGGATCGAGCGGGAGATGGCGGGCGGGCCCGGAGCCGGTCCCGGCGGCGCCCGCCCGGGCTGATCCCCGGAGGTACCGGCGCGGCGCGATATCCGGCCGGGACCCCTGTCGAGCGGACCCCGATCACGAGATATCTTGATGTCGAGCAATGTTGCAGACGTGGAGCGGAGCACCCGGTGACTGACTCGACCATCATCTACACCTACACAGACGAGGCCCCGGCCCTGGCGACGCATTCGTTCCTGCCGGTGATCCAGGCGTACGCGTCGCAGGCCGGTGTGCCGGTGACCACCCGGGACATCTCGCTGGCCGGACGCATCATCGCCCACTTCCCGGAGTACCTGAACGAGGACCAGCGCATCCCGGACGCGCTGGCCGAGCTGGGTGACCTGGCCAAGACTCCCGAGGCCAACATCGTCAAGCTGCCGAACATCTCGGCGTCCATCCCGCAGCTGCGCGCCGCCGTCGCCGAGCTGCAGGCCAAGGGCTACGCGCTGCCGGACTACCCGGACGACCCGAAGACCGACGAGGAGCGCGAGATCCGCGCCCGCTACGACAAGGTCAAGGGCTCAGCCGTCAACCCGGTCCTGCGTGAGGGCAACTCCGACCGCCGTGCCCCGGCCTCGGTGAAGAACTACGCCAAGACCCACCCGCACCGCATGGGCGCCTGGACCGCCGAGTCCAAGACCAATGTGGCCACGATGGGCGAGAACGACTTCCGCTCCACCGAGAAGTCCGTCGTCATCGCCGAGGACGGCGCGCTGCGGATCGAGCTGGTCGGCCAGGACGGCACCACCACCGTCCTGAAGGAGTCCGTACCGGTCCTCAAGGACGAGGTCGTCGACGCCTCCGTCATGCGCGTCGCCGAGCTGGAGCGGTTCCTCGCCGCACAGGTCGCCCGCGCCAAGCAGGAGGGCGTGCTGTTCTCGGTGCACCTCAAGGCCACGATGATGAAGGTCTCCGACCCGATCGTCTTCGGTCACGTGGTGCGCGCCTTCTTCCCGAAGACGTTCGCGAAGTACGGCGAGACCCTCAAGGCGGCCGGCCTCACCCCGAACGACGGCCTCGGCGGCATCCTGAAGGGCCTGGAGAACCTGCCCGAGGGCGCCGAGATCAAGGCCTCCTTCGACGCCGAGATCGCCGAGGGCCCGGCCCTCGCCATGGTCGACTCCGACAAGGGCATCACCAACCTGCACGTCCCGTCGGACGTCATCGTGGACGCCTCCATGCCGGCGATGATCCGCACCTCCGGCCACATGTGGGGCCCGGACGGCCAGGAGCACGACACCCTCGCCGTCATCCCGGACTCCTCCTACGCCGGTGTCTACCAGGCCGTCATCGAGGACTGCCGGGCCCACGGCGCCTACGACCCGTCCACCATGGGCTCGGTCCCGAACGTCGGCCTGATGGCGCAGAAGGCCGAGGAGTACGGCTCCCACGACAAGACCTTCGAGGTCCCGGCCGCCGGCACGGTCCGCCTGGTCGACCAGGCCGGCAACGTCCTGATCGAGCAGCCGGTCGCCGAGGGCGACATCTTCCGCGCCTGCCAGACCAAGGACGCCCCGATCCGCGACTGGGTCAAGCTGGCCGTCACCCGCGCCCGCGCCACCGGCGACCCGGCGGTGTTCTGGCTGGACGAGAACCGCGCCCACGACGCCAACCTGATCGCCAAGGTCAGGCAGTACCTGCCGGAGCACGACACCGAGGGCCTGGACATCCGGATCCTCGCCCCGGTCGAGGCCGCCAAGCTGTCGGTGGAGCGCATCCGCCGCGGCGAGAACACCATCTCGGTCACCGGCAACGTGCTGCGTGACTACCTGACCGACCTCTTCCCGATCCTGGAGCTGGGCACCAGCGCCAAGATGCTGTCGGTCGTCCCGCTGATGGCGGGCGGCGGCCTGTTCGAGACGGGCGCCGGCGGCAGCGCGCCGAAGCACGTCCAGCAGCTGGTCAAGGAGAACTACCTGCGCTGGGACTCCCTCGGTGAGTTCTTCGCGCTCGTCCCCTCCTTCGAGCAGTACGCAGAGGCCACCGGCAACGCCCGCGCCAAGGTCCTCGCCGACACCCTCGACCGCGCCACGGCGACCTTCCTCAACGAGGACAAGTCCCCGACGCGTCGCGTCGGCGGCATCGACAACCGCGGCAGCCACTTCTACCTGTCCCTGTACTGGGCGCAGGAGCTGGCCAAGCAGACCGACGACGCCGGCCTGGCCAAGGCGTTCGCGCCGCTCGCCGAGACCCTCGCCGCGAACGAGCAGCAGATCGTGGACGAGCTGATCGCGGTCCAGGGCAAGCCGGCCGACATCGGCGGCTACTACCAGGTCGACAAGGCCAAGGCGGACGCGGTCATGCGCCCGTCGGCCACCTGGAACGAGGCCCTGGCGTCCCTGAGCTAGTGCCCGCGGCACCTGAGTGACCCTCCGCCCCGGCCGGCACCCCCGGCCGGGGCGGAGCCGTATCCGCACCGCTGACCACGCCCCGGAGCCGCCCGTGTCCTCGTTCGAACTCCTCGCCGGTGCCCCCGACTCGCCGGTACTGCTGCACGTGCCGCACTCGGCGCGGACGATTCCGGAGGACGTGCGCCGGGGGATCGTGCTGGACGACCGTGCCCTGGGGCGGGAGCTGGACCACATCACGGACGCGCACACCGCGGAGCTGGCCGAGCGCGCCGCGGGCCTGGCCGGAGTCACCCCCTGGCGGTTCGTGAACCGGCTGTCCCGGCTGGTCGTGGACCCGGAGCGGTTCCCGGACGAACGGGAGGAGATGGCAGCCGTCGGCATGGGCGCCGTGTACACGCGGACCACGCACCGCGCCGAGCTGCGGCCCGCGGACACCGATCCCGAGCCGCTGCTGGCGCGCTACTTCCGGCCGTACGCCCGGGCCATGACCGAGGCGGTCGCGGACCGGCTGGCCGCGACCGGCCGGGCGGTGGTGATCGACGTCCACTCCTACCCGACCGAGCCGCTCCCCTACGAGCTGCACGGCACCGGCCCGCGTCCGCCGGTCTGCCTGGGCACGGACCCCTTCCACACCCCGCCGAAGCTGCTCCGAGCGGCCCGGAAGGCGTTCGCGGCCTGCGGGGAGACGGGATTGGACAGCCCGTTCGCCGGGACGTACGTACCGCTGGAGTTCCACGGCACCCAGGCCCGGGTGTCCGCCCTGATGGTGGAGATCCGCAGGGACACCTACATGACCGAGCCGGGCGGCCCGGCGGGGACCGGGCTGGACCGGCTGGCGAACGCCCTGGCCGAACTCATGGACGCCGCGTGAAGCACCCCGCAGGCGCACGGCCCTCCACCTGGACTACTCCCACGAGACACCACCGCGGCCCCGCACCAAGGTGGAGGTCATGACCGAGAACACGCTCACCGGCCAGGCCCCGCCACCTGTCAGGGACTGGCCCGCACTCGACCTGGACGGCACCGACTTCGACCCGGTCCTCGCCGGCCTCATGCGCGAGGGTCCGCTGACCCGGATCCGGCTGCCGTTCGGCGAGGGCTGGGCGTGGCTGGCGACCCGCTACGACGACGTGAAGCTGATCACCAACGACCCGCGGTTCAGCCGCGCCGAGGTGACCCGGCGTCAGATCACCCGGCTCGCACCGAACTTCGCCCCCCGGCCCGGCTCGCTCGCCTGGGCCGACCAGCCCGACCACAACCGGCTGCGCAAGCCGGTGGCCGACGCCTTCACGGTGCGGGCCATGAAGCGGCTGCGGCCCCGCGCGCAGGCGGTCCTGGACGAGCTGGTGGAGGGCGTCGTACGGGACGGCCCGCCGGCCGATCTGGTCGAGCGGGTGCTGGAGCCGTTCCCCCTCGCCGTCGTCAGCGAGGTGATGGGCGTGCCCGCCGCCGACCGGGAGCAGGTGCACGCCTGGACCCGGGAGATCATCTCCACCAACGGGGAGGAAGCGGCCGACCGGGCCAAGACCGGTCTGTACGGCTGGATCAGGTCGGTCCTGCGGTCGCGTGCCCACAGCACCGACGAGGACGTCTACTCGATGCTGGGGCGGGCCGTGTCGGGCGGGGACATCAGCGAGGAGGAGGCCGTCGGGCTGGCCGGTCCGCTGCAGATCGGCGGCGAGGCCGTCACCCACAACTGCGGGCAGATGCTGTATCTCCTGCTGACCCGGCCGGAGCTGATGGAGCGGACGCGCGCGCGCCCCGAGGCGCGCGGTCCCCTGCTGGACGAGCTGTTCCGCTACATCCCGCATCGCAGCACGGTCGGGCTCGCCCGGATCGCACGGGAGGACGTGGAGATCGCCGGCCACCGGATCACCGCGGGCGAGCCGGTCTACGTCTCCTACCTCGCCGCCAACCGCGACCCGGACGTCTTCCCCGACCCGGACCGCATCGACCCCGACCGCGAGCCCAACCCGCATGTGGCGTTCGGCAACGGCCCGCACTTCTGCACCGGCGCGGTGCTGGCCCGGCTGCAGACCGAGCTGCTGGTGGACACGCTGCTGGACCGGCTGCCCGGGCTGCGGCTCGCGGTGCCGGCCGAGCAGGTGCGGTGGCGGCACAGGACGATGATCCGAGGCCCGCGGACGCTGCCCGTGACCTGGTCCCGCTGACCGGTTCAGGCCCGCAGCCACTCCGTGACGATCACCTCACCGCCGGTCCGCAGCCTGAGGGCGAACGGACCGGACGGCGCCGTGCCGCTGCTGAAGCGTCCCCATGTGTCGACCGCGACCGGGCGGGCGGTCTGCGGGCCGCCGAGCACCTCGATGCGGGCCGACCGCGGCGGCAGCACCTGGCCGATCAGCCCGTCGCCGGTGACCTCGACGTCGACGGTGACCTCACCGGCCTGGAACGTCAGCATCCGCGGTGCGTCCGTGACGCCCCTGACCGGCAGCGCGTCGGCGAGCGAGTCGAAGGTCAGCTCGGCGAGCTTCGCGTCCAGGTCGTGCAGGGCGTAGGCGTCCAGGGCCAGTTGGCGCAGGGCGTCCGGGACCGGGTCGAGGACGGCGGCCGCCTGGCGCAGTTCCTCCTCCAGCAGGGAGTCCGCCAACTCCTCGTCCGCCGCGTCCGGTTCCGGGAACCGGTGGTCGTCGTTCACGCCGCACCCCGTGCATCCATCCGGGCCCTCAGCCGGCGCAGACAGCGCTGGCGCAGGGGGCCGATGCTGCCGACCGCGATACCGAGCGCGGCCGAGATCTCCCCGTAGCTGGGCGGCGGGGAGGCCATCAGCACGCGCAGCAGCTGCCGGCAGCGCTCCCCCAGTCCCTCCAGCTCCTGCCACAGGCGGCGGACCCGCTCGGCCCGGTCCGCCTCGTCCTCCGCGTCGATCAACGACTCCTCGGGGGTCCGCCCGTCGCTGGCCCGGTCCAGCACCCGCGGGTCGTCCGTCAGGGTCAGCCGGGTCAGCGCCTTGAGCACCTTCAGGCACTCGTGGCGGGTAGTACTGGCCAGCCAGGAGCCGGCCTTGTCGGGTTCACGGATCCGGCCCAGGTGCTGGGCGAAGCGGAACCACACGGTCTGGTAGACCTCGTGCCCGTCGGCGTCGGAGAGCCGGTGTGCGCGCACCACCGACCACACGAGCGGACTCATCCCTTCCACCAGTGCTTTCCAGGCCGCGGCGTCCCCGTCGACGGCGGACTCGACCAACGCACCGACCTCTGTTCGGTCCACGGTTCCACCCCTCGTGTACGGCACGTCATCGTACGCCGTGGAGCGGAGGGTTCCGGCCCTCATGCGGGCACGGCCGGGGCGACGACGGGGACGGGGCGCCAGGTGGGCGGCCGGAGCGCCGTGACGTGCGCCCCGCGCACCTCGGCGGTGTCCGTGCCGGCCGCGAGCAGGCGGGTGCGCGCGGCGCGCGGGTCGCGCTCCTGGTGCGCCGTCATCTGGGCGGCCACCAGGCCCGCTGCCACGGGGGTGGCGAAGGAGGTGCCGCTCCACTGCGCGAGTCCGTCGAACATCACCTGGTCCGGCTTGGCCCCGGTGTTCTCCCGGCCCTCGCTCAGCACACCGGTGTGGCGCGGGAACCGGCAGGTGCAGGGGTAGTCGAAGCCGAACCGGCAGGCGTCGTAGGTGGAGTGCTGGTAGACGTACGGCACGGGGGTGCCGAATCCGGTGAGGGCGCTGGTGAGGCGCTCGCCCGGGGCGTAGGCCCGTACCCAGGGGCCGTGGTTGCTGAAGCAGGCCGCGCCGTCGCCGTCCGCGCGCAGCGCGCCGACCGACAGCACACTGTCCGCGTACTCGGGCAGGGCGGCGTAGGCGGCGGGCCAGAACGGCGTGTCACTGGCGTTGTTGCCGGCGGCGGCGACCAGCAGGGTGCGCTGCTCGCGCAGTTCGCGCATGAACGCGTCCAGGCCGATCAGGCCGTCGCCGCCCTCGGTGGTGGTGCCGGCCGAGAGGCTGATGATGTCCGGCCAGCCGCCCTGGTCGACCGCCTCGAAGAGCCGGGCGCCGAACTCGGACTCCAGCACGGCCCCGGCGTCGTTCAGGGTGCCCCGGACGGTCACGTCCGTGTTGGGCGCGACGGCCGCGAGGATCCCGGCGATGAACGTGCCGTGGCCGACGTACTGGCGGAGCACGCCGTCGGCGTCGGTCTCGGCCGACTGGACGTCGCCGGCGGTGTGGGCGAGCAGCGGATAGGAGCCGTGGTCGTGCACGAGACCGGTGTCGATCACGAGGACGCCGACGGCGCTGTCCGGGTCGTAACGGCCCTCCGCGGCGGCGGGGTTGGCCGGCTGGGTGCGGGCGACGGGCACCGGCTCGTCGCCGGGGCAGGCGTTGACCGCGATGTGCACCACGTGGTTGCGGCCCACCAGCCGGCGGCCCCGGCGGTCCTCGGCCTCCCGCAGGGCCCGCAGCGCGTGCGGGACGGTGTCGTCGCCGGCGTCCGGGGCGCCGACGCGGATGCGGGTGACGCCGGTGCGGCCCGCCTCCGGGCCGTCCCTGCGGACGTGGTCGGGGACGAGGCCGTCGGTGGCGGTGAAGTGGGCGCGCACGGTGTCCTCGACGACCCGGGCCTCCTCGCCGTCCCGGGCCAGGACGACCCCCTTCTCGTACAGGAAGTGGGCGTCCCGCTCCGGGCCCATGGCCAGGGCCACGTCCGGCAGGGACCGCTGGATGTGCTGGAACTGCTCGTGGAATCGCTGTGGTGCCATGGCGTGTCCTCCCCCTGCAGACGGTGTTCGACAGTGAGAGTCGCGGGGTCACCGTCTGATACAGCAGGCCACTACCATGCGAGACGTGACAGCGGGAAGCGAGTCGGTTCTCGAACTGCTGCCCTTGGTGTTCGCCGACCCGGGCGAGGCCCGGGCGCGCGCGGAACAGGTGCTGGTGGCCGGTCCGCCGCCGCTGCACGCCAGCGTCGCCCACCAGGTGCTCGGCATCTGGCAGCGGGACTTCGGCGATCTGCGGATCGCGCTCCGGCATCTGCGCCGGGCCCGGGACCTGGCGGCGCGCGCCGAGTCGGCCGACCGTGAGGCGGATGTGCTCGCGACGCTCGGGGTCGCACTGGTGCACGCGGGGCGCACGCGGCAGGGGCTCATCTCCTTCGAGCGCGGGGTCGCCCGAGGCAGCGGGCACACCCGGGCCCGGGTGCTGTACCGGCGGGCGTACGTGTGGTGGGTGCTGGGGCATCACCGGGAGGCGCTGGAGGACGTACGGCGGGCGCTGCCGGTGCTGCGGCAGGTGGGCGACGGCATCTGGACCGCGCGGGCGCTGACGCTGCGGGCCACGGTGCACCTGGCGCTGGGTGCGGTGGACCGGGCGGTCGCGGACTTCACGGCGGCGGAGCGGCTGTGGGACACCACCGGCCAGGAGCACGACAAGGCCGACGCGGTGGAGAGCCGGGGCCTGGCCGCGTTCCGGTCCGGGGACGTCCCGGCGGCGCTGCGGCTGCTGGACGAGGCCGAGGAGCGGTACGCGAAACTCGGCACCCCCACCTACATGCTGTCCATCCGGCGCTGCGAGGTGCTGATGGCGGCCGGGCTCGCCCCGGAGGCGCTGGCCGAGGCGGATGCGACGATCGCGCTGCTGGACCGGATCGGCGGGCAGTCCACCCGCAAGGCCGAGCTGCTGCTGGCCGCCGCGCGGGCCGCCCGCTCGGCCGGGGACCCGCACACCGCCGTGGCGCGCGCCGCCGTCGCCGTACGGCTGTTCGCGGCGCAGCGGCGGATGTGGTGGGAGACGCACGCCCGGCTGGTGCTGATCGAGGCGCGGGTGGCGGCCGGGCGCCGCTCGGGGCGGCTGGTCGCGGACGCGGCGGCGGTCGCCGCGAAGCTGGCCTCCTTCGGCTCGCCCGCCGCGCCCGAGGCGTCGCTGCTCGCGGGCCGCATCGCGCTGGCGCTCGGCTGGACGGCGGACGCGGAACGGCATCTGGCGGTGGCCGCGCGCAGCCGGCACGGCGGGCCGCCGCCGGCCCGGATGACGGGCTGGGCGGCGCAGGCGCTGCGGGCACGCGCGGCCGGTTCCCGGCGGGGCGTGCTGGAGGCCTGCCGGCGCGGCCTGGACGTGCTGGACGACCACCGGATGACACTCGGCGCCTCCGAGCTGCGCGCCCACGCCACCGCGCAGGGCGCCGAACTGGCCGCGCTGGCCCAGGAGGCGATCCTCTCCCACGGCACACCGCGCCGGCTGCTGCAGTGGAGCGAGCGCTGGCGGGCGACCGTGCTGGCCGCGCCGCCCACCCGGCCGCCCGCCGACCCGGCGCTGCTCAGCGGTCTGACCGCCTACCGGGAGATCGCGGCCCGCGCCGAGGAGGCCCGGATGGAGGGCCGCCCGGTCCCCGCGCTGGAGCGCGAACAGCGGCGCCTGGAACGGGAGATCCGCTCCCGCACCCGCCACATCCGCGGCGCCGCCCCGCACGAGGGCGACCGTTTCGACGTGGACCGCCTGCTGCACCGGCTCGGCGACGCACGCCTGGTGGAGCTCGCCGTGGTCGACGGCCGGGTGCACGTCCTGCTGTGCGGCCAGGGGCGGGTACGGCGGTTCACCGGCGGCTCGCTGGCCGAGGCGGTGGCCGAGGCCGAGCACGTCCAGGCCGGACTGCGGCGACTCGCCCACCCGGGCGCCGCGGCACGGCTGCCGCTGGTGGAGGCCGCGGGACTGCGCCTGCAGGAGCTGCTGCTGGCCGGCGCGGCGGCACACCTCGGCGCGGGCCCGGTGGTGATCGTCCCGCCCGGGGCGCTGCACCGGGTGCCGTGGGCCCTGCTGCCCGCGCTGCGGGACCGCGTCCTCAGCGTCTCGCCCTCGGCGGGCAGCTGGCTGCGCGCCCGCGAGACCGAGCCGCCGCCGGGCGGCCGGCACGTGCTGGTGCGCGGCCCCGGCCTCGCGACCGGCGGCGCGGAGGTGCCCGAACTGGCCGCCCGCCACGGTACGGCGACGGTCCTGGAGGACGACGCGGCCCAGGTCCCCCGCGTCCTGGAGCACCTGGACGGCGCGGCGCTCGCACACCTCGCGGCCCACGGCACGTTCCGCGCGGACAGCCCCCTCTTCTCGGCCCTGCGCATGGCCGACGGACCGCTGATCGTGCACGACTTCGAACGCCTCGCCCGCAGCCCCTACCGGATCATCCTCTCCAGCTGCGACACGGCCCGTCTGGCCTCCGTGGGCGCCGACGAACTCCTCGGCCTGGTCACCGCGTTGCTGCCGCTGGGCACGGCCGGGGTGGTGGCGAGCAGCGCCCCGGTCAACGACGCGGCCGTCGTCCCCCTGATGCTCGCCCTGCACAAGGGCCTGGACGCGGGCCTGTCCCTGGCCGAAGCGCTCCGGGACGCCCGCGCGACCCTGCCGGAGGACCCGGTGCACCAGGCGACGGGCTGGGCGTTCGCCGCGTTCGGGGCGGCGTGAGAACGCCCTACGCGGACGCGCACAGCAACGGCAACGCTCCCCGGTCACCGGTACCGAGCCGGCTGTACGCGCTGTACAGATGGTTCCCCACGGTCCGCACGGACAGCGTCAGCCGCTCGGCGATCTCCCGATTGCTCAGCCCCGCCGCCGCGAGTGTCACGATCTGCCGCTGCCGGGCCGTGAGTTCGCCGAGCACCAGCCCCGCCAGCGCCGGCGTGCGCGCGCCCTGGCACCGCCGCGCCAGCGCGACCGCCCGGGCACGGGAGACCCGCGCCGCACGCGGATCCCGGTGCACCCGCACCGCCTGCGCACGCGCCTCCGCCGCGAACAACAGGAACCCACGCTCCTCAAGTCCCTCGGCGGCACGATCCAGCGCGGGCCCGTCCCCCCGCGCCAGCGCCTGCGCGTGCCGCGCGAGGACACCGCCCGCCGGCAGCCGCCCGGCAGCCCCCTCCGGCGCACCGAGGCGTACGGCGTCGTACCGGGCATACACGTCCTCGCCACGGTCCTCGCCGAACCCGCTGCCGGCCAGGCGGAGTTCCGCAGCGCATGCGGCATCCTCCGGCGCCTCCCGCAACCCCTCCCGGGCCCAGGCGGCGGCGTCCCGCACCTCGCCCCGCAGCCGGGCGAACCGGGCGCGGACGGCGGCGTAACCGGCCGGCAGCACCGTGCCCTCCGCCACCAGCCACTCCCCCACCGGCGCCGGGACCGGCCGGACGTCCAGCTGCTCGATCCGCCGCAGCAGCAGCCGGCGTTCGGCCTCCAGGGCCGGGCCGTACCCGGCAGGGGCGCCGGCCGCCAGCCGGCGGGCGCGCAGCCGGCCGGTCAGGGCGCGCAGGGCCGGTCCGTGCAGCGGGTGGGCGAGGGTGACGGCGCCCTGGTCGTCGACGTGGACCAGGCCGTCCGCCTCCAGGCTCTCCAGGACGTCCAGGTCGAGGTCGTCCGCGGCCAGCGGCAGCGGCTCGGCGAACGCCAGGCGTTCCAGGGCGGCCCGTTCGCCGGGCGCGGGGCGCTCCAGCACCGGGGCGAGCCGCTCGCGTACGGCCGGGGTGACCGGCAGCGCGCCCCGCCAGGCCCGCTCCTGAGTGCCGGGCACCGGAAGCAGCCGCCCGGCCGGGCCGAGCGCGGCGACCAGGTCGCGCAGCAGCCGCAGGTCGCCGCGGCACATCCGGTGCAGGCGGCGCACGGTGAGCGGTTCGAGACCGGCGGCGGCGAGCAGCTGGGCGACGTCCTCCCGGGGCAGCGGTTCGAGGTCCAGCCGGGGCAGCAGCTCCCCGGTCCACAGCCGGGACACCGCGGCGGGTGCGGACCCGTCGTCCACCGCGGCGACGACGAGCCGGGTACGGCCGTGCACGGCGAGCTGGTGGACGACGGCGGCGGAGGCCTCGTCGAGCAGATGGGCGTCGTCCACGACGAGGAGCCGTGCGCCGGACAGGATGCGCAGCGCGCGCTGCGGCGAGGCGGTGTCGGGCAACAGGTGGGCGAAGGCCGCGAAGGGCAGGCCGCGGGCCTCGGGCGTGCCGGTCACCCGGGTGTGCTCCGTGCCCCGGACGGCCTCCGTGATCAGCCGGGTCTTGCCGTGGCCGGCCGGTGCGGTCACCACGATGCCGGGGCGGCCGGCGGCCGAGGAGGTGCGCACCCGCTCCAGTTCCTCCTCCCGGCCGGTGAACGGCCACGGCGGCCCGGGAGTCTTCGCGTCCTGTTCGTAAGTCCTCACACTGTGGTGAGCGCGCCTACTCACGTCTGATACAGCGGGACTTGAGCATCCTCCGACTCAGGCGCCCGGCGCGGGCGGGCGGCACGCTGGCCGCATGACCCGACGCCTCTGCTCGCTGCCGCGGCAGCCGGACCCGTGCTTCGCCCCGGGGCTGACCGCCGGGCGGCTGGGCGCGCTGCTCGCCGGGCGGCGGATGTGGGTGAACGGCACGGTGCTGCACTACGCCTTCTTCGACGACTCCGACGACTGGGCCGCCTCGGTGATCCCGGTGCCCGGGACCGGGGAGCTGCGCCGGGTGCCGTGGGCCGGCGGCGAGGACCAGCGGGCCATGGTCCGCGAGGCCTTCCGCGAGTGGCAGGGGCTGGGCATCGGCGTCACGTTCGCCGAGGCCGGCGACGTGCGCGAGGCGGAGCTGCGGATCGGGTTCCAGGCCGGCGGCGGTTCCTGGTCGGCGGTGGGGCGGGAGGCGCTGTCGGCCGGCCGCGGCGAGCGCACCATGAACCTGGGCTGGGACGTGACCGGGCCCGGGGAGCGGGGCACGGTCCTGCACCAGGTCGGGCACGTGCTCGGCATGGTGCACGAGCACCAGAGCCCGTACGCCGGGCTGCACTGGGACGACGAGGCCGTGTACGCGGAGCTGGCGGGTCCGCCGAACTTCTGGAGCCGGGAGACGACGTACACGAACGTGCTGCGTGAGCTGGAGGCCGGCGAGGCGAGCTGCTCGGTGTGGGATCCGCAGTCGGTGATGACGTTCCCGTTCGGGCCGGGTCTGGTGCTGGAGCCGGAGCAGTACCGCGGGGGGCTGTCTCCGTCCGGTGCTCCGTCCCCGGCCGACAAGGAGTTCGTGCTGCGCTGGTACCCGCCCGCCGCACCGGCGGGGCCGGCGGTGCTGGTGCCGTTCCGGTCGGCGCCGCTCGGTCTCGGGGCCGGCGAGCAGGCCGACTTCACCGTCGAGCCGCCGGAGACCCGCGACTACACCGTGGGCGCCTTCGGCGACGCCGACACCGTGCTCGTGGTCTTCGAGGAGCGCGACGGGGTGCCGCGCTTCCTCGCGGGGCACGACGACGGCGGCGGCCCGGACAACGCCACCGTGAGGGTCCGGCTCGTCAGGGGCCGGCGCTATGTCGTCCGCGTCCGTCTGTACTCGACATGGGGATCGGGAGAGACAGCGGTCATGTGCTGGTGACGGCACACGGACGGCGGCCAGGGTCCGGCGCCGGGGGGAACGGCCGCGGAGGTCACCCACGGGGGAGGTGACCTCCGCAGCCACGCCGGTGTGGTCAGCGGAGCCTCACGACGCGGCCCGCTCGGACGAGCCGGCCGAGTCGGCGGAGCCGGTGTCCGGGTGGGCGAGGCCGAGGTGGTCGCGCAGGGTCGTGCCCTCGTACTCGGTGCGGTACACGCCCCTTTCCTGGAGCAGGGGTACGACCTTGTCGGCGAACGGGTCGAGACCGCCGGGGGTGATGTGCGGCACGAGGATGAAGCCGTCGGAGGCGTCGGCCTGCACGAACTCGTCGATGGTCCGCGCGACCGTGGCCGGGGAGCCGACGAAGGTCTGCCGGTTGCCGGTGTTGATGACCAGGTCGCGGATGGACCACTTGTTGGCCTCGGCGAGCTGCCGCCACTCGCGGGCGATGGCGACCGGGTCCCGGTACATGCGCACCTGTGCGCGGCCCCGGGAGATGTGGTCCTCGCTCACCACCGGGTCGACGTCGGGCAGCGGGCCCTCCGGGTCGTACGCCGACAGGTCACGGTTCCAGACGAACTCCAGGTGCTTGAGGGCGGTCGCGCCGCTGACCTGCTGCCGGCGCACCTCGCGGGCGAGTTCGGCGGCCTCCTGGTCGGTGTCGCCGAGGACGAAGGTGGCGGCGGGCAGGATGAGCAGCTGGTCGGGCCTGCGGCCGTACGCGGCGAGGCGGGACTTGACGTCCGTGTAGAAGGCCTGGCCCTCCTTCAGGGTCGAGTACCGGCTGAAGATCGCGTCGGCGCTGGACGCGGCGAACTCGCGGCCCTCGTCGGAGTCGCCCGCCTGGAAGATCACCGGGCGGCCCTGCGGGGAGCGCGGGACGTTGAACCGGCCGTGGATGTCGAAGTGCTGCCCCTGGTGCACGAAGGCGCCGGCCCGGGCGTCCGTCAGGAAGGTGCCGGTGCTCTGGTCGGCGAGGATCTCGTCGCCGCGCCAGGAGTCGAAGAGTTCGTTCGCGGTGGCGAGGAACTCCTTGGCGCGGGAGTAGCGCTCCTCCTGGGGCAGGAAGCCGCCGCGGCGGAAGTTCTCGCCGGTGAAGGCGTCCCAGGAGGTGACCACGTTCCATGCGGAGCGGCCGCCGGAGAGGTGGTCGAGGCTGGCGAACTGGCGGGCCACCTCGTACGGCTCGTTGAACGTGGAGTTGATGGTGCCGGTCAGGCCCAGCCGGTCGGTGACGGCGGCCAGCGCGGCGAGCACGGTGAAGGTGTCCGGGCGGCCCACGACATCCAGGTCGTATATCTGCCCGCCCTGTTCCCGCAGCCTGAGCCCCTCGGCGAGGAACAGGAAGTCGAACTTGGCGCGTTCGGCGGTCTGCGCGAAGTGCGCGAAGGAGCTGAACTCGATGTGGCTGCCGGCGGCCGGGTCGCTCCACACGGTGGTGTTGTTGACGCCGGGGAAGTGGGCGGCCAGGTGGATCTGCTTCAGCGGCTTGCTCATGGGGTGTGGTCGTCCTCTCCGGCTGCTCAGGCGTTGGCTGCCGCGTAGCGGTTGGCGGGGCGGGTGAGGCCGAGCAGGCCGCGCAGGGTGTCCGCCTCGTAGGCGTCCCGGAAGCGGCCCCGGCGCTGGAGTTCGGGCACCAGGTCGCGGCTGATGCGGGGCAGGTCGTGGCCGGCGACCGCGGGCCGCAGCCGGAATCCGGTCAGTCCGCCCTCGGCCAACTCCTCCAGCAGATCGGCGAGTTGCTCCGCCGTACCGGCGAAGAACCGGGCGTCGCCGCGGTACGGCTCCCCCGCCCGCGCGTCCAGCCGCTCCCGTCGGTCCTCCGCCTCCGCCCTGCTGTCGCCGAGGAGGACCACGAGGTCAGCGAAGATGTGCAGGGGCTCGGCGGCACGGCCCGCCGCCTGCTGCTCGGCGCGGATCTCGGCGACGATCGCGCGGGCCTGCGCCACGTCGTGCGGGGTGACGTACCCGACGTCGGCCTGGCGGGCCACCAGCCGGTACGGGACGGTCTGGTGTGCGAGGGCGGTGACCAGCGGCTGGCCCTGGGGCGGGCGGGGCGTGATGGAGGGGCCCTTGACGCTGAAGTGGCGGCCCTCGAAGTCGATGTAGTGCAGCTTGTCCCGGTCGATGAAGCGGCCCGTCGCCGCATCCCGGATCTCGGCGTCGTCCTCCCAGCTGTCCCAGAGCCGGCGCACCACTTCCACGTAGTCGGCGGCCTCGTCGAACAGATCGGTGATCACATCGTGCGCCGCCGGGCTGTCGTAGGCCTCGATCCGGCCGATGGTACGGCGGCCGAAGTGGGCGGCCTCGTCGGGCCGGGCGGTGATCTGCACACGCAGGCCCGCGCGGCCGGTGCTGACGTAGTCGAGGGTGGCGATCGCCTTGGAGATGTGGAACGGCTCGGTGTGCGTGGCCACCACGGTCGGCACCAGGCCTATGTGCCGGGTGAGCGGGGCGACGCGGGAGGCGATGAGGACCGCGTCGAGCCGGCCGCGCACCTGGTCGGTGCGTTCGTCGGGCTCGAAGGGGTGCGAGGACTGCGGGCCGAGGCCGTCCTCGATGGTGACGAAGTCGAGCAGGCCGCGTTCGGCCTCGGCGACCAGGCCGGCCCAGTAGCCGGCGGTGAACAGTTCCCGGGGGCGGGCGACCGGCTCGCGCCAGGAGGCGGGGTGCCAGCCGGTGCCGTCCAGGGCGACGGCAAGGTGCAGGTGGGACGGCGAAGTTGAGGACACGGCGGTGCCTTCCTTGATGTCCGTGGCGGAACACCGGCTCGCAGAGGCGGGGCGTGATCGGGGCGCGGGCGAGCGCGGCGGGGGGAGACCCGGGCGGGAGGCCGGGGGAGGAGTCAGCGGCGACAGAGCGCGGCGGACACGCGCTGCAGGTCTATGTGCGGCCGGGAGTGCAGACGGACGGAGCGGTACGCGTGCGGGACGGGCAGCGGCCGTACACCTGTCACGCCGTCACCTCCGTCCGCCGGGCGGGGGCGGCCCTTCTCGGCGGCCGCCTCCCGGATCTCGTCAAGACTCACAACGTCCCGCCGGCGCCGGTTGTTCCCGCGCTTCCACCTCATCCCCCGGCGACCGCGGCGGACCCGGTTCCCCTCAGGAGTTGTCCAGCGGCAGGCCGGGCGGGTTGACCTCGGACTTGGCGACGGCCTCGTTGGAGAGGTTGTACGCCTTGAGCCACTTGGCGTACTGCCCGTTCTCGATCAGGTAGTCGATGGCGTCGGCGATCGGCTTGGCGAGCCCGCTGTCCTTCTTGGTGGCGGCCGCGATCAGTCCCTGGAGGCTTGCCCCGGCGCCCGAGAAGGTGCCCGCGCTGCGGGTCGGGTTCGGCGACTTGGCGGTCTGGGTGACGTGGTAGGCGACTCCCGGGTTGGCCGCGAAGTAGGCGTCGACCCTGCCGCCGGTCAGGGCCAGGTAGGTGGCGTTCTTGCTGGCGTAGTGCTTGACGGTGAGGTTCTTGCCCTCCTTCTTCAGCTTCTGCTGCCATTCCAGGAGGATCTTCTCCTGGTTGGTGCCGTTGTCGACGGCGACCGTCTTGCCCGCGAGGTTCTCGTAGTTCCCGTCGAACTTCCAGGTGCTCTTCTTCAGCACCTCGAAGCCCACGTTGTCCTTGCGGTAGGAGGCGAAGTCGTACTTCTTCTTGCGTTCCTCGGTGTCCGTGATGTTCGCGAAGCCGACGTCGGCCTTGCCGCTGTCGATGCCGACGAACATGTTCTCCCAGGTGTAGTTGGAGACCTGGGGCTTCAGCCCGAGGACCGCGGCGACCAGGCGGCCGAAGTCGGGTTCGGCGCCGGTGAGGGTCTTCTGGTCCGACCCGATGTACGCCAGCGGCGGGAACCCGTCGGGCAGGGCTCCCACGGCGATCCTGAGGCTGCCGTTCTTGCGTACGGCGGCGGGCAGTTCGGAGCTGATGGACTTCACCTCGGAGACCTTCAGCGCGGTCTGCTGGGCCGCGCCGTTGGACACCCTGCCCACGGTGACCGTGCCGGCCGTGTCGGTCGTGGTGGCGGCGTCGCTGTCGCCACCGCAGGCGGCGAGCCCGGTGGCGAGGGTGGCGACGGCGGTCGCCGCGGTGATGCCGCGCGTCAGGCCGCGTCGGGAGAACTGGGTGGGCATGGCTGTCCTTGTCGTTCGGGAATCAGGCGGGCTTTGGGGGTTACGGGGGTCAGAGGACCTTGGCGAGGAAGTCCCGGGTCCGCTCGTGCCGCGGACTGTCCAGCACCTCTTCCGGCGGGCCCTGTTCGACGATCCGGCCGCCGTCGATGAAGACGATCCGGTCGGCGACCTCGCGGGCGAACGCGATCTCGTGGGTGACGATGACCAGGGTGGTGCCGCTGGTGGCGAGGTCCCGGATGACGGAGAGCACCTCGCCGACCAGTTCGGGGTCGAGCGCCGAGGTGGGCTCGTCGAAGAGGATGATGCCGGGCCGCAGCGCGAGCGCGCGGGCGATGGCGACCCGCTGCTGCTGTCCGCCGGACAGCTGGCGCGGATAGGCGCCGGTGCGGTCGCCGAGGCCGACCCGGGTGAGCAGCTCGCGGGCGAGGTCGCGGGCCTCGGGCCGGGCGAGGCGGCCGGTGGCGGCGGGCGCGGCGGCCACGTTGTCCAGGACGGTCAGATGCGGGAAGAGGTTGAAGTTCTGGAAGACGAAGCCGATGCGGCTGCGCTGGGCCAGGATGGCGCGCTCGCTCAGCTCCTTCAGCCGGCCGCCGCTGCCGCGCCTGACGCCGATCAGCTCGCCGCCGACGCTGACATGGCCGACCTCGGGCTTCTCCAGGTGGTTGATGACCCGCAGCAGCGTGGACTTGCCGGAGCCGGACGGTCCGATGACGGCGGTGACCTCGCCGGGGCGCACGGTCAGGTCGATGCCGTCCAGCACGCGATGGGTGCCGTACCACTTGTGGACGCCGTGGACCTCCAGCGCGGCCGGGGTCGTCTCCAGGGTGTCGGTGGCGGTCATACGGCGGCCTCCCTGCGCAGCCGGGCCCGGAACTCGGCGAGGCCCGTACGCGCCTTCTGCAGCGGGGTCGGCGGCAGCGTGCGGGTGGCGCCCCGCGCGAAGTACCGCTCGACGTAGAACTGGACGACGGACACGGCGCTGGTGAGGATCAGGTACCAGACGGTGGCCACCAGCAGCAGCGGCACGATGTCGCCGGGGTAGGTGCTGCCCATGGTCTGCACGGAGCCGAACAGGTCGAGCAGCGACACGTAGAACACCAGCGAGGTGCTCTTGATCAGGCCGATGAGCTGGTTGACGTAGTTCGGGGTGATGGACCTGAGGGCCTGCGGGAAGACGATCCGGGTGAACTGGTAGCTCCGGGGCAGGCCGAGCGCGGCCGCCGCCTCGTGCTGGCCCTGGTCCACCGAGAGGATGCCGCCGCGGACCACCTCGGCGGCGTAGGCCGCCTCGTTGAGGCTGAGGCCGACGACGGCGACCGTCATGTCGGTGGCGAGTCTGGACTCGTCGAAGGTGACGAAGGCGGGGCCGAAGGGGATGCCGAGGCTCAACGTCTTGTAGAGGGCCGAGAAGTTGTAGAGGAAGATCAGGACGACGATCAGCGGCACCGAGCGGAACAGCCAGGTGTAGGTCCAGCTCACGGCGCGCAGCACCGGGCTGCCGGACTGCCGCCCGAGGGCCAGCAGGATGCCGCCGAGGAGCCCGAAGGCCGCGCTCAGTGCGGCGACTTCGAGGGTGACGAGCAGCCCGTCGAGGACGGTGGGCCGCAGGAACCAGTAGCGGAAGCGGTCCCACTGGTAGAACGGGTTGGTGGCGAGTCCGTGCAGGATCTGCGCGACGAGCACGAGCACGACGGCGGTGGCGATCCACCGGCCGGGCCGGCGCAGCGGCTGGACGCGCTGTGCCACCAGGGGCTTTGACGGGGTGTCGGCGGGCGGTGGCTCGACGAGGGAGAGGGCGGCGCCTGGGGGTTCACTCATGGCGGGCTCCGGCTTGGGTCGGACGCCCCGGGCCGCGGGCGAGCGGGTGCGGGCCGCGACGGCACTGCGGCACGAGGCGGCGCACGGCGGCGCACGGGCACCAGGGACTGGGCGGGCGACGGCACACCGGGGAAGCGGTGTGCTCGGGAACGCAGAGCGGGAAAGGGCGGGCGCGGGCTGAGAAGGGGGTGTCAGCCCCGGCAGCGGGCGCAGCCCGGCGCGGTACACAGTGCGCTGTTGACGCGGAGCAGATCGACGGCGCGGTCGGCGACGAGGAGCCCGGCGTACGACCGTACGCGGCCCTGGGTGCGGCTCGCGGCCGTCCTGGGAGCTGCGTGCATGGCGTCACCTGTCACTGTTCCGGCCCCGCGGGGCCCTCGCGCTTACCGAAAACGTCATTCCGGTCCGGTCGTCACCTGGGGCACCCCACCGCGATGCGAGGGTTGCCGGTCAGCGAGCCAGGGCTTGGCGCTGACGCTCATGACCGTTCTGAGCAGCAAGTAAGGCAGTCGTCCGTCCCCGTTGTCAACGGCCGTCCGCCCACTGGACGTCCCCCGTCCACGCTCACCTGCGCGAAGCGTCCTCGGCATCCGCCGCATGGCCCGCCCAGTCCAGGATCTGGACGGCGGCTCCGGCGGCCTCCAGGCCCTGGCAACGGCCGTGGTGCCGACGGGAGATGCCGTCGAGGTCGAGATGGCGGCCGAAGGCCGGGTGGGCGGCCAGACGGCGGGCGTAGGCCCACAGGGCACGGTGGCCGGCGATGCGGTGCACGGCGGAGGCGTCCAGATGACAGCGGTGGACGGTGTCCAACTGCACCAGTGCCGCCCACAGTTCGACATCGGCGGCGGTGAGCCGGTCGTCGACGAGGTACTCGTCGCCGGCCAGCCGGTTCTCCAGCCGGCCCAGGGTGCCGAGGAGCACGTCGAGGGCGGCGGCCCGCTCGGCCGGGTCCGCCCCGGCCCGCCCGGCGCGCTGTGCGGCCTCCTCGATCCCTTGGGCGCACATCCGCTCGACGGCCTCGATCACCGATTCCGGGCCGCACGGGTACAGGGAGACCTGTCCCTCGTGCGGGAAGCGGTCGAGGTCGCGCAGGATGTCGGGAGCGTGGGTGCTGACGATACGGCCGGACCAGTCGTCGCTGAGCACGGGCCCGAGGGCCGGTCCGGTGTAGTGGTGGGCGCTCGCCTCGTACAGCGGGCGCAGCGCGGAGTGGCCGCCGTCGGGACAGTCCGGGACGGCGGGCAGGAAGGTGACGGGACAGCCGGTGTCCAGGCCGAGGAGGCTGTGTGCGACGGCGAGGCGCAGCCCGGCGGGGCAGGCGGTCGACAGATGGAGCCGGTAGCGGTGCGGCACGGCGTGGTGGCCGCTGCGCGCGTCCCGGCCGAGCCTCCCCCGGAAGACGGGGGCGGCGCGATGGACGGACGGGACGGCGGCGAGCGGAGTGACGGACATGCGTCTCCCTGGGTGGTGGACATGCGAGGGTGCGCACCGGCGGGCGGCGCCGGCCGGCGGACGCGAGGGACCCGGCTCAGCGCTGGAGGCTGATCGCGCTGCAGACGCGCAGCAGGTCGATGTGACGGCGGGAGGTGAGCAGGGCCGCGCGCAACGGCATACGGCCCGCTCGGCCGGCGACCGCTTCGAGGCGCACCATGATTCCCTACCGGTTCACTAGGATTCCCTGACTGGAGTGTCGATCCACCTCAAGGCGACGTCAAGGGGGCGTCCACGCCTGGGACAGCGGGCGCCGGCCCCGGACCGGCGGTGGTGAGCGCGGCCGGCGCCTGGGGCATGCGTGCGGTCCCCGGGCGGCCGGGGACCGCACGGCGGCCGTCTGGGCGGCACCGCACATCTCGCGGCGCACAGCCCGCCTGACCTCACTTTTTGCATGATCAGGCGGGTGCCGCAGGACAAGGGGCGGCGATTTTGCGGCGAATGGGGGCGTCCCCGACCATGGCAGGCGTCCCGGCGATCCCGGGACATCTGTTCGATGAGAGGTCCACCCCCATGCACGTCACCGGAACCGTCCCACCGTCGGCTCCGGCCCCTTCGGAGAGCCACGCGGTTCCCACAGCGGGCACCCCTGGCGACGGCAGCAGGCACGCGCGTCGCTTCGGCCTGCCGGTCGCCACCGCGCTGGTCATGGGCAACATCATCGGCGGCGGCATCTTCCTGCTCCCCGCCTCCATCGCCCCCTACGGCACGGTCAGCCTGGTCGCCTTCGCCGTCCTGACCGTCGGCGCCATCGCGCTGGCCCTGGTCTTCGGCAGGCTCGCCGCGCGCGACCCCCGTACCGGCGGCCCGTACGTCTACGCGCGCGAGGCCTTCGGTGACTTCGCGGGCTTCCTCGCCGCCTGGGCGTACTGGATCACCACCTGGGTGTCGAACGCGGCCCTCGCCGTCGCCGCCGTCGGCTACCTGAACGTGCTGGTCCCGGTGGGCGGCCACCGCTGGACCGCCTGCCTGGCCGCCCTGGCCCTGCAGTGGCTGCCCGCCCTCGCCAACTTCGCCGGCACCCGTTACGTGGGCGCCGTCCAGCTCGTGTCGACGGTGCTGAAGTTCGTGCCGCTGCTGCTCGTCGCGGTCGGCGGTCTGTTCTTCTTCGACCCGTCCCGGCTCGGGCCGTTCAACGCCAGTGGCCACAGCGCCGTCGGTGCCGTCTCCGCCTCCGCCGCCCTGCTGCTGTTCTCCTACCTCGGGGTGGAGTCCGCGGCGGTGAGCGCCGGTGAGGTCAGGAACGCCCGCCGCAACGTGGGGCGCGCCACCGTCATCGGCACCGCGGGCGCCGCGCTGGTCTATCTGCTGGGCACGCTGTCCGTCTTCGGCACCGTCGCGCACGACCGGCTGATGACCTCCACGGCCCCCTTCTCGGACGCCGTGAACACGATGTTCGGCGGCGGCTGGGGCGGTACCGCGGTGGCGCTGGCGGCACTGGTGTCGATGACCGGCTGTCTGAACGGCTGGACGCTGCTGAGCGCCCAGACCCCGTACGCCGCGGCCAGGGACGGCCTGTTCCCGGCCGCCTTCGCCCGCCGCCGCCGGGGTGTACCGACGGTCGGCGTCGCCGTCACGGTCGTCCTCTCCTCCCTCCTGACCGCGTACAACTACCTGTCGGGCTCGGCGAAGGTCTTCGACGTCCTGGTCCTCGTCACCACGTTCACCGCGACCGTGCCGTATCTGCTGGCGACGGCGGCGCAGCTCTTCCACCTGGTGTCCGGCAGGTCGGTGGACCGCGCGCGCCTGGTGCGGGACTCGGTGATCACCGCGACCGCGGCGGCCTTCTCCCTCTGGCTGATGGCCGGCGCCGGCTATGCGGCGGTGTACCAGGGCGCCCTGTTCCTGTTCGCCGGCGTCATCGTCTACGCGGTGCTGGCGGCCCGGCGGCAGCGCCGGTCCGCGGAGCCCGCCGAGGCGGTGTCCCCCGCCCCGTGAACCGCCGGCGCCACGCCCCCCGGTGCCGGTCCTCCGGTGCGGCAGGGCTCCACGGACGGCGAAGGACCGCGACGGTGGCGAGCGTGGTGGCGGTCCCCGCCACCGGCAGGCCGGTGTGCAGTCCGGCGGCCGAGCCGGAGCGGGCGAGGTCCCGGCGCGGGCGTCGAGCGGGGAGCCGAGCACGGTGACACCCGGGGCCGTACCCACCTGGCGGGCGGCGTCGACCGTGGCGGCGACCCCGCCCGAACGCTCCCGGGGGACGGCGGCCGTCGCGGCCGCGGTACCGGGTCCCATGCCCGGGCCCAGGACCGCGAAGAGCACGGCCGCCTGCCCGTACCCGTTGGTGGCGGTGAGGCCTGAGCAGGCCCAGCAGGCCGAGGCCGACCTGGCCGTGTCCGCGCGCTCGCAGCGGCCTTCAGCGCGGGCGGCGGCGCTGCGGCGGGGTCAGTGAGGGGCGGGCGTTGAGGGCGGCCACGTCGTTGCCGGCCCTGCTGCGGTACGCCGAGGCGATATCGCGGTAGATCTGGCGGAGGCCGTCGCCACGGGGGCCGGAGCGGGTCGGGACGGACTGCCGGACCTCGCGTTCCGCGCTGTCCATCTCGCGGGCCGCGAGGACGGCTCCCCGGGTGGCGTCGCCTCGCGCCGTCTCGTAGCGGTGCAGCGCCTCGGCCAGGTCGCCGGTGGCCAACTCGTAGGCCAGTACGCGGCCGTCGACCACCGCCTGTGAGGCGCCGTTCGCTCCGACCGGGTACATCGGATGGGCCGCGTCCCCCAGCAGCGTCACCCGGGAGTCCCCCCACCGGTCGAGCGGATCGCGGTCCACCATGGGGTACTCCAGGATCTGCGGGCTGCGGGCGACCAGCCGGGCGATGTCCAGCCCGTCGACCCGCCAGCCCCGGACGTGCGGGAGGACGTCGGACAGCCGGCCGGGGCGGTTCCAGTCGGCCCCGTCAGCGAGCGGCTGGGGGTCGGCGACCGCCACCTGGCACACCCAGTTGACCAGGGTCCGCCCGTCCTTCTCGCTCGGCCGGGAGATGGGGTAGGCGATGAACCGCACACATCGGCCGTCGTCGGCGTGGATCATCGACCGCCCGGTCAGGAACGGCTCGTCCTCCACGGCCCCCCGCCACATCACGCTTCCGGACCACCGCAAGGGGCCCTGCTCGGGGTGAAGCCGGGCGCGCACCGCCGAGTGGACCCCGTCCGCGCCGATCAGCAGCTCTCCGCTCAGCCGCTCCTCGCCCCCGGTCGCCCGGTCGGACGCCCGGACCACCACCGTGTCGGCGGCCGGGCGGAAGTCCTCGACGCGAACACCGGTGCGGACGGCGTCGTCGCCCAGCCGCGCCCGGACCGCGCGCAGCAGCACCATCTGCAGGTGGCCCCGGTGCACCGAGTACTGAGGCCAGTGGTAGCCGCGGCCCATTCCGCACGGCTCCTCGTAGAGCCGCCTCCCCCGCTGGTCCACATAGACCAGTTCGGCGGTGGGGACACCGACCTCGTCCAGTTCCTCGCCCAGGCCGAGTTCGATCAGCTCCCGCACCGCGTGCGGCTGGAGGTTGATGCCCAGGCCCATCGGGCGGATCCGGACCGCGCTCTCCAGCACGACGGCGTCGATCCCCGCGGCGTGCATGCTCAGGGCACAGCTGAGCCCTCCGATTCCCGCACCGGCGATGATTGCCTTCATGATGTGCGACCTCCACGATGTCCGAGGACCGACGGCGAACGGCGAGTGATCCGCGCCGCCTCTTCCCGGGAGAACCCCGCAGCGATCAGGTGAAGCGAGCACAGTCGCGCCGGGGCCGGTGCGTCCAGCGGACACCCGGCGGGCGCGCCCGAGCAGGTCTTCCGCCCGCGGCCGACCGACAGCCAGGCGTCGCCGACCGACAGCCCGCCATCGGTGACCGACAGCCAGGCGTCGGTGACCGCCTGGTGGAGCATCAGCCGCAGCCCGGCCCGGCCCCCGGGTACGCCGGAGCCCCGGTCATGGGCGAAGACCCGCTCATAGGCGTCGAGAACGAGTTCCTCGGCCCGTTCCCGGTCTCCGCTCAGCCCGCGGGCACAGGCGTACAGACCGTCGAGGTGATCGATTCCGCATGCTTCGAGATCCGACATGCCCCTGACCCCTTCGTCGCACCGGACCGCTGCCTCTCCCGCCCTCACTGTGCGCGCGGGCATCATCAGAAGTCCAAGAGCTGACTTGTCTCACTGTTAGCATTTCTGCTTATGGAGCTGAGGCAGCTGAAATATCTCGTCACCGTGGTGGAAGAGGCCAGCTTCACGCACGCGGCGGCCAGACTTCATGTGGCCCAGCCCGGGGTCAGCGCCCAAGTACGGCAGTTGGAGCGGGAGTTGGGTGAAACCCTGCTGGATCGCTCCGGTCGCACCGTCCGCCCGACCGCGGCCGGGGAGGCGATACTCCCCTATGCCCGGGCCGCGCTGGCGGCGGTGGACGGCGCGCGCGCCTCCATCGACGAACTCACCGGTCTGGTCCGCGGCCAGGTCCGGGTGGGGGTGCTGCCCTCCATGGCGTCCATCAATCTGCCCGACGTGTTGGCGGGCTTCCACCACCAGCACCCGGACGTGGGCATCTCGCTCGCCGAGGGCACCGCCGAGCATCTGGCCCAGGAACTCCACGCCGGCCGCCTGGACCTGGCGCTGCTCGGAGGGGGGATACTGCCGCCGGGCGTGGCGACTCAGGTCGTCGCGGACGAGGCACTCGTCGCCGCGGTGCATCCGTCGGATCCCCTGGCGAAGCGGGGGAGCATCACCGCAGGGGCGCTGCGCGACCGCCCGCTGGTCAGCCTGCCGACCGGCACCGGGCTGCGGGCCTGCGTCGACGAGGCCTGCGCGACCGCGGGTTTCCAGCCCCATATCGCCTTGGAGGCGGGCGATCCGCACATGGTGACCCGGTTCGCGGCGCACGGGTTGGGCGTCGCCCTGGTCTCGGAGTCGATGGCCCGGGCACACGCACCGGAGGTCACCACCGTCACCATCGCCCGCGCTCCACGGGCGCGCATCCTGCTCGCCTGGCGGGCGGACGGTCCGACCGGCCCGGCGGCGCGGGCGCTCATCCGCCACGCCCGCGCCGCCCTTCCGGACCTCTCCCGGCCCCGCCCGGACTCCGACCAGCCGGACCAGGAGAGCTGAGCCGTGTCAGGGCGGGCGTGCGGCGGACCGCCCAGCCCCGGCCCTCCCGGTCGTGGCGGAGCCTGCGGTGCGGACGGTCCGCGCCGGCCGATCGGAACTCGACCGCCGCGGGCCGGAGTACACGACCGGCGATCCGCTCCGGCCTGCGCAGCGGATCGTCCGCCTGTGCCGATCGGTTCGCCCTGTGCCGGAGTTCCCCGGCGCCCTCCGGCGGATCGCCCTGCCGGGAAGCGGCGGATGGTGTGCGGCGGAGTCGGCCGGGCGGCCCACAGAGCATCCGCCGCGGACAGCCCGGAGGCCCAGGCGGGAGCGGCCGGCTCCCAGCCCTTCTGGCTGGTGCCGCGGTGGCTGCGGCTGGTGAACCGCAGCCCGTTCGCGGTGAGCCGGGCGATCACGACGCTTCGGATGGAAGCCCTGCCCAGGGTGTCGGCCGTGGCCGGCACCAGCGGCTCCGCCGGCGCAGCGTCGTACGCGTACGCGAGCATCTGAGGGGGCCGGCCCATCTCGACCGGTGCGCCCGTCCGTGTGCGCCGGTGTCCCCCGGCGCCCCCGCGCGGCCCGTTGCCGTACGCCTCGACCGCGGTCACCGCCCTTCTCCGCGCCGGGCGCCTCCAGCGGCTCCTCGGCGTGCTCGGACATCTCCCAGTCGGTGCGCTCACCGATCCACGGCCAGTGGGTGGAGGCGAGCCAGTGCCTGCCGTCCACCGACGGCTTCCGCCGCCCCCCTGCCGAGCGCTGAACTGTCAGTTTCCTAACGTGAGTTGAGGGTGACTCGCCGACCGGTCTGCACCGGCTTCGGTGTTTCACCGGGCCGCGAACCGCCACCGAACGAGCCGCAGAAGCAGAGCTTCTGAACAGTAGAAAAACAAGCTCTTGGACTTCTGGCCGTCCCGCGGGCACGGTGGAAGAACCCACCAGTCGTCCCGGCTACCGAACAACGGACGGGGATCCATATGGACGGAGAGAAAACCGAGCCGACCCCACGCGGAGCCTGGCTCGCCGTGACAGTGCTCGCCGGAGGCCTGTTCGCGGCGGTGGTGTCGACCACCGTCGTCAGCGTGGCCCTGCCCACCATCGGGCGCGAACTGCACGCCGGCGCGACACAGTTGGCATGGATCGTGGACGCCTACGTCCTGGTCTACGCGAGCCTGCTGGTGGCCGGCGGCGTCATCGGCGACCGGCGCGGCCGCAAGGGCCTGTTCCTGATCGGCGTGGCGACCTTCGGCCTGGGCGCTCTGGTGACCGGCCTCGCGCCGAACACCGGGGTCCTCCTGGTGGGCCGGGTCATCCAGGGACTGGGGCCGGCCCTGCTGCTGCCGGGCAGCCTCACCATCATCCGCGCCGTCTTCGAGGACCCGGAGAAGCGCGCCTCCGCCATCGGTCTGTGGTCGACCAGTTCCGGCCTCGCCCTGGCGGTAGGACCGGCGCTCGGCGGGGTCATCGTCAACGGCCTGGGCTGGCGCTGGGTGTTCCTGGTCAACGTGCCCTTCAGCGCCCTGCTGGCGGCTCTGGCGGCCCGCCTGATCCCCCGGGTGGAACGCAACCCGGCGACCAGCCGTTTCGACTGGGCCGGGGCGGTCCTCGGCACCCTGTCCATGGCGGCCGTCGCCTTCGGGATCATCGAGGGGCCCGACTGGGGCTGGGCCTCCCCGCGGATCCTCGCCGCTTTCGCCGCAGGTCTCGTCGCCCTCGCCCTCTTCATCGGCTGGGAGCTCCGCAGGCCCGAACCGCTGGTCGACGTCAGGCTCTTCCTGCGCCCCGCGTTCGCCGTGGCGAACATCGCCGCCATGATCGTCTTCTTCGCCTTCGTCGGCGCGATCGTGTACTTCAGCGCCTACTTCCAGAACGTCCAGGGCCACTCGCCCATCGAGGCCGGACTCGACGTCTCGGCGATCGGCGTGGCCTTCGCCCTCGCCGCGCCGCTCTCGGGCCGCATGGTGGGCCGGATCGGCCCGTTCTGGCCGATGTTCGCCGGGCTGGCGGTCAGCGGGGCGGCCACCCTGGGACTGCTGCGGCTGGGCCCGAACACCGGGATCGGCGCGATCTGGTGGGACTTCGCCCTGGTCGGCGGCGGTGTCGGGCTGAGCCTGACGCCGATGACCACCACCGCGGTCGCCTCCGTCGCCGCGTCCCGTGCCGGGATGGCCTCCGCGGTCCACAACGCCCTGCGCCAGCTCGGCCAGGTGCTCGGCGTCGCCATCCTCGGCGTCCTCGTCTACGCGCAGCTTCCCCACGGCCACGGGGGCGGCGGCCGCCTCGCCCCGGAAGCCGGCCGTCACTTCGTCACCGGACTCCACCACGCCATCTGGGCCTCCGGCCTGATCCTGCTGGCCGCCGCGGCCATGGTCGCCCTCCTCGCGGCACGCAGCCGCAAGCCCGTGGCCGACGCTCCGCGGCCCTCCGGCGGACCCGCCCCCTCGGCGCCGGCCCGCGCCGACGCGCCGGCGACTCCCGTTGGCGAGCGCTGAGTCACGGGCGGTTCGCCGGGCCGGCGGCACGGCGATCCCCGCAGCCACCGTCACCCTGGTCGCCGCCGCCGTGCTCCAGCGGAGCGGCGGCAGCACGACGGTCCAGGTGCACCCTCAAGAGCCCTGCCTCACCCGTCATGAAGCAGGGCTCTGACATGCGACCACGAAGCAGTCTCCGTGCCGGGACGACCCCTGAGGCGATCGCCGAGGTCGCCGTCCCGCTCGCGCCCGGCGGCAGCCGACGCCGATGTCCTGTCGGCGCGGACTGCTGCGGGCGACGTTGCTTCACCGCACGTCAGGCTTGACGTGGCCGCCGTGGCAACGCCCCTGCGAGCACCGTGGTCACGAGCTTGTCGACGGTGGCCGCGGGCCGCGGGCCGCGGCCCGCGGCCCGCGAACAGGGGATCGCACTGCACCACTCTGGCGACAACCGCCCTCCGCGCCGCCACTCCTTGATCCACTGCGGGTCGCGGCGATCCGCCCGTCGTGGGCGATGGCGTCGCCGAGCGGGGTGGCGCGGCCGGGGCACGACAGCTCGTGGGAACGGTCGAGGGCCCTGCCCCACCATGGTGAAACAGGGCCCTGATCTGCGAGGCCTACTGACCACTGCCGGGACCGACGCCCACTCGTCTACTCGCCGGCGCAGCCTTCTGTCTCTGTTTCCCCTCACATGATCCGTGTCCCGTGACGGCATTGTCCGGGGTCTGTGACACAGCACATCCAGGTAGTGCGCCGCGAGCTGAGGCATTGTTACGGTCCCGACCGGTGTGCGGCCGACACGGCCGCCTGTGAACAGGGGGATGTCCCGACATGAATACTCATCGCCTCAGACCCGCCGCCATCGCGCTCGCCGCCGCCGCGCTGGCCGCGATGCTCACCGGCTGCCAGGGGGACGATTCCACCGCTGGGGCCGAGGGCTCACCGAGCGCCGCCGCCACCGCCACCCAGGCACCCGGCACGTCCGGCGGCGCCAAGGGCGGAGCCACCGGAGGCAGCACCGGAACATCGGGAGGCACGCCTTCCACGGCGACCGCGTCGCCAGGTGCGGCCGGTGCGGGAACGCCCGCGGCGAAGCCCGCCTCCAAGGGCCCCGGCTCGGTCAAGACCACCCCGCCGATCACCGGCTGCGCCAGCAAGGCGCCGGACCCCGACCACGTCGACCCCGACGAGATCGCCGTCTACCGCGTCGAGGAACTCCCGGCCGGCACCGGGAAGGTGAACCTCGTCATCCAGCACGGGGCGTGGGGGTGCCCCGACAAGGACTCCGGCGGGAGGCCGTTCGTCGTCACCGGCGAGGACAGCCGCTGGGCCCTCGACCAGGCCGCGTACGTCACCGCCACCAACCCCATCGTCGCCAGCAGCAAGAACCAGCGCATCGGCGTGCAGGAACTGATCGACTGGATCAACGCGCACCCCGACGCCGGACTGGTGTTCAAGTACGCGACCGGCGACGACGGCGCCATCCACAGCCTGGAAGAGGTCTACACGCCGTAGTTCCCGGCCCCACGGGCACGAAGGAGTGAGCGCCTTCAGCGCTGACGCGCCAGGGTGAGGACGGCAGTGGCGATGTCCGTCATGCGCGCCCCGCGCTCCCTGCCGAGCCCGATCGTCATCACGCGCCGGCGCCGGTCAAGGCCGCTGGTCCCCGACTGGTCCCCAAAAACGATCAAGGGCCGGTTTCGGAATCCTCCGAAACCGGCCCTGACCTGCGACTCTCACAAGTCGGGACGACAGGATTTGAACCTGCGACCCCTTGACCCCCAGTCAAGTGCGCTACCAAGCTGCGCCACGTCCCGTTGCGATCTCACCGGGGTGCCCCGTGTGATCACGCAGGTCAACCCTACCGCACCTGTGCGGGTGCCCGTGTCGTCCCCGGCTCGGCGGGGATCGTCGTACGGCCGGGGCGGCGGGCCGGGACGAGGAGGGCGGCGCCCGCCGCGGCCAGGCAGAGGAGGGCCAGCAGGGCCCAGCCGTGGGTGTAGCCGGATTCGTAGGGCAGGCCGGAGGGCTGCAGGCGGCCGGTGACCAGGACGCTGGTGAGCGCGGCGCCGATGGATCCGCCGATGGTGCGGATGTTGGCGTTCATACCGGTCGCGGCGCCGGTCTGCTCGGGCGGGACGCTGCCGACGACGAGGTTGGCCATGGCGGCGAAGGCCAGTCCGATGCCCAGGCCGAACAGTGCGGCGACCACGGCTATCTGCCACTGGGCGTCATGCCACACGGTGAGGAATCCGCAGGCCAGCGCGCCGAGTGCGGCACCGGTGGCGAGGAGCGCCTTGGCGCCGACGCGGGGCTCCAGGCGGCCCGAGAGGATGCCCGAGAGGAACATCGCCAGCAGCATCGGCAGCATCAGGAGGCCGGAGGCGGTGACGCTCGCGCCGAAGCCGTAACCGGCCGCGGACGGCGTCTGGACGAAGCCCGGCAGGAAGGACCAGATCGCGTACATGCCCGCGCCGAAGAGCAGGGCGGCGGCGTTGGTGGTCCACACCGTGGGCAGCCGCATCACACGCAGGTCGATCAGCGGGGTGCGGGAGCGGGCCTCGATCGTCGCCCACACGGCGAACAGGACGACGGCGGCGGCGAACAGGACGAGCACCTTCGGCGAACCCCAGCCCCACTGGCCGGCCTGGCTCAGCGGCAGCAGCAGGGCCACCAGCCAGGCGGAGAGCAGCCCGGCGCCGTACCAACTGACCCTCCCCTGGGCGCGCTTGGGTGATTCGGGGACGTAGCGCAGGGCGATGAGGGCGGTCGCGGCGACGATCACCACGGGGATCCAGAAGAGCCAGCGGTAGTCGAGCGCGGAGACGATCGGCCCTGCGGCCACCATGCCGACCCCGCCGCCGGCCGCGATCACGGCGGAGAGGTTGCTGATGCTGCCGCTGATCTCGGCGGGCGCGAACTCGTCCCGGATGATGCCGAAGGACAGCGGGAACAGCGCGCCGCCGACGCCCTGCACGACGCGGGCGACGATGAGGACGCCGATGCCCGGGGCGAGCGCGGCGATCAGGCAGCCGGCGAGGACGGTGAGCAGGACCGCGACGAGCGTGCGCTTCTTGCCGGCGAGGTCGCCGACGCGCCCGAGGATCGGGGTGAACACCGAGGCGGACAGCAGATAGGCCGTCATCACCCAGGTCGCGGTCGACTGGGAGGTGTGCAGGGCGTGCTGGACGGTCGGCAGGGCCGGCGCGATCAGCGACTGCAGCATGGAGAACACGCCGGCACCGGTCGCGAGGACCGCGAAGGTGAGGCGCGTGGACGTGCGGGGCATGAGGGAGCCTCTCCGAAGAAGGAGCGCTGTGGACGGGCGGGAAGGGGACTTCCGCCGGGCACGTCTGCCCAGGGCGGAGCCGCCCCCGGAGTGCTAAAGTGGAGGCACCCCTCCACTCTAACGGAGGCACACCTCCGGTTCAACTGAAACGGATGTGTACCTCCGGTTCAGTCGGAGCCGGTTCCTCGATTCCCTCTGGGAGGCAGCAGTGACGGCCACGCCGTTCCCCGTCGGCGAGATCGTGGCGGCCCGCCGGCCCCGGCGCAAGGACGCCGCCCGCAACTTCGACGCCCTGCTCGCCGCCGCCCGGGAGGCGTTCGCGGAGCACGGCTCGGACGCCTCCCTGGAGGACATCGCCCGCCGCGCGGGCGTCGGCATCGGCACCCTGTACCGGAACTTCCCCACCCGCCGGGAGCTGTTCGAGAGCGTCTACGCCGACGAGGTCGACGCCCTGTGCCGGGCGGCCGTGGAGCTGGCGGACCTGGAGCCGTGGGAGGCGCTGACGGCCTGGCTGGACCGGTTCGCCGGTTACATGGTCACCAAGCGCGCGGTGCGCGAGGCGCTGAACGACGAGTCGGAGATCTTCCAGACCTGCCGCGATTCGATGTACTCGGCCGGCGGCCCGCTCCTGGAGCGCGCCCAGAAGGCGGGCGTGGCCCGCACGGACATGGACTTCACCGACCTGGTGCGGATGGTCGCCGGCATCACGGCCACCGCGTTCGACGACGACGCCCAGCGCGACCGGGTCCTCGCGATCGCCCTGGACGGCGTCCGCACCGGCCGCTGACCCCGTCGGGCGGCCGGAGCCGTCTACTTGATCAGCGCGTTCGCCACCACCACGAGCACCCCGAGCAGCGCGTCCCCCATCCCGATGAGCACGGCCACCGGCCACCGACGCGCCGACCAGCGGGCGGTGAGGAGGCCGAGCACGAAAAGGATCAGGGTGTTGAGCACGAACGCCGTGTACTCGATGCCCTTGGCGGGGAACCAGCCCAGCCGCGCGCCCGCGAGCAGGAAAGCCGTGGGCAGCACAGCCGCGACCAGCGGCCACTCGTCCCGCATCGCGCGCACCGCTTCCCACCGGCTGTGCGGGCGGCGCTCGGCGATGTAGTGGGCGTAGCCGTGGGCGAGGGCCGAGGCGAGCGCGGTCACCAGCACCCAGGCCGCGTCGTAGCCACGGGACTTGGCGGACGTGTGCCCGTACTGGCTGAGCGCCGCGACCATCGAGCTGGCGAGGACGGCGCCGTACACCCCGCCGAACAGGACGGCCTCGCGGGTGCCGTGCCGCCGGGGCGGTTCCGCGCCGGCCGCCGTGGGGTCAGCCATGTTCCCCACGATCACCCGTACCCTGCCCGCCCGCCAGTCCGCACGGCCGACGAAGTGTCCCCCCGTCGGCCCCGATGCCCCACACACTGTCGGCCTCGGGGGGTCTGTGACCCTGGTTAGGCTCGCCGCATGACGCACAGCTTCGCGCTCCACATCCCCGACGCCGCCCTCGAACCCGAGCCGCTCGACCCGGAGCAGATCGTCTCCGGGCACCCGGAGGTCACCGGGAAGGTGGTCTGGGAGTCGCCGGACGGCCGGCAGATCCGCGGCATCTGGCAGATCACGCCGGGCGTGGTCACCGACACGGAGGCGGACGAACTGTTCGTGGTGATCAGCGGTTCGGCGACGATCGAGGTCGCGGACGGGCCGACCCTGCGGGTGGGCCCCGGCGACATGGCGGTGCTGCGCGCGGGCGACCGTACGACGTGGACGGTGCACGAGACGCTGCGCAAGGCGTACGCCATCAGCCTCTGAGCGCGTCGGAGGGCGGCCCGGTCGTCCCGCGGATCTCCAGCGTCGGTACGGCGAGGTGGACACGCCCCTCGCCGTCCGGCCGCTCGAACCGGTCGAGCAGGCAGCGGGCGGCGCGCCGTCCGATCTCGTACGGCCCGGTGTCGACCGTGGTCAGCCAGACGTGCCGCAGCCGGGAGACGCTGGTGTTGTCGTAGCCGGCCACGGAGAGATCGCTCGGCACCCTGAGGCCCAGTTCCCCGGCCGCCGACAGCGCGCCCACCGAGGTCATGTCGTTGACGGCGAACAGCGCCGTCGGCCGCTCCGGGCGGCTGAGCAGGCGTACGGTCCCCCGGTAGCCGCTTTCCTCGGTCAGATCGCCCGGTTCGACGACCGGTTCGGCGCCATGGGCCCGCATCGCCGCCTCGAAGCCCTGCCTGCGCAGTGCGCCGACCGCGCCGTGCCCCGCGAGATGGGCGATCCGGCGGTGGCCGAGGCCGAGCAGGTGCTCGGTGGCGAGCCGGGCGCCCAGCTCGTCGTCCCCGGCGACGACGTCCACGCTCTCCGGCCGGGGCTCACGGGCGCCCGCGACCACCACCGGCATCCGCCGCGCGAGCGTGCCGAGACCGCCCGCGTCGGGGACCGTACCGACGATCACCAGCCCGTCGGCACCCAGGTCCAGGAACGGTTCGGCCAGGTCGTGCCCGATGCGCCGGTTCAGCCGGGCGTCGGCGAGCAGCATGTGCAGACCGGCGGCGTGCAGAGGTGCGTTGAGGCCGTCGAGGAGGTCGACGAACCAGGGGTTGCGCAGGTCGTCCAGGAGGACACCGACCGTCCGGGTGCGCTGCTCGCTCAGGCTGCGGGCGGCCGCGTTGGGCCGGTAGCCCAGCTCGCGCACGGCCCGCAGCACGGCCTCCCGCTTCGCGGGGCTCACCGGTCCCGAGCCGCGCAGCACCAGCGAGACCAGCGACTTGGACACTCCGGCCCGCTCGGCCACGTCACGGATCGTCGGCGGTCTCATGGCATGGACCGTTCCATGCAGCGTGTCGCTCTGTCAAAGGGTTGACACCCTGGCCATGTCAGCACAAAGGTGGCCCGGACAGAGCGTGGAACGGTCCAAACCGCTGTCGTGAAGGGGCTGTCATGGTGGATGAGCTGGGCGTCGCCGTGGTCGGGTTCGGCTGGATGGGCCGGGTGCACACCCAGGCGTACGCCCGCCTCCCGCACCACTATCCGCAGCTCCCGCTGCGTCCTCGGCTGATCACGGTCGCCGAGGAGGTGCCGGGACGGGCCGAGGAGGCCGCCGGGCGGTTCGGGTTCGCCACCGCGACCCGCGACTGGCGCGAGGTGGCCGCCGACCCACGGGTGCGGGCCGTCAGCATCACCGCCCCGAACTTCCTGCACCGGGAGATCGGGGTGGCGATGGCCGAGGCGGGCAAGCACATCTGGATCGAGAAGCCGGTCGGGCTGACCGCCGAGGACGCCCGGGCGGTCGCCGACGCCGTCGCCAAGGCCGGCGTGCAGGGCGCGGTCGGCTTCAACTACCGCAACGCCCCCGCCGTCGAGGCCGCCCGCGATCTCATCGCCTCCGGCGAGATCGGCACGGTCACCCATGTCCGCATCCGGCTGTTCAGCGACTACGCGGCCCATCCGGACGGCGCCCTGACCTGGCGGTACGAGCGGGCGCGCGGCGGCAGCGGGGTGCTCGGCGACCTGGCCTCGCACGGCGCCGACCTGGCCCGCTTCCTGCTCGGCGACATCACGTCGCTCACCGCCGACACCGCGGTCTTCCTCCCCGAGCGCGCCCGGCCGGCCGGCGCCACCGCCGGCCACGCCCTCGCCTCCGGCGGCGCACCCGGGCCGGTCGAGAACGAGGACTATGTCAGCTGTCTGCTGCGCTTCGCCTCCGGCGCACGCGGGGTCCTGGAGGCCTGCAGGGTCTCGGTCGGCGAGCAGAACAACTACGGCTTCGAGGTGCACGGCACGCAGGGGGCGGTGTTCTGGGACTTCCGGCGGATGAACGAGCTGGCGGTGAGCCGGGGTTCGACGTACCAGGACCAGCCGGTGAGCACGGTGTACGTCGGGCCGGGAGCCGGTGAGTTCGCGGCGTTCCAGCCGGGGGCGGGCAATGCGATGGGGTACGACGACCTGAAGGTGATCGAGGCGTACCGGTTCGTACGGTCGGTGGCCGAGGGGGTGCCGTACGGGGCCACGCTCACGGACGCGGTCCGCTGCGCGGCGTTGCTGGACGCGATGGCGCTGGCCGCTCGGGAGGGGGCTTGGGTGGAGGTCGGGCCGGGCTGAGCGCGCGGCTAAGGGCCAGGGCGTGCCGTCAGGCGTCCGCGGCGCGGCCGTGGTGGCGCGCGTGGTTCCCCGCGCCCCGCGGGCCCAGTTCCGCCACCCCCGCGACCAGCGCCTCGACCACCGGGCCCGGTGGGACGTCGGTGCCGTCGGTGGTGCGGGCCGGGAGGGGCAGTTCCACCTGGACTCCGCCGAGGCGGGTCAGGTTGACCGGGTTCCGCGGGTGCACCCCGCGCAGGGCGGGCGGGATCGCCGCCAGGTCGACGACGGCGGGGAACCGAGGAGCCTCGGTGGCGAACGCCTCGGCGAGGACACGGGCCGCGTCCCGGTTGCCGCCGCCCAGGAAGACCGTGTGCGGTGCTTCGGACCGCATGTGGCCGTGCAGGGAGACCGTGAGGGCGACCCGGTCGAGGAACTCGCGCAGCAGCGCGCAGTGCTCGGGTGCCATGCGCGGGGACGGGATGTGCACCGGAGGCCGTACGCCCGGCTGCGTGAAGACGAGGCTGGTGGCGCCGCGGCGGCGGGCCACCGTCTCGGCGAGCTGGGCCGTGCCTCCTTCGTTGCTGCCGTGCAGGGCGAGCAGCCCGACGCCGCCGTGGCCCGGTACCAGGGTCGCGACCATCGGGACCCCCTCGATCTCCACCTGCTCGGTGCGTGTCATCGCTTCCCCTTCAGCCGTCCGCGGGCACGGGCATGTTGTACGGCGTCACGACCTGGACCGCCGACGGCAGCAGCGGGCCGGCGGGCGGCAGGGCGCCGTGGAAGCGCATGACCGCGTGACAGGCCTCGCGCAGATCGTGCCGCAGGTCGTGGTGGAGCACGGCGGACAGCCGGTGCTCGCGCAGCAGCCGGGTGTTGTCCTGGTCGAGGTCGTGGGCGATGAACACCGCGCACGGCCGGCCGGCGTCGGCGAAGGCGCGCAGGGTGGCGTTGTTGCCGCCGCCGATGGAGTACACGGCCCGGATCCCCGGGTCGCGTTCCAGGGCGCTGCGGACCAGGTCGTACTGGGTGGCGTCCAGGCCCTGGCCCTCGGCGATCTCCACCAGGGCGCGCTGCGGGTGCCGGGCCCGCATGACGCTCCGAAAGCCCATCTCGCGCTCCTCCTCGTTGCGGAAGAAGCCGCTGCTGAGGCTGGTGAGGACATTGCCGGGCCGGTCGCCGAGCCACTGGCCCATGAGGTAGGCGGCGGTGGCACCGGCGGCCCGGTTGTCGCTGCCGGCGTACCCGAGCCGGCCGCTGGCGGGCAGGTCGGTGACCAGGGTGACGACCGGGATGCCGGCCGCGGTGAGCCGGCCCACGGCGGCGGTGACCTCGGGGACGTCCGGGGCCTTGAGGATCACGCCCTGGGAGCCGCGCCGGGCGATCCGGTCCAGCGTCCTGACCTGCTCGGCGGCCGGTCCGGTCTCGCGGAAGTGGAAGCGGGAGCGGACCACCGCCGGGTGCAGGGAAGGCAGCTCCGCCTCCAGGGCGGCGCGTACGGCGGTGCTGAACCGCTCGGGGGCCTGCACCACGATGTCGACCATGAAGGTACGGCCGACCAGCCGCACCTGGGTGCGCTGCCGGTCGAGGTCGGCGATGGCCCGGCGCACCTCCTGCGCGGTGCTCTCCCGCACCCCTCCCCTGCCGTGCAGCACACGGTCCACGGTGGCCTCGCTGAGGCCCGCCTGACGTGCGATCTCCCGGATGGGGAACGGATGGCCCATGGCCCGGCTCCTTGAGGGGTTTTTGATGGCTGGCTGCTGGTTGTTCGAGGGGTTTGTACTGACAAGAATGGCAGGGCTGCGCCGCTCCTGTGGCCGAACGAGGGACACCGCGGCGGTGTTCGGGGCGCTGATCGCAGCTGAGGAGGGCCAGGTCCGGTCATGGGAGTTCGCGAGGGACTGCTCCGGGAGAAGATCCTCCTGGTCAACGGCGGCAGCCAGGGGGTGGGTGCCGCGATCGCGCGGGCGGCCGTACGGGAGGGCGCCGTCGTGGCGGTCACCGGCCGCCGTACGGAACCGGGTGAGGCGCTGGTGGCCGAGCTGGCGGCGGCCGGGGGCACGGCGGTGTCCGTACGCGCCGATCCGGCGGACGCCGGCCAGGCCGGGGCGGCGGTCGCCGGCATGGTGGCCCGCAAGGCGCCCGGCACGGTCCTCCACACCATCACCTCGTCGGCGCACGGCGGCCAGCCGTTCCTGGCACCGTACGTCGCCGCCAGGGCCGGCCTCGCAGGCCTCACGGGGAACGCGGCGCACGCCCACCGCTGGGACCGGATCCGGATCAACGGCCTGAACATCGGCTGGACCGCGACGGAGGGCGAGGACGCCACCCAGCGCGCCTTCCACGGCGCGGGCGACGACTGGCGGGAGCAGGCCGCGGCGAGACTGCCGATGGGCAGGCTGGGCCGACCGGACGAGATCGCCGGCTTCGTGGTGTTCCTGCTGTCCGGCCGGTCCGGGGTGGTCACCGGATCGGTGATCGACTGGGACCAGAACGTGCTGGGCGCCCTCGACTGACCTTCCTTCGGACCCTTCGCACTCAAGGAGCAGCATGCGTATCGGAATCCTCGGCCTCGGCCGCATCGGCGCCTTCCACGCCGAGACCCTCTCCGGACTGGACGCCGTCGAGTCGCTCGTCGTCGCCGACCCGTTCGCGGACGCCGCCAAGGCCGCCGCGGAGCGGTTCGGCGCCGAGGTCGCCGACTCCCCGGAGGCGCTGCTGGCGGCCGGGGTGGACGGCCTGGTCGTCGCGGCGGCCACCGACGCCCACCCGGCGCTGATCCGGGCCGGTGTCGAGGCCGGCGTCCCCGTCTTCTGCGAGAAGCCGGTCGCCCGCACCATGGCGGAGGGCGTGGCGGTGCTGACGGACGTGCGGGACAGCGGTGTGCCGGTCCAGATCGGCTACAACCGGCGTTTCGACGCCGGCTTCACCGCCGCGCGGGCGGCCGTACGGGCGGGCGAGCTGGGCAAGCTGCACACGGTCCGCTCCACGACCCTGGACCCGGCGCCGCCGCCGGCCGCGTACGTCGCCGCGTCCGGGGGCATCTTCCGGGACTGTTCCGTGCACGACTTCGACATCATCCGCTGGGTGACGGGCCGTGAGGTGACCGAGGTGTACGCGGTCGGCGGCAACCGCGGCGCGGACTACATCAGGGCGGCTGGCGACGCCGACACCACCGGCGCGATCCTCACCCTGGACGACGGCACCATCGCGGTGGTCTCCAACTCCCGCCACAACGCCCGGGGTCACGACGTCCGCATGGAACTGCACGGCTTCACGGACTCGATCGCGGTCGGCCTGGAGGACAGGCTGCCGCTGCGCTCGGTCGAACCCGGCGTGACCTTCCCCGCCGGCACCCCGCACGACTTCTTCATGGACCGCTTCGCGGACGCCTACCGCGCCGAACTCACCGCGTTCACCGAGGTGGTGGCCGGCACCCGGCCCTCCCCCTGCACCATCGAGGACGCCCTGGAGGCGGGCTGGATCGCCGAGGCCTGCACCCTGTCCCTGCACGAGCACCGGCCGGTGACGCTCGCGGAGGTGCGGGGGGCCTGAGAGCCGGACTTCGGGAAAGCGGTCCGGTGAGGGCGTCGGAGCCACTACGGTGCGCCTGTGACAGCACCCACGAGCGGGCAGCCCTCCCAACTCGGTCTGCTGGACCTGTCCGTCGACCTGTCCGTGCCCGAGGTCTACTCGGGCGCGGACTTCACCGTGTACCTCCACATCAAGAACCCCTTCGCCGTGCCGGTATGGGTGAAGTCGGTGGAGTTGAGCCTGCCCACGCAACTGCACTGGCGGTCCCCCGAGGCGGAGACGCGGAAGGCGGGCCGCGACCGGCGCGTCCAGGCCGAGCGCAGCACGCTGGAAGAGGTGATCGAGAGCCGCAACCGGCGGGTCCTTGAGATCACCCAGGAACTGAGCAGGCTTCCGGCCGACGCGCAGGAGCAGACGGAACGCCTGCTGGGGGTCATGCGGGCCCTCCTCGACGAGAACAGCCGCGATCTCGATCTGATGACGGGACAGGAGAGCGCGCGTGTGCAGGCGGAGGCGCGTGCGGTGGTCAACGTGCACAGCCCACGGGCGAGGAACCTCAATGTCGAGGCTGCCGGGGACTCCGTGGTCAACGTGTACGACATCCGTTCCGCGCAGCCGCAGGAGCCCGAGCCGGAGCGCGTCCCCCTCACCGGCTCCCTGCCACCGGGTGCCGCCCTGGAACCGGGCTGCACCGATGTCCAGACCATCCGCCTCGGAACCCGCAGGACGCCCTTCTTCCTCCCGGCGAAGTACCACCTGCAGCTGACCGTCATCTACACCATGGAGCCGCCGGAGGGCACCGCCGAGCGGGGTGCTTCGGACACCGCTCACCAGCGGGTCTTCTCCAACACGACCTCCTTCACCGTGCCGGTCAAGGCCGCGCTGTGGAAGGTGATGCTGGGCGGTGTGACCGGGGGTGCCGTCGGCAGCGTCGGCAGGGCCCTGCAGCAGGCGCAGACGCCGGGCGCGCTGGTGGAGGCGGCCCGTCTCGGCCCCGTCATCGGTGCACTGATGCTGGCGGTCATCCTGAGCGGGGCCGCCATCATCTTCTCGGCGCGGAAGTCCGACGCCCAGTCCTTCGTCACGGTGGAGGACTTCTGGGGCGGCCTGCTGGTCGGCTTCCTGATCGGCTACTCGGGGACGGCGGCCTTCTCGGACATCACACGGATGAAGCTCTGAGCGGGCACGGCCGCCGGTGCGGGCGCCGTGCCGCTCCTCTCAGCCGCAGTACCGGACCAGCCACTCGTCCGCGTGGTACGCGTCCCGCGCCGGGTCCGGCAGGGTCGCCGGCTTCGTTTCCACCGTGTCCTGCGGGCGTATCCGCCCGGGCAGGGTGCCGAAGCGGAGCCGGCGCAGTGCGGCCGCGTCTTCCTGGGGCGTCGGGCCGGGTTCCGTACCGTGTGCCATCTCGTCCTCCCGTCTTCGCGGGCGTCCCCCGTTGTCAGCCAGAACGCCCGCATGCCCCCGTTGGTTCCCGTACCGGAGGGCGGTGAACCCTCACGCCCCGCACGACCGCAGGAACCTGCGTGTCCGTACCGCGATCGGCAGCGGTTTGTCCGGCTCGCACGGGTACATGTCCTGCTCGACGATGGCGAACAGGTCCACGCCGAGTTTCTGCGCCGCTTCCAGGACGGGCCCCAACTCGGGCACGCCGGACGGGGGTTCGCACATCACGCCGCGCTGTACCGCCGGCCCGAAGGGCACCCCGCCCGCGACCACGTCCGCGAGGACGGCCGGGTCGACCTGCTTGAGGTGCAGATAGCCGATGCGCTCGCCGTAGGTCTCGATGAGTTTGACGCTGTCCCCGCCGCAGTAGGCGTAGTGCCCGGTGTCCAGGCAGAGGCCGACCAGTTCGGAGTCGGTCGAGTCCAGGAAGCGTTCGACGTGTTCCTCCGTGTCGATGTGGGTGTCGGCGTGCGGGTGGACGACGATGTCCAGGCCGTAGGTGTCCTTGACCTCGTGGCCGAGCCGTTCCATGCCCTTGGTGAGGTGCGCCCACTGCTCGGCGGTCAGCTCCGGCGGCTCCAGGATCTCGGCGGTCTTGTCGTCCCGCCAGAAGGAGGGGATGACGACGAGGTGCCGGGCGCCCATCGCCCGGGTGAGCGCGGCGACCTGGCTGACGTGCGCCCAGGTGTCCTCCCAGACGGACGGGCCGCGGTGCATGCCGGTGAAGACCGTGCCCGCCGAGACCTTCAGGTTCCGCCGGGCCACCTCGTCGCGCAGGCGCGCCGGATCGGTGGGGAGGTAGCCGTAGGGGCCGAGTTCGATCCAGTCGTAGCCGGCCTCGGAGACCTCGTCGAGGAAGCGTTCCCAGGGCACCTGCCGTGGGTCGTCGGGGAACCAGACGCCCCAGGAGTCGGGGGCCGAGCCGACCCGGATACGGTCCAGCGGGGTGGGGGTGGCCATGGTCAGGGGGTTCCTTCCGGGGAGGGTGCGACGGGTGCGGTCAGGTCGCTCTCTTCGGGGAGTTCCTCGGTGTCGACTCCGCGTACCTGGGCGAGTTCGTGTTTGAGGGCGGCGAGTTCGGCGCCGCCGGCCATGTGGTTGGTCAGCTCCTCCAGGCCGACCTCGCTGCGGTCCGCGGACAGTTCCAGGGTGCCCAGGCGCAGGACGCTGAAGTGGTCGCCGACCATGTAGGCGTGGTGGGGGTTGTGGGTGATGAAGATGACGCCGAGGCCGCGGTCGCGGGCGGCGGCGATGTACTTCAGGACCACGCCGGACTGTTTGACGCCGAGGGCGGCGGTGGGCTCGTCCAGGATGAGGACCCGCGCGCCGAAGTAGACGGCGCGGGCGATGGCCACGCACTGGCGCTGGCCGCCGGAGAGGGTGCCGATGGGCTGTTCCAGGTCGTCCAGGACGATGCCCATGTTGCGCAGTTCCCGGTCGGCGGTGGCCTTCATGCGGGCGATGTCCAGGCGGCGGACGGGCCAGGGGCCGCGGGTCATCTCCGAGCCGAGGAAGAAGTTGCGCCACACCGGCATCAGCGGGACGGTGGCCAGGTCCTGGTAGACGGTGGCGATGCCCTTGTCGAGGGCCTCGCGCGGGCTGGAGAAGCGGACCGGCCGGCCGTCGACCAGGAAGTCGCCCTCGGTGTGCTGGTGCAGACCGGAGATGATCTTGATGAGGGTGGACTTGCCGGCGCCGTTGTCGCCGAGGACGCAGGTCACGTTCCCGGCGTGGACGGTGAGGTCGACGCCGTGCAGGGCGCGGATGTTGCCGTAGGTCTTGCCCGCCCCGCGCAGTTCGACGAGGGGGCCGTCCCCGGCGGGCGGCGTGTCCTGGAGAACGGCACCGCGGGTCGTGTTGTCGGTCATCGCTTTACCTCCGGGTCGCCGTGCGCTGGACCCACAGATTGATCAGGACGGCGCCGAGCAGCATCACGCCGAGGAAGGCCTTGAACCAGTCGGGGTTCCAGCCGGCGTAGACGATGCCCTGGTTGACCATGCCGAACATGAACGCCCCGAAGACCGGGCCGATCGCGGAGCCGTAGCCGCCGGTGAGCAGACAGCCGCCGATCACCGCGGCGGCGATGTAGATCAGTTCGTTGCTCACGCCCTCGCCGGACTGCACGGTGTTGAACGAGAACAGCTGGTGCATGCCGACGAACCAGGCCCCGAGGCCGACCAGCATGAACAGTGTGATCTTGGTGAAGTTCACCGGCACGCCGACCGCCCTCGCGGACTCCTTGTTGCCGCCGACCGCGAAGATCCAGTTGCCGTACCTGGTGCGCAGCAGCACCCAGGTGGCCAGCGCGGCGAAGACCAGCCACCACACGATCGTGATCTTCACCTGGACCCCGCCCACGTCGAAGGACGAGGCGAAGATCTTCTTCGCCTGGGCGAAGCCGTCCATGTCGCTGATGTCGTCGGTGGCGACATTGCCGGTGACCCATTTCGTGACGGCCAGGTTCACGCCCTGCAGGATCAGGAAGGTGCCGAGCGTGATGAGGAAGCTCGGCAGGCCGGTCCTGACCACCATCCAGCCGTTGAACGCGCCGATGGCCAGGGACACGGCCAGGGCGGCGATCACGCCGGTCCACACGTTCAGCGTCAGCTGGTAGCTGAGCATGCTCGCGGTCAGCGCCGAGGAGATCACCGCGACGCCGGAGGAGAGGTCGAACTCGCCGCCGATCATCAGCAGGGCCACCGGGAGGGCCATGATCCCGATCGTCGAGGACTGGTAGAGGATCGTGGCCATGGAGCTGCCCTGGCGGACCGAGGGCGCGGCGATCAGGAAGAAGACCAGTACGGCGGCGGCGCCGAGGAAGACGCCCACTTCGGGCCGGGCCAGCAGCCGCAGCGCCGGCGGGCGCCGGACCGTACGGCCGTCGGTCTCATTCGGACCGGGTCCCGACGGCGCGGTCACCGCCGGCTCAGCCTGCCGGGCCATGCTCATCACCGGGTCCCCTTCGCGGCGAACTCGGCGACCTTGCCGACATTGGACTTGTCGACGAAGGCCGGGCCGGTGAGCACCGGCTGGACCCCGCCGCCGCTGTAGTTGCCGTTGTTCTTGTAGAGCCACAGCGCGTCGACCGCGAGGTAGCCCTGGAGGTAGGGCTGCTGGTCGACGGCGAACTCGATGGAGCCGTTCTGGACGGCCTTCACCAGGTCCTTGTTCAGGTCGAAGGTGGCCACCCGGGCCTTGCTGCCCGCGTCGCCCACCGCCTGCGTGGCGGTGAGGGCGTAGGGGGCGCCGAGGGTGACGACCGTGTCGATGGAGTTGTCCTGCTTCAGCTTGGCCGTGATGGTCGACTTCACGGACGGCATGTCGGTGCCGTTCACATACAGCGTCTCAGTGGTGCCCTTGAACGTCTTCCGCACGCCGTCGCAGCGCTGGGTGAGGCCGACGTTGCCCTGCTCCTGGATGACACAGACGACCTTCTTGGCGCCGGTGCTGTTCAGCTTGTCGCCGAACGCCTCGCCCGCCACGCTCTCGTCCTGCCCGAAGAACTCCAGCAGGCCCAGCTTCTTCCAGTCGCTCAGTCCGGAGTTCAGGCCCACCACCGGGATGCCGGAGTGCTCCGCCTTGCCGATGACGTTCTTCATCGCGTCCGGCTTGGCCAGGGTGACCGCGATGCCGTCGACGTGCTGGTCGATGGCGTTCTGCACCAGGTTCGCCTGGTTGCCGGCGCTGGGGTCGGCCGAGTAGACGAGCTTGACGTTGTCCTTGGCGGCAGCCGCCTCGGCGCCCTTGCGGACGGTGTCCCAGAAGGTGTCGCCGGGTGCCTGGTGCGTGACCAGCGCGACGGTCATGCGCGGGGTGTCGGCCCGGCCCGCCGAGGCGTTCTGCGCCGCCTCCTCGGCCTTCTTGCCGCCGTGGGCGCTTGCGCACCCGGCGAGGGTCAGGGCTGCCACGGCGGCCACCGCCGCGACGGGGGCCAGTCTCCGGGAGCGGGAGGGAGAAGAGCGGTCCATCTTTCCTGCACCTCACTGTGCGCGTGACGGGGGAAGGAACGTGTTGCGTTGGGACGCGATCCAAGTCCTTGGCGAGCCCGCTGTCAATGCTTTGTTAAGACATCATTTCACAAGCAGGTCCGAATGTAAGTACAAATGGCCAGCCAGTCGGCGGCGCCTGCCGGGCCGGTCACGTTTCGAGCAAGACGCCCCCCAGCGCGATCCGGACTATTGACGCCCGAGCGGACGCGGGGCTGTCATTACGCCCACGATGTTTGGTCGAGTTGGTTTCTGATCGGTTTCGAAGACCTTTCGTTGATCAACTCATCCCTTGACCGAGCCCTGCATTCCTCAGGAGCCGCCATGCGCCTCTCCCAGTCCGGTCTCTCCCTCCCGGGCCCCAGCCGCCGTTCGGTCCTGCGCACCGCCGGCGGTGCCGCGCTGCTCGCCGGGGCCGGAACACCCTTGCTGTCGGCCTGCGGTGGCAGCGGGTCCGCCGCCGACCCGAAGACCGTCACGCTCGGCTCCAACGCGTCCGACGCCGTGCCGAAGGCAGCGTTCGCGAGCGTCTACGCGGCCTTCAAGAAGCAGTCCGGCATCACGGTCGACGTGAACACGAAGGACCACAACACCTTCCAGGAGCAGATCAACTCGTATCTGCAGGGCACCCCGGACGACGTGTTCAACTGGTTCGCCGGCTACCGCATGCAGTTCTTCGCGGCGAAGGGCCTGGCCTCACCGGTCGACGACGTGTGGGCGAAGATCGGGGACAACTTCCCGGACGCGATGAAGAAGCTCAGCAAGGGCGAGGACGGCAAGTACTACTTCGTGCCGCTGACGACGTACCCCTGGGCGGTCTTCTACCGCAAGAGCGTCTTTACGCAGCACGGTTACAAGGTCCCGGCCACCTGGGACGAACTCGTCGCGCTGTGCAAGCAGATGAAGAAGGACGGCCTGGTCCCGCTCGCCTTCGGCGACAAGGACGCCTGGCCGGCGATGGGCACCTTCGACCAGATCAACTTCCGGCTCAACGGCTACGACTTCCACGTCCGGCTGATGGCGGGCAAGGCGTCCTGGACCGACGCCAAGGTGAAGGCCGTCTTCGACCACTGGGCCGAGCTCCTGCCCTACCACCAGGACGGCTTCATGGGCCGCACCTGGCAGGACGCCGCGCAGGCACTGGTCGCGAAGAAGGCCGGCATGTACCTCCTCGGCTCCTTCGTGGCCCAGCAGTTCACCAGCAAGGCCGACCTGGACGACCTCGACTTCTTCCCCTTCCCGGAGATCAACTCCGCGTACGGCCAGGACACGGTCGAGGCGCCGACCGACGGCTTCATGGTCAGCAGGTCCCCGAAGAACCACGCGGGCGTCGTGAAGCTGCTGGAGTACCTGGGCTCCCCGGCGGCCGAGGAGCTGTACCTCAAGGGCGACCCGAGCGTGGTGGCCGCCTCCAGCAAGGCGAGCACCTCCTCCTACTCGGCGCTGCAGAAGAAGGCGTTCGAGATGATCGGCAACGCCAAGAGCCTGACCCAGTTCATGGACCGCGACTCCCGGCCCGACTTCACCTCCACGGTGATGCAGCCGGGTCTGCAGAAGTTCCTCCAGAACCCCAAGGGCGTGGACAGCCTGCTGTCGTCCGTCGAGCGCCAGAAGAAGCAGATCTTCGCGTCCTCGTGAGTGCCCCGATGACGACCGATACGACGACGAAGACCCCGGAGGCGGCCGCCGTGCCGCCCCCGGGCGTCTCGCCTGCGCGCACGCGGGCCACGCAAGGCCACCGCCGGCTGCTGACCCGCCGAGACCGGTTCACGCTCGCCCTGATGGCGGGCGTGCCGACGATCCTGCACGTGCTCCTGGTGTGGGTCACCGCCATCGCCTCCGTCTTCCTCGCCTTCACCACCTGGGACGGCATCGGGTTCAGCTCGATCAAGTGGGTGGGCCTGGACAACTTCAAGCAGCTCCTCAACGACAACCCGCAGTTCTGGCCGGCCGTCCAGCACAACATCATCTGGTTCGTCGTACTGATCCTGATCCCGACGCCCTTCGGCCTGTTCCTGGCCGTGCAACTGGACAAGCGGATCCGTTTCAGCCGGGTCTACCAGACCGCGTTCTTCCTGCCGGTCGTCATCTCGCTGGCCTGCATCGGCTTCGTCTGGCAGCTGGTCTACAACCCGGACACCGGACTGATCAACAGCATCATCGGGGCCAACGAACCCGGCCACTACATCGACTGGATCGGCGACCCGCACCTCAACCTGTGGGCGGTCCTCATCGCCGCGTCCTGGCGGCACACCGGCTACATGATGATCCTCTACCTGGCCGGCCTGAAGAGCGTGGACCCCTCGCTCAGGGAGGCCTCCGCGCTGGACGGCGCGAACGAGTGGCAGACGTTCAAGAGCGTCATCTTCCCGACCCTGCGCCCGACCAACACGGTCGTCCTGGTCGTCACGATCATCGAGGCGCTGCGCGCCTTCGACCTGGTCTTCGTCTTCAACAAGGGCGCCCAGGGGACCGAGTTGCTGTCGATCCTGGTCACCAACAACATCATCGGCGAGTCCAGCCGCATCGGGTACGGCTCCGCCATCGCCGTCGTCCTGCTGGTGATCTCCCTCGCGGTGATCATCCCCTACCTGATCGCCACCTTCCGGAAGGAGCGGCGCGCATGAGCAGCACCACCGTCGCGGCGCCGCTGAAGCGGCGCGCCCCGATCCGCCCGGCCCGCGTCCTGCTGCACGTCTTCCTCGCGGGCACGGCGCTGGCGTGGCTGGCGCCCCTGCTGTGGGCGGTCTTCTCGGCCCTGCGGCCGTACAGCGAGACCAGCGCCAAGGGCTATGTCTCCTGGCCGGACAAGCTGACGTTCGAGAATTTCACGAACGCGTTCAAACAGTCGGACATGCTGCACTACTTCGGCAACACGCTGGTCATCGCGGTGCCGGCCGTGCTGCTGACGCTGTTCCTGTCCTCCTGCGTGGCGTTCTGCGTCGCCCGGTTCGACTTCCGCCTCAACCTGGCCCTCCTGCTGGTCTTCACGGCCGGCAACCTGCTGCCGCAGCAGGTCATCATCACCCCGCTGTACCGGCTGTACCTGCTGACGAACCTGCCGGGGATCACGCAGAGCGGCAAGCTGTACGACGCCGCGCTCGGCCTGGTCCTCATCCATGTCGCGTTCCAGTCGGGGTTCTGCGCGTTCGTGCTGAGCAACTACATGCGCTCGCTGCCGCAGGAGCTGACGGAGGCCGCGCTGGTCGACGGCGCCTCGGTGTGGCGGCTGTACTGGCAGATCACCCTGCCGCTGTGCAAGCCGGCGATGGCGGCACTGGCGACCCTGCTGTCGATCTGGATCTACAACGACTTCTTCTGGGCGCTGGTGCTGATCTCGACCGGCCAGAACATGCCGGTCACCTCGGCGCTGAACAACCTCTCCGGCCAGTACTTCACCGACCCCAACCTGGTCGCGGCGGGCTCCCTGCTGACCGCGATCCCCACCCTGGTGGTCTACTTCGCGCTCCAGCGCCAGTTCGTCGGCGGCCTGACCCTGGGTTCCGGCAAGGGCTGACACCGGGAGGTGAGGGTGCCGGCTCCGGGCGGTGGCCCGGAGCCGCTTCAGCCGGGCCTGGTACCGGTCACGGAAGGGTGGCGCCCTCCGCGCTCAGCGCGGCCGGCACCGGCTGGAAGAACGTCTCCCCGCCGGAGGTGCAGTCACCGCTGCCGCCGGAGGTCAGTCCGATCGCCGCGTCCCCGTCGAACAGGGCGCCGCCGCTGTCGCCGGGTTCGGCGCACACATCGGTGTCGATGAGCCCGGAGACCGAGCCCTCCTCGTAGTTCACGGTCGCGTCCACGCCGGTGACCGTGCCGCCCTGGACGCCCGTGGTGCTGCCGCTGCGCTGGACCTGTTCGCCCACGTAGGCGTCGGCGGCGTGGGTGATCTGCTGGGTGCCGCCGTCGTAGAGGTCGACGGCGCTCGGCTCGTCGCCGCCCGGGTCGTCGTACTGGACCAGCGCGTAGTCGGTGCCGGGGAACTGCGAGTCGACGGTCCGGCCGATCTCACCGCCGCCCTGCGTGTCGGACCAGTCGGCGGAGGCGTTGCCGCAGTGCCCGGCGGTGAGGAAGTACGGGGAGCCGTTCACGGTCACGTTGAAGCCCAGCGAGCAGCGCACGCCGCTGCCCCAGATGGCGTCACCGCCCGCGAGCAGCGGCCTGAACGCGGAGGCCGCCCGGCGTACGACGACCTTGTCGCCCAGCGCGCCCGTCACGGTGTCGAGCCGGGCTCGGTCGGTCCCGGTGACCGTCGGGTCGACGGTCACGACGACCTTGTCCTGGCGGGGGTCGATCGCCCACGCGGTCCCCGCGATCCGGGCCCGGCGGGTCAAGGCGGCCATGGCCGAGCGGAGTTGGGCGGTGGAGTAGCGCACCGTTCTGGGGACCGCTCCGGTGCCGCGCACCCGGGCCGCGGCGGACGGGTCGGTGAGGTTGACGACGAAGTGGTGGGCCGCGGTGTCGTAGTAGGAGCCGGCGGCCCGGTCGCCGAGCCGGGCGGCGAGGGCGGCGGCGGCCTCGGCGCGGACGGCGGAGGGAGCGGCGGGGGCGGCGGCGGCCGCTCCGGCGCCGGGGAGCACCAGCGCGCTCGCGGTGAGGGCCAGCACGCTCAGGCCGGTGAGAGCGCAGGGGGCGAGGACCGTGCGACGTTGCGTCATGGAGAGCCTCCAGTGGGGGTTGCCCCGCCCGTTGCGCGGGCCGGGGCCGGAGGAATGCGGCACGGGACGCCGAACACCGAGAGGGCGTGCCCATGCCAAGCGTCGATGAGTATGACGACGCCCCCACGGCGCAACAAGGAAGGATTCAAGCCGCCCGCCCGGCCGGAACGCCGCCCGCCCGGGCCCCGGATCCCCGCTCGTCAGGCCGTCGCGGCCGGGCCGGACGCCACGCATCGTGGACGGCGCCGGGCCGGGCGCCCACGCTCCGCGCACGGACGGCTGACCGGCGCACGCCGCTTCCGTCCGGAATGCGGACCGGCGGTCGCGGATTTGAAGCATTCTTGGCCCGCGACGGCCCGCCGCCCCGCCCCGTCGTGCGGACGCGGTCACGAACAAGCCGGGTTACGCCCGGCGGCCCGTCGGTTTCGGACGGATTGGGAGTCTCCTCTTCCCCTTGGGCCCCACGCGGCGAACGATGTTCGAAGAACCCTGTCTCACCGCTTCGTGTCGCTGAGCACACCACTCACGTTCAGGACCTCATGACACTGCTGCGCCTGCCGGCCGGTCGCCGGCGTACCCGGCTTCGCACACGTCACGTTCACGGTGACGTCGGCACCCTCAGGGATCTTGATGGGAGTGACCCAGTGGTAGTCCTGGTTGCGGAAGGTCTCCAGGGCGATCGTGGTGATCTTCCGCTGGCCGAACGTGATGGTCATGACGCCCTCGTCGCCCTGGAAGTTCGCGACGACGATGTCCGTCACACCGAAGACCTTGCCCGCCGGCACCACATACGTCCCGGTCTTGTTCCCGCCTCCCGACGTCTGTACGTCGATGGTGGCCGAGCTCTGCTGGCCGGTCCCGGGCCGGCCGTCGCCGTCCCCGCCGGATCCCCCGCCGCCGGTGTCCGGCGCGACGCCCGTGCCCTGTCCGCCCGGCCGGGAACCCGCGCCGGTGCCGGTTCCGTTGCCGGAGCCGGCCCCCGGGGCCTGCCCGTTCGGTCCGCCGGGGGTGGGGCGCGGCTGGACCGCCTCGTCGGCGGCCTGCCTGGCGGCACTGCGCACCGCCGGGCGCACCAGCGCGAACCAGGCCAGCACCAGCGCGAGCAGGGCCGCGAGCGCGGCCAGCAGCCACTTCGGGAAGACCGGGATCTGGACGAACTCGGCCTCCAGCGGCGGCCGTACGAAAGCCTCGGGCCGCTCGGCGCCCTCCGCCGCCGTGTCGGTGGGGCGCACGGTGAACGGCCAGACGGCGGGCCTGCCGAACCAGACCGGCTTGCCGGTGCGCACCCGCAGCCGGGCCTCCGCCGATTCACCGGGCTCCAGCTTCAGCTCCCCGGGGGTGAACCCGAACCGCAGCTCCTCGCCCGGCTGCTCCGGCGTGAAGACCACCCGGGCCGGGGAGTTGCCCTCGTTGCGCACCGCCAGCCGGTAGCGGCCCCGCAGCCAGCCGCGCCGCCGGCGCGGGAGCAACTCCGCCCGCAGTTCGCGGAATTCCTCGATGTGCACCGTGGTCTCGGGCACGGTGACCGCTTCGGGGTGCTCGGCCGGCAGCACCCGGATGCCCAGCGGCACGTCGCCCGCCCGGACTTCGGGGGAGCGCGGCGGGTCCAGGCGGATGGTCACCGTCTCGGATGTGCCGGGGTAGAGGGAGACCCGCTCGGGTTCCACGCCGGCCCAGGCCTTGCAGTCGCCGACGACCTCCAGGGTGTACGCCTCGACGATGTCGCTGTCGTTGCGGACGGTCAGGCTGGTCGAGGCGGTGCCGCCCGGCGTCACCGTCACGGCGGGGATGTCGAGACCGGGCGCTCCGGGTCCGGAAGAGGCTGCAGATGGCGTCACGCCACGACCGTAGAAGCCGGGCCGCGCCGTCACGAGAGGTGCGAGGGCAACACCCGGGCAGTCGGTATGCCCCGCGCGGTCAACGCCGGCCCGGCCGATCGGCGGGGCAGTTGACCGCACCCGCCGCCGCGCGCGGCCCACCGGCCGGCGGCGCCGGCCGCTCTCCGCCGTCCCCGGCCCGTCCCGCCGCCCGTCTCCGATCCCCCTCATGAATCAGGAACACGCCATGTCCCACTCCACAAGAGAGAACGCTCTCAGCACCACCGGCACACCCCGTGGTACCGCCCCCGCCGGCCGTCCGCACCGGGTGACCGTGGCCGTCTACGCGCAGGATCCCGTGCTGCGCATCGGCGTCGTCCACCAGGTGCGCCAGCGCCCCGAGGTGGAGCTGGTCACCGACGCCGAGGCGGACCGGGCGCGGGCGTCGCTCGTCGTCGTCGACGCCGTGGACGACGAGGTGATGGCCCTGCTGCGGCGGTTGCAGCACAACGGCGCCACCCGCACCGGCCTCGTGGTCGGCACGTTCGAGTCGGCCGCGCTGCAACGGGTCATCGAGTGCGGGGTCGCGGCCGTGCTGCGGCGCGCCGATGCGGACCAGGACCGGCTGCTCCACCTTGTGCTCGCCCTGGCCAACGGCGAGGGAATGCTCCCCGGTGATCTGCTCGGCAAGTTACTGAGCCATGTGGGCGGCCTCCAGCGCTCGGCGCTCGATCCGCGCGCTCTGGCCCTGTCCACGCTGACCGCACGCGAGGCGGACATGCTGCGCCTGGTGTCGGAGGGGTTCGACACCTCGGAGATCGCGCAGAAGACCGCCTATTCCGAACGGACCGTCAAGAACGTGCTGCATGAGATCACCACACGGCTCCAGCTGCGCAACCGGGCACACGCGGTCGGCTACGCGCTGCGCAACGGGCTGATCTGAGGTCCCCGGGGACCGTACGGCGGCTGCCCGGCCCGGGGCGCCGGCCGCCGCGCGGACGGCCCGGCCCCGGCCGCTGCCCGAAAGCGCACCCCGCGCTTCCCCCGGGCACGGCCCCGCCGCCCTGACGTGCGCCGCGCGAGCCGGCGCACAGTGGCGGGGCGACCCTGGTGTTCCGAGACTGCGAGGTGGACCGTGAACGGCACCGCTGGCCCCGGCGGGCGGCCCCGGCTGGGGAGATTCGGCGCGTCGTTGCTCCTGCTGGTTCCCCTGCTCGCGGTGACGGCGGCCTCGGGGCCGGGCAGCGCGGCCCCGGCGCCACGCGCGGCCGCCGCCCCCGCCACCCGGATCGCCTACGCGGGCACCGGACACCGCAGTCTCGGCCGGGTCGCCACCACCACCTCCAGCAAGCCGCTGTTCGGTGCGGGCCCGGCGCACTACGACGTCCAGCCGTCGGCACAGGGCGATGCGCTGGTGTTCGCGAGCCGCCGCGACGACAAGCGCCCGCAGATCTATCTGCGGGCCCCCGACGGTTCGGTGCGCAAGCTGACCAGCGGCCGGGACGCGGCGCACCCGCGGCTGACCCCGGACGGCAGGGCGGTGGTGTTCGACTCGGCCGAGCCGGGCGGCCCGCACGGGAAGAAGCAGCGCGACCTGTGGCTGGTGCGCACCGACGGCACGGGGCCGACCCGGCTGACGGACACCCCGTACGACGAGATCAGCCCGACCGTCTCCCCGGACGGCACCCGGCTGGCGTACGCCGGCGACGGCGATCCGGCGCTCGGGCAGCAGATCTACGTACGCCCGCTGGCCGGTGGTACGGCCACCCGGGTCACCGGCGCGCTCGGCGGCACGGCGGCGGAACCCGTGTGGAATCCCGTGAACGACCCGGCGCACCGGGACCTCATCGCGTACACCTTCACCGCCGACGGGGCGACGGGCCCACGGCTGCGGGTGACCGGCGCGACGGCCGGCGACCAGCCGCTGCTGGCGGGCGCGCAGGCACAGTGGCGGACCCGCGGGGCGGCCTGGCTGCCCGGCGGGGACGAGCTGCTGTTCCTGAGCCCGGACCGCACCTGCGGCTGCGAGGGCGACTGGGACCATGTGTTCCGGGTGCGGGCCCATGCCGCGGACACCCCGCAGCTGGTGCTCAGCGAGGACCGCGCGGTCGGCTCGCCCACCTGGCTGGGCCCGCTGAACGGCGGCCAGGTGGTGGTGGACCGCACCTCGGCGGCGGGCCCGCACACGGTGACCCTGCAGGACGCCCGCATGGACGGCGCCGACCCGCGCGACCTCGGGCTGACCGTCCTGAAGGAGGACCCGGCGGCCGACACCAACACCGATCCGGCCAGGGATCCGCTGTTCAACCCGGCCGCCGGGTACGACCCGTGGACCGAGCGGCAGAACTACACGCCCGACGGCCGCCGCATCGTGGTGACCCGGTTCGAGGACGGTCCCGCCGGGCGGATCGAGCGGATCTGGACGGTGGACGCCGACGGCTCGGACCCGGCGCCGATGCCGCTGGCCGGACGCGGGCCGAAGGACTGGGACACCGACCCCACGTTCTCGCCCGACGGCAAGTACCTCGCGTTCACGCGGACTTCACCGGGCGGGGCCGGATCCGCCTCCGGTCCCGGCCGCATCCTGATCGCCGACGCCGCCACCGGCGCGATCGTCCACGAGATCGTGCCGCCGGCCGGGCAGCAGGCGGGCGGCGACGCCCAGCCCACCTGGTCCTCCGACGGCACCGTCCTCGCCTTCACCCGCAACGAGGTGATCGACGGGGGCGGCGGCAACAAGCACATCTGGACCGTGCCGGTGAACGCCCTGGACCGGCAGCGCGATCTGAGCGCGCGGATCTGCCCGGGCACCTGCGCGGTCATCGACGACAGTCCCGCGTTCTCACCGGACGGGCGCTCGATCGCCTTCAACCGGAAGAACGGCGGCGGCCGGATCGACGAGCACAACGGGCTCCTGGTCACCTCCGTGTCCGGCGACGACTGCCGGGCCGTGCTGCCCGCGCCTGCCCGGGGCAGCGCCGACGCCTGCCACCGGGAGCTGCCCGACACCTCGGTCACCGGCCCGCACCAGCCCCGCGACGCCGCCTGGACGTCGGACGGCACCGGGATCGTCTTCAGCGCCCGCACCGACCTGCCCGTCAACTGCCCTGAGAACCTGTACCTGCTGAACGTCGCCACCGGCCATCTGTCCCCGCTCACCACGGAGCTGCCGGGACGCCAGAAGGAGCCCGGCGTCCAGCAGTCGGTGAACCTGGCGGTGCACGCGCCGGGCACGGCGGCCGCCGTCACCGTCGGCACCGCCACGGCGATCCGCGTCGACGTCGTCAACAACGGCCCCGCCGCCTCGCCCGGCACCCGGCTGACCATCGCCCCGCCGGCCGGCGTGGCCGTCACCCGGATCCGCCGCCCGGGCGGTACCTGCGACGCCGCCTCCCTCCAGTGCGACATCGGGGTGGTGCCGCCCGGCGCGACCGTGCCGCTGACCGTGACCCTGACCGGGCGGACCGTGGGCGACCAGCCGGTGGACTGGTCCGTCACCGGCAGCGTGATCGACCCCGAGCCGGACGACAACACCGCCCGCACCGTGGTGCCGGTGCGCCCGGCCGCCCCGCCGCACCCCCGCCCGTCCCCGACCCCGCCGCACCCGCGCCCGACCCCGCCCACTCCCCGGCCGGTGCCGACGCCGCCCGCGCCCGAGGCCGGGCCCGGTGTCCGGGTCACCGCCCAGCCCGACCCGGGCTATGTCGGCGGGCGCGTGGTGGTGACGTACACCGTCCGCAACGGACGCAACGCGCTGGCCACCGGGCTGCGGCTGCGGATCGGGCTGCCCGCCGGAATCCCGGGCGGCGGGCCGCCGCCCGGCTGCGACACCGGCTGGGTGTGCGCGCTGCCGGACCTGGCACCGGGCGCCTCCACCGTCGTACGGGTGGTGCTCGCCCCCGACCACGCGCTCACCGCACGTGCCACCGGCGTCCTCACCACCACCGGGACGGACGCCGACCCGGGGGACAACAGGGCGCGCACGACCCTGCGGATCCTGCAGCCGCGGATCGTCGCCGTACCGCCGATCGGCAGGCCCGGATTCGTCACCTCGGTGCGCGGCGAGGACTTCCCGCCGGGCGTCCCGGTGCGGTTCTCCTGGAAGCCGGGGATCACGGCGGCCGCGGCGCCGACCGTGCCCCAGCCGGACGGCACGTTCATCGGCCAGTTGCTCATCCTCGCCAAGGACCAGACGGGTCCGCGGACCATCACCGCGCGCGGCCCGGGATTCTCGCCCGTGAAGACCGGATTCCTGGTGGTGAACGGCAGCGTGCAGCCGCCCGACGAGGTGACCCGCCGGTGATCCACGAGGTCGACGAGGCGCTGCGCGGCCTGCTGGGCGAGTCCGGCCTTGAGGCGTCCGGGGTCGAGATCGTCTTCGACGCGCCCACCCGCGACTGGGCGGCCCGCCGCAACGCGCCCACCGTCTGCGCCTTCCTCTACGACATCCGGGAGGACCCGGGCCGGCGCGGCAGCGGAGCCGGTGAGGTGTACGACGCGGACGGTCACGTGGTGGCACGGCGCACCCCGCCCCGCTGGTTCGAGCTGACCTACCTGGTCACGGCGTGGGCGAGCCGCCCGCAGGACGAACACCGGCTGCTGTCGCAGGTGCTGGCCACTCTGGTGGCCGCCGAGGCGCTGCCGGAACGGCTGCTCACGGGCTCGCTGGCCGAACTCGGTCTGACCGTCGGGCTGGAGACCGCCGGGGCAGCGCTGGACGCGCCGGCCGCCTCCGATGTGTGGTCGGCGCTCGGCGGAGAGCTGAAGGCGTCGCTCGGGGTGCGGGTCCGGGCGCCGCTCGCGGGGGTGACCAGGGCCGCCGCGCCGCCGGTCACCGAAGGGCTCGTGGTGCGCGGGACGGACCTGCGGCAGCACGGGGATCCGGTGCCGGGGCGCAGGCTGCGGTACGAGGGCGTGAGCGACCCGGGCGCGGACGGCTTCGCCGGTCCGCGCGAGCGGCGCCCGGCCCCCGCCCGCCGCCGTCGAGGAGACCGCCAGCCGTGACGTACACCGCCGACACCGGCACCGCCGACACCGTCCACCGCCCCCGCGCCGGCACCGGCCCTCCCGCCGGCGGGGATCCCCTGTGGACGCGGCTGCGCCTGGTCGAGGAGCGGGTGCGGCAAGCGGTGGCGGCCCGGCGCGCCACCGACCCGGACCCGGACGATCCCTACCGGGGGCAGTACCTCACACCCGAGGCCGTGGCACGGATCCTGGACGAGCGGGGCGGGCTGGAGGTGCCGGGGTACGAGCCGTTGCCCCCGCCGCCGGGGTCCGTGCTCGGCGCCCTCGCCGCGCGGTTCGGTCTGTCGCCGCTGGACACGGATCTGCTGCTGGTCGCGCTGGCCCCGGATCTGGACGCGCGGTTCGAGCGGCTGTACGGCTATCTCAACGACGATCTGACGCGCCGCCGGCCCACCGTCGGGCTGGCTCTGGAGCTGTGCGGGCTCCCGCCGGCGTCGGCCGCACGCTTCCGTCTCTCCCCGGGCTCGCCGCTGGTCGCCGGAGGCCTGGTGGAGGTCACCGAGCCGCACCGGCCGCCGCTGTCGCGGGCGCTGACGGTGCCGGACCGGGTGACCGCGCATCTGCTGGGCGGGACGGAGCCCGACGCCCGGCTCGCGGGAGTGCTCGGCGAAACCGGGGACGACCCCACGGCGGAGGCGGACGAGGTCGGCAGGGCGGCTTCGGCGGCCCGCTCCGGGCCGGGCCTGGTGCATCTGCTCGACCGGGGCGGTGACGCGCCGGGCCTCGCCGTCGCGGCCCTGCGCGCGGCCGGACTGCCGTCGCTGGTCCTGGACGCGGCGGCACTCACCCGGCGCCCCGGCGACATCCCCGCGCTCGCCCGGGTCACCGCGCTGGAGGCCCGGCTGACGGGTGCGGGGGCCGTCCTCGGCCCGCTGGAGGCGCTGCCCCCGGAACCCGCCGAACAGGCCCGTGCGCTGCGGGAGTTCTGTACGGCGCTGCGCGGCACCCCCCTGTTCACGTACGGTACGGCCGGCTGGGACCCGGCATGGGCGGACGACACCCCGGTCGTCCTGCCGGTGGCCCCGCCCGCCCCCGCGCGGCAGGCCGCACGCTGGCGGCACGCCCTCGCCCTGGCCGGCGCCGGGGACTCGGCGCACGGTGACACCGACGCGCTCGCCCGGGCGGTCGCCGCGCACCGCCTCGACGGAGGGCAGCTGCGCCGCGCCGCCGAGGCGGCGGTGCGCGGTGCCGCGCTGGCGGGCCGCCCGGTCGGTCCGGACGAGCTGCGCTGGGCCGTACGGGCCCAGAACGGCGCGGGCCTGGCCCGGCTGGCCCGCAGGGTGGAGCCGGGCGTCGGCTGGGACGACCTGGTACTGCCCCCGCAGGTCCAGCGCAGGCTGCGGGAACTCGCCGTGCGCGCCCGCCACCGCGAGCAGGTGCTCGGGCAGTGGCGGATGCGGCCGGGCGGCGGCCGGGGGCGAGGGGTGATCGCGCTGTTCGCCGGCGAGTCGGGCACCGGCAAGACGATGTCCGCGGAGGTCGTCGCGGCGGATCTCGGCATGGATCTGTATGTGGTCGACCTGTCCACGGTGGTCGACAAGTACGTCGGGGAGACCGAGAAGAACCTGGAGCGGATCTTCACCGAGGCGTCCGCGGTCAACGCGGTGCTGCTCTTCGACGAGGCCGACGCGATCTTCGGGAAGCGCTCGGAGGTCAAGGACGCGCACGACCGGCACGCCAACATCGAGTCGGCGTACCTGCTGCAACGCATGGAGTCCTTCGACGGGATCGCCGTGCTGACCACCAATCTGCGGGCCAACCTGGACGAGGCGTTCACGCGGCGGCTGGACGTGGTGGCGGAGTTCCCCGTGCCCGACGCCGCCCACCGGCTCGCCCTGTGGGAACGCTGCCTGGGCGGCCGGCTGCCGCGCGCGCCCGGCCTCGATCTCCGTTTCTGCGCCGACCGTTTCGAACTGGCCGGCGGCTCCATCCGGGCCTGCGCGGTGACCGCCGCCTACCTCGCGGCGGAGTCCGGGGAACCGCTCACCATGCGGCAGCTGGTGACGGCCGTGGTCCAGGAGTACCGCAAACTCGGCCGGCTGGTCCTGGAGAGCGAGTTCGGACCGTGGGCACGGGAGCTGCTCGCCGAGGGCTGAGCGGGGCCCCTTCCCCATCCGTCGCGGCCCTCCGGTGGACCGTGCGTCACGGTGCGGTGTCCAGGACCGCACGGGCAGCCGGGGGCCGCCCGGCGAGGCGCCCGGACGGTCCGGGCGACCGTACCAAAAGGCAGTGTGGTTGCCCCCGGCCAGGTACGCCCGCCCCTGTCGCGGGGCCCGGGGTGCCTCGGAGACTCGGCATCGACGCAGGTGACCCGATGGAACCCGAAGGAGCGAGCATGCCGACGTACCTCACCCCGGGCGTGTACGTGGAGGAGGTGCAGTCCGGTGCCCGTCCGATCGAGGGGGTCGGCACCGCCGTCGCCGCGTTCGTCGGGTTCGCCCCGGCCGGCCCCTTCCACGAACCGACGCTGGTCACCACCTGGGACCAGTACACGCAGCTGTTCGGCGGCTTCACCGAGGGCACCTACCTCGCGCACGCCGTGTACGGCTACTTCTCCAACGGCGGCGGCGCGGCCTACATCGTGCGGATCGGCGGCCCCGGCGCGGGCTCCTCCCCCGCCCCGGCGGACCGCGGACACGACTCCGGCGGGTCCCGGGCGGCCGAGCCGGTGTCCCTCGGCGGGTTCCTGGTCGCGGCCCGGCCCGGTACCTCGTCGGTGTCGGTGGAGATCGCCGACCCGGACGGCGAGAACCCGCCCGAGGACCGCTTCCGGCTGCTGGTCCGCCAGGGCGACCAGGTGGCCGAGACCTACGACGTCTCCACCCGCAAGAGCGTCAAGGGCTATGTGGTCACCCAGGTCCGCGCCTCCCGGCTGATCGAGGTCACCGAGCAGCGCGGCGCCGCCCAGACGCGGCCCGAGAGCCAGACCGTGGCCCTGCCCGACGCTCCCGCCTCGCCCGCGGTGACCGGCCCGGCGGAGGTGTCGCGGCTCGATCCGGCCGAGTACGTCGGTGACGCCGCCGCCCGGACCGGGTTCGCCGGCCTGGAGGCCATCGACGAGATCACCATGGTCGCGGTGCCGGACCTGATGGGCGCCCACCAGCGGGGCGACATCGACGCCGAGGGCGTGCGCACGGTCCAGCTCGCGGTGATCTCGCACTGCGAGCAGATGGGCGACCGGGTGGCCGTGCTGGACACCCCGCCCGGGCTCACCGCGCAGCAGGTGCGCAACTGGCGCAACGACGAGGCCGGTTACGACTCCCGGTACGCCGCCCTCTACTACCCGTGGGTGCGGGTCTTCGACCCGGCGGCCGGCCGCAACACCACCGTCCCGCCGAGCGGTCACGTCGCGGGTGTGTGGGCGCGCAGCGACGCCGAGCGCGGTGTGCACAAGGCGCCCGCCAACGAGGTGGTCCGGGGCGCGGTGGACCTGGAGATCCGGCTCAGCAAGGGCGAGCAGGACCTGCTCAACCCGATCGGCGTGAACTGCGTGCGCGCCTTCCCGGGCCGCGGTATCCGGGTGTGGGGCGCCCGCACCCTGTCCTCCGACCCGGCCTGGCGCTACCTGAACGTCCGGCGGCTCTTCAACTACCTTGAGGAGTCCATCCTGTTGGGCACCCAGTGGGTGGTGTTCGAGCCGAACGACGACCGGCTGTGGTCGAGCATCCGGCGCAACGTCACCGCGTTCCTCACCGAGGAATGGCGCCGGGGCGCGCTCTTCGGCCGCACGGCCGAAGAGGCGTTCTACGTGAAGTGCGACCGCGACAACAACCCGCAGACGTCCATCGACCAGGGCCGTGTCATCTGCGAGATCGGCGTCTCCCCCGTCAAGCCCGCCGAGTTCGTGGTGTTCCGGCTGGCCCAGTTCTCCGACAGCACCAGCCTCATCGACGAGTGACCCGCGGGTCGGCCAAGGAAAGGTGACAGACAGTCATGGCAGAGGGCGATGCTCTTTCCACCCACGTCTTCGGCGTGCAGCTCGGCGGGTACATGGTCGAGTCCGTCCAGGAGATCAGCGGACTGACCGTCGAGGAGGAGGTCGTCGAGGTCAAGCAGGTCAGCTCGCGGGGCAAGCAGATCATCCGCAAGCAGCCGGGGCCCCGCCGCGCCGGCGAGATCACGATCACCCGGGGTCTCGACAAGAGCAGCGAGTTCACCAAGTGGATCAAGGAGACCCTCAACAACGGCGCCGTCGACACGGCACGGCAGAACCTCACCATCGAGATCAAGGACTCCAAGGGGGACACGGTCCGCCGTATCCAGCTGATGAACGGCTGGGCCTCCAAGTGGGAGGGGCCCTCCCTCAAGGCGGGCGAGTCCTCACCGGCCACCGAGTCCGTCACGATCGTGTTCGAGGAGATCGTCGTCGAATGAGGCGTCGTACGGTCACGGCGGGCAGCCTGGAGGAGATCCTGGAGGCGACGGCACCCGCCCCGGCGGCCGAGCAGCCGCCGGCACCCGCCGCCCGCCCCGCGGCCCCCCAGGCATCCGGGCTGCGCACGGAGTTCGAGTTCGAGCTGCCGCGCGGGTACGTGGACGAGGCGGGCGCGGTACACCGGCAGGGCGCGATGCGCCTGGCGACCGCCCGCGACGAGCTCCGGCCGCAGATCGACCTGCGGGTCAAGGAGAACCCCGCCTACCTGAGCGTGGTGCTGCTGAGCCAGGTGATCACCCGGCTCGGCACCATCACCGATGTGCACGCGGGGATCGTGGAACGGATGTACGCCACCGATGTGGCCTTCCTCCAGGACTTCTACCGTCGCGTCAACAGCGAGGGGCACACCCGCGCGGCGGTGACCTGCCCGCACTGCGAGGGCGCCTTCGAGGTCGACCTCTCGGGTGGGCGCCTGGGGGAATCGTGACGTACGCGCTCCCCCGGCTGCGGGAGGAGATCGCGTACATCGCCTACCACTTCCACTGGCCCCGCGAGGAGATCCTCGACCTCACCCATGCCGAGCGGCAGCACTGGGTGACCGAGATCGCCCGCATCAACACCCGTATCAACGAAGGCGGTTGAGTTCCATGGCGTGGCGGGACACACGGCGCCGCCGGTCCGGCACCCGGTCCGCGGGGGCACCCGCGCGCGGGGCGGCCGACCGGTCCGTGCCGGGTCCGGCGGGCCCGGCGGGCCCGGCGGCTCCCCCTGCCGCCGAGGCGTCGGTGCCGGGCGACTGGGACGGCGGCTGGCGCCGCACCCCGCCGCCGGCCCTGACCGTGGCGCGCGCTCCGCTGGGCGTCAGCGACGGGCTCGCCTTCCGCTCGGGCCTCGCGTCCTGGCAGGACCCGTCCTTCGACACCGGTCTCGGCCACGCGCTGCTGCCGTCCGCGCCGGTGGGACTGATCCACGGGGTCACCGGCCCGGCGACGCCGCGCGCCGACCACGCCGACGGCGGCCCGCTGCTGCTGCGGGTGCCACGGCCGGACACCGGGGAGGCCGCCGAGGCCGGCCCCGCCACCCCGCTAACCGGCGACCGCCGTACCGGGAGCCCGGACGCCGGCCCGGACGCCGGGCGGGCAAGCGCCCCCTCCGGACCGACCGGGACCACCGCGGCGCCTGCGCGCCCGCGGCCGGCCGGGACATCGCCGAGCCGTGGCACCCCGGCACCGGTTCAGCGGTCCGCGGCGGGGGCCGGTGACCAGGCGGTCCGGCCCGCCCCGGCCGGGGACCCGGCCGTCGCACCGGAGATCCCGCTGGTACGACGGGTCGCCGTGGTCCGGCACGACCCGGCCGACGAGGCCGGGCACCGCACGGCACCCGGCGGACCGGACCGCGCTCCGCTCGGCCGCCGTGACCCCGCCCGCACCCGGAGCACGGACAGGACGGGCCGTACCCCCTCGGGTGGAGTGGCCCCGCCCCCGTCAACGGCAGGTGAGCCCGGGTCCGCCGGAGCCCGCCCCACGAGCACCGTGCCGGTGCGTCCCCGTGCGCTGGGCCCCGCACTGACCGTGGCCCGGCGGACGACCGGACCGGTACGCCGGATCGCGGCGCTACGGCCCGCCCCCCGCCCCGGCTCCGCCCCGGCGGCACCCGAGAGGGCCTCGGAGACGGCGCCCACGGCGGCCTCGACGGGGACCGCCCCGCAGACCACACCAACGGCACCGGCCACACCGCCTGTGACGTCCGCGCCGTCGCTCCAGCGCGCCGGATCCCCCGGACAGCCGGCGCCTGCGGCAGCCCTGGACACGCCGCTGCCGGAACCTACCGCCAGCACCGCGCCCGTGGCCGCCGACATCAGCCTGACAGTCCAACGAGCGGAGCCCCCCGGCCAACCGGCCACCAGGACGCCCCTGGGCACACCGCTGCCGGAACTCCCCCTCACCGCCAGGCCCGTGCCCCCCGACCACCCGACAACCCAGCACACCGAAACCCCCGGCCAACCGGCTACCCGGGCGCCCCTGCGTACACCGCTGCCGGAACCGCCCGTCACCGCCCAGCCCTCGCCCCCCGACGACCACCCGACAACCCAGCGCACCGAAACCCCGGGCCAACCGGCCACCAGGGCACCCCTGGGCACACCGCTGCCGGAACCGGCCACCAGGTCACCCCTGGGCACACCACTGGCCGAACTCCCTGCCACGGCAACGCCGTTCGCGGGGGATGTCCGCCCGACGGACGGACCGGCGCTTCCGGTCGTGCAGCGGCAGGCGGACTCCGGCGCGTCGGTGCCGGACCCGCGCGTCGGCAACCCGGCAGCCCCGGCGGGCGGTGGTTCCGGGTTGCCGAGCACGCCGGTCCCGGCTCGACGGGCGCACCGGGATGACCGGCCCGGGGCATCCGGTCCCCGGGCCCGGGGCGGGCTGGGGGCGCCGCTGTCCGCCCTGCCGCCGACCGCCGAGCCACCCCGCCCGGCCGGTGCCGAGCTGCAGCGGGCCACGGTACGCCGAGCCGACGCCCCTCCGGGCGGCCCGCAGGCCGGAGGTACGGTCCCTCTGCTCGGTGTGACGGACGCCGGGCAACGCACCCCGCTCGCCGACTCCGCACCCTCCGCCGCACCGGCGACGGCCATCCCGCCGGAAGTGCCGGTCGTCACGCGGCCGACGCCCCCGGAGCGGCCCGAGACGCAGGCCACGGCACACCCGCGGCCGGCAGACGCCGATGCCGCCCCTCTGTTCCCTCCGGCCCGTCAATTCTCTTCCGCTCCTCTCTTCTCTTCCGCTCCCGTGGTGTCTTCCGCGCCTCCTGCCGCCGCGGCCGGTGGCCGCGTCACGCCGGCGCCGGTTGTCGTCGCCCGAGCCGTCGCCGCCCCCGACCCCGGGCCGGGCGCCGGTCCGCGGACGCCCGGTGTCGTAGGCGGGCAGCCGCTGACCGTCCAGCGGTCGGGGACGTCCTCCGCGCCACGCACCCTCTCCCTGCTGGCCGCACGTCCGCTCACCGTCAACACCCGCGTCCCGCAAGGGCTTGGGGCACCCTCCGCTGCCGCCGCCCGGCCTCCCGTCGTGGCCGCGACCTGGCACCGCGAACCGGGCCCGGCACCGGCTCCGCGGCCTGCCGCGGCGGTGCGGGAGCCCTCGCGGCCGACGCCACCGGTGCCGGCAGGCCCGTACCACTCGCCGCCGGCGAGCGCAGCACCCAGCCAACGGGCCGTTCCCGTCGTGCGGCCGCATCCGCTCGTCCAGCGGGCCGGGGCCGGCGAGCACGACGCCGTACGCCCGTCCGCGCTGCCCCTGACCGACGCGCAGGCCGCCGCGCTCCAGGACCGGCCCGCTCCCCCCGCCGCGTCCGGTCCGCCCGTACCCGTGGTCCGCGCCGTCCGTCCGGCGCCCGTCGGGGGCCCGGCGGCACCGGTCCTCCAGCGGGATGCGACCCCCGCGGGGCCGCCGGTGACGGCCGTACCCCCGGGGGGACGGCAGCGGTCGGCCTCCGCACCCCCGCAACCGAGGGCGGCCGCCGGTACCGGTGCGGACCGGTCGGCGGGAGTGCCGCAGGAGCCCGCCGTCGACCTGGACGAGCTGGCGCGGCGCCTGCTGGACCCGCTGGCCCGGCTGCTCCGCGCCGATCTGCGGCGCGGCCGGGAACGCGCGGGCCGCCCCTACGACGGACGCCGCTGAGAACAGGGAACGGATGACCAACGGATGACGGACAACATCTTCGCGACGAGCGTGTTCTTCCGGCTCGCTATCGGCGGCAACGACCTGGGCGCCTTCCACACCTGCTCCGGCATGGGAGCCGAGGTGGAGATGGAGAGCTATGCCGAGGGCGGCAACAACGGCTTCACCTGGCAGCTGCCCGGCCGCGTCACCTGGTCGAACATCACACTGACCCGGCCGGTCACCGCCGACACGGCGAAGATCGGACGCTGGCTCGACCAGACGCTGCGGCGCGTGGAGCCCAAGGACGGGGAGATCGTGGCGCTGCGTCCGGACCTGACCCGGATCATCAGCTGGCAGGTGCTCGGCATCGTGCCGGTGCGCTGGCAGGGGCCGTCCTTCGACCCGTCGTCCGCCGAGGCGGCGGTGGAGACGCTGGAGATCGCCCATGAAGGTCTGCGGCCCTCCTGACGTTCCCTCACCAGCGCACGGAAGGAGTGCCCTCGTATGTCCCCTGCGGTCCGCACCAGCCGGGCCAGGGCGCAGCTGACCCTGAAGGAGCCCCCGGCCGCGGTCGGTGCCCGGCCCGGCGGCACGATCGCCCGGCTGGACCTGCAGTTCAACCCCTCCAGCCTCCAGCTGCGCAAGACCACCGAGTGGCGGCGCAGCCCGTCCCGGATGGCCGGGCAGTCGGCGCTGCCGGAGTTCGTGGGCAGCGGGCCGCGGGAGCTGAGCCTGGAGGTCTTCCTCGACGCGACCTCGACCCACGACGACTCGGTCGAGCAGGCGGTGGAGAAGCTGATGAAGGCCTGTGTGCCGACCCCGGCGAGCCTCGCCCGCAAGAAACCGGCCAGCCCCTGGGTGCGGTTCGAGTGGGGCACCGCCCGGACGACCTCGTTCGACGGGGTGCTGTCGAGCCTGTCGGTGACGTACTCGCTCTTCGACGTGGACGGCAAGCCGCTGCGGGCGACCTGCGCGCTCTCGGTGGCGGAGGCGAGCGTCGACCCGCCGGGACAGAACCCCACCTCCGGCGCGCGCACGGCCCGCAGCACCCACACTCTCGTGGCCGGGGACAGCCTGGCGCTGCTGGCCTGGCGGGAGTACGGCGACGCGACGGCCTGGCGGGTCATCGCCGAGGCCAATGGGATCGACGACCCGCTGGCCCTGGTGCCGGGCACCGAACTGGTGGTCCCGGCGCTGGGGGACGCGGGCGGTGAGGAGGGGCCATGACCACACCCGAGGCGCGGGGCGGCCGGTCCTTCGCGGCGGACCCCGTCGTGGAGGCGCCCGGCGAGCTGCCGCCGGTCTGGTCGGCGCAGCTGGTGAGCTGTGTGGTGGACGAGAACGTGGGCCTGCCGGACACCGCGGTGCTCACCTACCGCGATCCCGACCACGAGTTCCTGAAGTCCACCGGTATCACCCTCGGCACACCGCTGCGGGTGTCGGTGGTGACGGTGGCCGGGCAGGCGCGGGAGCGGCTGTTCAACGGCGAGGTGACGGCGGTGGAGATCGACCGCGACGGCACCGGCTCGTTCACGGTGGTGCGCGCCTACTCCGTCGCCCACCGGCTGCAGCGCGGCCGGAAGGTGGTGGCGTACCGGAACATGACGGCCGCCGCCATCGTCCGCAAGGTGGCCGCCGGTGCGGGGCTTCCGTGCGGGAAGGTGGAGGCCGCGCCGGTCACCTACCGGCAGTTGTCGCAGGCCAACGTCTCCGACTGGGAGTTCCTGCGGTACCTGGCGGGCGAGCACGGGGCCCAGGTGCGGGTCGACGACCAGGGGGTGCTGCAGTTCACCCGGCCCGAGAAGGCCTCCGGTGCGCCCGCGCCGTCCACCCCGGCCACGCAGAGCCCGATGGTGCTGGAGTACGGGCGGAACCTGCTGGCGCTGCGGGCCTCGCTGTCGGGGGCGGACGGCGCGTCCTCGGTCGAGGTGCGCGGCTGGGACGCCACCACCAAGACGCCGCTGGTCGCCCGGCACCAGTCGGTGACCAGCGAGACGGTGCTGCCCGGACTCGCCCCGCAGTTCGCCGCCCGGTTCGGGAAGTCGGCGAAGCTGACGGTGACCGACACGCCGTACCGCACCCAGGCCGAGACGACGGCGGTCGCGGAGGCGACGGCCGCGCAGGTGAGTGCGGGCTTCGGCGAGTGGGAGGCGGTCGCCGAGGGCAACCCGCGGCTGCGGGCCGGCCGGCCGGTCGCGCTCGGCAACGTGGGGCCCGCCTTCTCCGGCCGGTACACGGCGACGGCGGTGCAGCACAGCCTGGAACCGCACGGCGGCTACCGGACCACGGTCTGGGTGAGTGCCAGCCCCGACCGGTCCCTGGCCGGCCTGGTGACCGGCGCGAACGCGCCCGACCGCGGGCCGCGCCTCCCGGGCCTGGCGATCGGCGTGGTGACGGACGTACGGGAACCGGGCGGCGCGCAGAGCGGCGGGGTGCGGCTCAGGTTCCCCTGGCTGGACGACACATACGTCACCGACTGGGTGCGGACGGTGCAGTGGGGCGGCAGGGGCGGGGGCGGTGTGGTGAGCCCCGAGGTCAACGACGAGGTGCTGGTCGGTTTCGAACAGGGGCTGCTGGACAGCCCGTACGTCATCGGCGGCCTGTACAACGGCGTGGACCGGCCCTCGCCGCACGACGTGCCGCTGGTGGACCGGACCAGCGGCAAGGTCAACCGCCGTTCCGTGGTGTCCCGTTCGGGTCATCGGGTGGAACTGCTCGACGCCCCGGCGCCGGGGCCGTCCGGGGTGCGGCTGCGCACCGCGGACGAGCGGCTGGACGTGCTGCTGGACGACCGGAACAACCGGATCGAGCTGACGGTGTACGCGGCCGGCGGCCGGCGGGCGCTGTCCCTGGTCCGGCTGGACGACCAGGGCATCACGCTCGACGCGAAGACCGGCAAGGTCAGCGTGCGGGGCGGGAGCGTGGAGATCGACGGCACCACGGCGGTCCGGGTCGGCGGCCGGTCGGTGAGCGTCACCGGACAGGCCGACGTCACGCTGGACGGCGGCCTGCTGGGGGTGCTCAAGGCGAACCTCGTACGCATCAACTGACATTCATTCATGTACCGCACAAGGCCCTTGGGGCCGCGACCGTTCTTCGAGGAGCCCGGCATGCCCGCCGCAGCCCGTACCGGCGACCCCACCAGCCACGGGGGTGTGATCGCCACCCCGCCGCCCGGCGCCGCCACGGCGGTGGCGCGCGTGCTGATCGGCGGCCGTCCCGCCGCCGTCGTGGGCAGCCTGCACACCTGTGCGATGCCGCCGCACCTCGCCCTGGGGCCGGCCGACGTGATCCTGCCCAGCCCGGCCGCACTCGCCTCCGGCCAGGTGCTCATCGGCGGGTTGCCGGCCGCGCGGGCGGGCGACTCCACGGCGTGCGGCGCGACGGTCCAGATCGGCGCCCCGAACGTCCTGATCGGGGGTCTGTGATGAGCGAACGGTTCATCGGGCGCGGCTGGGCGTTCCCGCTGCGGGTCGGGCCGACCGGCGGGATCGCCATGGTGGAGCGCGAACGGGAGATCGAGGAGGCGATCCGGCTGGTGCTGGGCACCGCGCCCGGCGAGCGCCCGATGCGCCCGGAGTTCGGCTGCGGCATCCACGACTACGTCTTCGCGCCCGGCGACGGCGCCACCGCCGGGCGGATCGCCCAGCAGGTGCGCGAGGCGCTGGAGCGGTGGGAGCCGCGGATCGGCGTGGACGAGGTGGTGGTGGCGTACGACGCGGTGGACGCCGGAACCCTCTACATCGACGTGCGCTACACGGTGCGGTCCACCAACGACCGGCGCAACCTGGTGTTTCCCTTCTACACGATCCCCTCCGAGGAGGGGGCCGAGGAAGCGGTCGCGGACTGATGGCCCTGCCCTCCCCCAACCTGGACGACCGGCGGTTCCAGCAACTCGTCGACGAGGCGAAGCGGTATGTGCAGCAGCGCGCCCCGGAGTGGACCGACCACAACGTCTCCGATCCGGGCGTCACCCTGATCGAGACGTTCGCGTACCTGGTGGACCAGTTGCTGTACCGGCTGAACCGGGTTCCGGACAAGAACTACACGGCTTTCCTCGACCTGCTGGGCATCCGGCTGTTCCCGCCGTCCGCGGCAACGGCCGAGGTCGACTTCTGGCTGTCGGCGCCGCAGCCCGACACGGTGACACTGCCCGCGGGCACCGAGGTGACCACGGCGGACGGCGAGGCGGAACAGCCCGTGGTGTTCGCGACCACCGGTGAACTGCGCATCGTGCCCAGCGAGTTGACGAGGCTGGTGACCGCGCCCCGGACGGGCGAGCACGCCGACCGGACCGGTGAACTCGCCGAGGGCCGCGACGTACGGTGCTTCCAGGTGTCCCCCGAGCCGGGTGACGCGCTGCTGTTCGGGCTGCCGACGGCGGTGCCGCGGTGCGTGGTCGCCGTACGGCTGGACAGCCGGGTGGAGGGCGTCGGGGTGGACCCGCGCCAGCCGCCGCTGGTGTGGGAGGCGTGGGACGGCGGCCACTGGCAGGTCTGCGAGACCGGCTCGGACACCACCGGCGGGCTGAACCGGCCGGGCGAGGTCGTCGTGTACGTCCCGGCCGGGCACACGGCGTCCGTGATCGGCGGGACCCGGGCGGGCTGGCTGCGCTGCCGGGTGACCGAGCCGGAGCCGGGCCAGCCGTTCTACTCGGAGTCCCCGACGGTGCGTGAGGCGAGCGTGTTCACGGTCGGCGGCACCATGGCCGTCGAGCACGCGGAGACCGTCACCGACGTGCCGCTCGGCACATCGGAGGGGGTGCCGGGGCAGACGTTCCGGCTCGGCCGGCCGCCGGTGCTGCTGGACGGCGGGCCGCCGGTGGTGGAGGTCTCCTCGGCCGACGGCTGGCGCCGCTGGGAGGTGGTGGAGCACTTCGGCCGCTCGGGCCCCGGGGACCGGCACGTCCAGGTGGACGCGACCACCGGCGAGTTCGCCTTCGCGCCGGCGCTGCGCGAACCGGACGGCACGCTGCGGCTGTGCGGCGCCGTACCGGAGAAGGGCGCACAGATCCGGGTGGCCCGGTACCGCACCGGCGGCGGCCCGGCCGGCAATGTGGCGCGCGGCGCGATCTCGGTGCTGCGCAGTTCGGTCCCGTACATCGCGCGGGTCGGCAACCGGGAGGCCGCGCGCGGCGGGGTGGACGGGGAGACGGTCGGCAACGCGAAGCTGCGGGCCCCGGACGCGCTGCGGATGCAGGAGCGGGCGGTGACCGCCGAGGACTACGAGATCATCGCCCGGCAGGCGGCACCCTCCGTGCACCGGGTGCGCTGCCTGCCCGCGGCGGACGGGGCGGGCGCGGTACGGGTGCTGGTGGTGCCGGACGCGGTGGCCGACGACGGCGACCGGCTGCGGTTCGAGCAGCTGATCCCGTCGGACCAGATGCTGACGGCGATCACCGGCAGCCTGGACGAGCGGCGGCTGATCGGCACCCGGCTGCTGGTGGAGCCGCCGGTCTACCAGGGGGTCACCGTGGTCGCGCGGCTCGCGGCGCCGCCCGAGGACACCGACCGGGTGCGGGAGGCGGCGCTCGCCGCGCTGTTCCGGTACCTCAACCCGCTGCGCGGCGGGCCCGACGGCACCGGGTGGCCGTTCGGCCGGCCGGTGCAGTACGGGGAGGTGTTCGGCGTGCTGCAACGCGCCACCGGCAACGCGCTGGTGGAGGAGATCCGGCTGTTCGCCGCCGACCCGGTCACCGGGCGGCGCGGTGCGCCGGCGGACCGCATCGACGTGGCCGAGGGCGCGCTGGTGTTCTCCTACCAGCACCAGGTCGCCGTACAGCCCCTCGCCGGGGAGGCCCGCGGATGAGCCGCGCCGCCGTTCCCGGTCTGCCGAGCCGGCATCCCATCGGCGACCTGCTGCCCGCGCTGTACGCCGACGACGACTTCGCCCAGCGGTTCACGGCGGGGCTGGACACCGTCCTCGCCCCGGTGTTCGCGACCCTCGACAACCTGCCCGCCTATCTCGACCCCCGGGTGGCGCCGCTCGACTTCGTGGTCTGGCTGGCGTCCTGGGTGGGCGCCGCCGACGATCCCGGATGGCCCGCGGAGCTGCGCCGCGAGGCGGTGGTACGCGCGCTGGAACTGCACCGCTGGCGCGGCACCCGGCGCGGTCTGGTGGAGCGGCTGCGGCTCACACTCGGCGTGAACGCCGATGTGGTCGGCGACGGCGGGGCGGTGTGGTCGCGTACCGCGGGCGCCGCGCTGCCGCCGGAACCGTCCGGCGAGGTGGTGGTCCGGGTGTGGCCGGGCCGCGATCCGGAGGTGGACGGGGGCAGGGTCCGGGAGCTCGTCCGGTCCCTGTGTCCGGTGCATGTCTCATGCCGGGTGGAGGTCCTGCCCGGCCCGCCCACCGGCGAAGGGAGGTGACGTCGTGCGCGCCTGTCCCTCGTGCGGGGCGTCCAACGACCCCGCTGACGACTTCTGCGGCAACTGCGGGGCGTATCTGGGCTGGTCGGAGGGCGGCACGCGCAGCGCGTCCGCGCCTTCGACCGCCCCTGAGCCTCCGGCACCGGAGGCCGGCGGGCACCACCCGGCGCCGGGTGATGCGGCACCGGCCACGGCGTCGCCGGAGGGCGCCGGACGGACGCCCCGGACCGCTCCGTCTCCGTCGGCGGCCGTCGACACGGGCACCGCGGCCGACGCCGGCGACGGCACGGCGCGGCACGACGAGCCATTGCCCGCGACGCACACCGCGACCGGGACCGGCACCGGCACCGACTCGGACAGCCGGAACGACAGCGGCAGCGGGGGCGGGGGCCGTACCGGTCGGGAGAGCGGTGACGGTGTCGGCGGAAGCCGCGGTCCGAGGGGGCGCCCCGCCGTACCCGGGCAGGTCCCGGCCCCGGAGGCGGCGCGGCAGGCCGGGGCGCCGCAGCCCGAACCCGTGCTGCCCGTGCGGCCCGCGAAACCGGTCGCGCCGCGTCCCGTCGTACGGCCCGTGACGGAACCGGAGGCGGTGCCGGGGCTGCCGTGCCCGGTGTGCGGCACGCCCAACCCGCCGGGCCGCCGGTTCTGCCGGCGCTGCGCCAGTCCGCTGGGCCGGGCGGCGGACCGTGCGCCGCTGCCGTGGTGGCGGACGGTCTGGCCGTTCCGGCGCCGGGTACGGGCGGGCTCCGGGCGGGCGGTGCGGCTCCTGGTGACCCTGGCCGTGGTGCTGGCGCTGGGCGCGGCCGGGTTCCTGCTGCTGCCGGCCGGCCGGGCCCTGTTCGAGGACACCCGGGACAAGCTCGGCGGGGTGAAGGCGGTCACCCCGGTCGGGGTGAAGGCCGGCGCCCAGGTGCCCTCGCATCCGGCGACGAACACCACGGACGGCCTCAACAACCACTACTGGGGAGCGCCCGGCGCGGGTGCCTCGGTGACGTACACCTTCGGCACACCGTTCCGGCTGGTCGATCTCATCATCACCAACGGCGCCTCGACGTCACCGCAGGAGTACGCCGGTGAGGCCCGGGCACTCCGGATGGATCTGGAGGTCACGTCGGCGGACGGCGCGGTGCACCGCAGCAAGCTCACCCTCAGCGACAAGCCGGGATCGCAGACCTTCCCGACCGGGATCAGCGACGTGGTACGCGTACGGCTGGTACTGCGGTCGGTCACGGGACTCACGGCACATCGTCATGTCGCGCTCGCGGAGGTGGAGTTCTTCCAGCGCGGCTGATGCGCGCGCATGGCCGGCGGGTCCTGCGGAGCGTGGGTGCCGCGTCCGCGCTCCACAGGTCACCGGTCCCTCAGACCCGGTCCGCCGCGATCAGCAGGTAGTGGAAGCTGCCCTCCTTGTACGCCGTGAGGAACGGCTCCTCGACACCCGTGGCCAGCGAGGACTTGGCGCGCAGCTCCCAGTAGGGGATGGTCGCGTCGGTGAGGTCGACGACGTTCATCGGGACCAGGCCGTTCGCGGCCATGGCCTTGAAGTAGGCGCTGCGCGGGTGGATGTTGCAGGTGTAGTGCTCGTCGATGCGGCTGACGGCCTTGGAGCGGCCGCCCGTCACGTCGTTGTAGCAGCCCGTGATGACGACGTAACGGCCACCGAAGGCGAGTTGGCGGGCGTGCTCGGCGAACAGGTCGAACAGGTCCACGTACATGGTGGACTCGTTGTTCCAGATGCCCTGGAACGCGCCGGTCGGCAGGCCGGTGTCCAGCATGTTGCGGAAGTGGTAGCGCACCTTGTCGTCCACACCCCGCTTGCGGGCCTGGCCGCCCGCGAACTCCACCTGGGCCTCGGAGATGGAGACACCGTCGACCTGGCAGCCGAAGCGGGCGTTGGCCATGATGCTGGTGCCGCCACGGCCGCAGCCGGCGTCCAGCAGACGGTGGCCGGGGGCGATGGGGCCGAGGTGGTCGAGCAGGACGTCGGCCTGGGCCGACTCCAGGCGGTGGAGTTCGGCGATGATGCGCTCGTCACGGGTGCCCTCGGGGCCGTCCAGGACGGAGGGGTCGTAGTCGCCGATCCCGTAGTGGTGGTGGTAGAGGCCGTCGACGTCGCCGAGGCGCAGGTTGACCGGGTTCTTCTCGGCGTTCCAGTAGTCCGCCACGGACTTCTGGTACGCGGTGCGGAGGACGGGGGCAGGGGTGGTGGTCATGAGAGGGGTGCTCCTTGCCGTGTGCGGAAGTCAGGACGTGGTGGAGGTGTAGCGCCGGCTGCCGCTGTGCCACGCGCGGTTGCCGCCCAGCCAGGCCCACACCCCCGCGAGGAAGCGGCGCAGTTGGGGGGAGCCGGTCAGGGCCAGGGCCGCCGCCTCCGTCTCGAAGGTGCGGACCAGCTCGTCGTGGATCGCAGCGCTCCGCTCGACCGCCTCGCGCGGCGTGCAGTGCTCCTCGGCGGCGATCACGGTCGGCAGATTGAACTCCACGCCGTCCGAGTGGTGTTCCTTCGCCATCGAGTACAGGTCGTTGACGAGCGTGGCGGCCGTGGATGCCATGGTCACGGCGCGGCGGACGCGCGGGTCGGCGTACTCGGCGGCGGGCAGGACGTAGCCGCCGACCATGTCGGTCATCGCGACACACGGGACGAAACTGTTGATCTGGCGGTGCGCCAGGTACTCCCAGACGGCGGGCATCCGGCCCTGGGTGCGCCAGGATCCCTCCTGTGCGTAGCCGACGAACAGGACCGCCACCTCGTGGTGCAGCCGGGCCAGTTGGGACCGGTCGGCGTACCTGGCCATGTGCGCGAAGGCGGAGCGCAGGGCGGTTCGCACCGGGTCGTCCCGCATGGCCTGCTCGACGGCGGGCACGTAGCGGAGCGGAGGGTGAGCTGGGTCGATGGCCGCGTAGGCGAGGCCTAGGTGCGCGCCGAGCAGCACCGGCGCGGATCCCATGGTCTCGTCGTCGCAGTAGTAGTCGTCCGTGGCCCACTCCGCCAGGGCGCACTTGCCGGCGGCCAGCAGCCGGTCCGGGTCGTCGGTGTCGGGGTGCGCGAGCATCATCAGACGTCCGAAATCCGCCGCGCGGACGCGGTCGAGGCGGCCGGCGTAGAGGCCGGTCTCCTCGGCCCACGCCAGCAGGCGGGCGTTGACCTCCGCGGCGAGCGCCGGGTCGTCGCGGAGCGCGGGCGGGCAGTACAGCTCGGGGACCGCGGTGCCCGCGGTGTCCTTGCGGCGGGCCGTGATCCGGGCGGCCGAGGTGCCCAGCCCGGTCGGCACGGTCGGCACGGGGGACGGCTTCGCCGGTCCCTCCGGGCGGACACCGGGGTGCTCGGTGAGCAGCGCGGCCACGAGCCGGGCCACGTCGTGACCGGCCGCGGGTGCGGTGATCCGGGACAGCAGTGACACGGGGTTCTCCCTACGACGGCGCGCCGAAGACCTCGACGTTCTCCAGCACGCCGAGCGCGTCCGGCACGAGAACGGCCGCCGAGTAGTAGGTGCTGACCAGGTAGGAGATGACCGCCTGTTCGTTGATGCCCATGAAGCGGACGTTCAGGCCCGGCTCGTACTCGTCCGGGATCCCGGTCTGCCGCAGGCCTACGACGCCCTGCTGGTCCTCGCCCAGGCGCATCGCGAGGATCGCGGAGGTGCCCTGCTCGGAGACCGGGATCTTGCCGCAGGACAGGATGGGCACGCCGCGCCAGGCCGGCACCGGGTGTCCGCCGACCTCGGCGGTGTCGAACGCGAGCCCACGCTTGTTGCACTCGCGGCCGAAGGCGGAGATCGCCCGCGGGTGGGCGAAGAACGCCTTCGTCCCGCGTCGCATGCTGAGCAGTTCGTCCATGTCGTCCGGGGTGGGCGGGCCGGAGTGGGTGGAGATGCGCTGGCTGTAGTCGGCGTTGTGCAGCAGCCCGAACTCGGGGTTGTTGACCAGCTCGGACTCCTGGCGCTCGCGCAGCGCCTCGATGGTCAGCCGCAGCTGCTGTTCGACCTGGTCCATCGGGTCGTTGTAGAGGTCCGCGACCCGGCTGTGCACCCGCAGGACGGTCTGCGCGACGCTCAGCTCGTACTCGCGGGGCCGCAGTTCGTAGTCGACGAACGTGCCGGGCAGCACCGGCTCGCCGGTGTGACCGGATGCGAGGGCGATGGCCGCCTCGCCCTTCTTGTTCTGCGGCCGCGCCCGTTCGGCCCGGCGCCGCCGGACATGGGCCCGCAGCCCCTCGTTCCGGTCCGCCACCTCCTCGTACGCGGTGCGGGGCAGCGCCAGAACCGTGCACGCCGTCAACGCGCGCGCCGTGAACTCCCAGGTGCCCGGCTCCTCGTCGACCACCTGCCCGCCGAGGAAGGCGCCGTCGGCCAGCACGCCGCGGCGGGTCTCCTCGCCGTACCGGCCGGGCGCGAGCTTCTCGACCTTGCCGTGCGCGATCAGGTGGACGTGGTCGACGGGCCGGCCCTGCCGGACCATCACCTGGCCGGGCTCGTACTCCCGCTGCTCGCACCGCTCGGCCAGGGCGCGCAGTACGGCCTCGTCGTCGAAGCCGCGCAGCAGCGGCAGTTCGGCCAGCTCGGCGGGGACGACCCTGACCGCGGCCCCCTCCTGGACGAACGTCACCCGGCCGTCGCCGACCTCGTACACCAGCCGCCGGTCACATCAGCCCGTCCCACACTGCCCAGGCCACCAGTTCCGGCCAAGGAAAGGCTGCGGGCTGGCCGACACCAACCAGACCCCGCCCACCAGCACACCCAAAGACGTCACCTGGCAACTCATCAAGGGCGATGCGCTGCCCGCTTCACCGAGCGCCGGCCCGGGCAGGATGGAAGGTCCCATCGCCCGCTGCTATGCCCACACGCCACTCGGCGCACTGATCGCCGCCTCCCAGATCGGCGACCGGCTGGGTTTGGCGTCCAACCGCGAAGCAACCGACATCCTCAAGCAACAGGCCGTCCCCGGCCCGGGCGTAGACCACGATCTCCGGATACTGGCTGGGCCCGAGGTAGGAGACGGCAGCAGCGAGGGGCAACTGGCCGGCTTCCAGTTCGTCGGCTACACCCCCGACACCGCCGTCATCAACCTCGTCAGCCGAATGGACAACGGCACCTTCAACGTCGCCACCTTTACCGTGAAGTGGCTCGACGGGGACTGGAAAATCCAGATCCAGGCCGGCGGGGCAGACAGTTCCAATGTCTCGCAAGTCGCGAGCCTGGCCGGGTACGTGACCTGGAGCGGCACCAACTGAGCGGCTGTCGAGGGCCTTGCCGAGTGCGGATGCCAGCGGACCGGTCAGCCGCCGCGGGTTCGCCGGCGCTATTATGCGCCCCTCGCCTAGATTTCAACTACATGGTGCTAGCTGCTCCCAGTCGATAGGGGTAAGTCTGCTCAGGTGTTTTTGAGTCTGAGTTCTCGGCTGGTTCAATATGTCGATCACGGTCGGCTACCCACCATTTTCCCGCCGCCTGAAACTGCAGATTGTAATCTTCATTTTTCGCGTAAAGCTCTTTGTGTTGCGCGAAATAATCACCGCCCTTCCGATCCGGTGGCAGCGGCTCCAGTCCATCCAGCAGCTCCTGGCCGGCGAGGCCTACATTCGCCTTCCCCACGACCAGGTCCCCAAAGTCATGTGTGACTTCAGATTCGGTTGCCGGTAGCGATAACGTAGATCGACAGCGCCAATCCAAGCAGGCCGAGCACCAGGGTGCCGATCAACCAGGTGACGTGCGGCTTGATCCCGGCCACTCGCTGTCCCACCCGACACATATCCAGCTCTTTGACACGGTCTGCTCGTACGTCAGAATCATGGTGGGCAAGGTCCCAACGGCGCATGCGTTCGAAGTCACGAAGCCAGGCATACTCTGCCAGCTGGTTGCGACGCTGTCTCATGATCAAGTTGGCAGCCATAGCTGCAACGAAAGCAGCCGCGAATCCCGCAGCGACGCTCGCGGCGCGGCTGACCTCATGGGCGGTCGCTGCGTTCAGCAGCAGCGCCTGGGCAGCAAAGATGATGGCAGGAACCTGCCACGCCCTGTCTTCAACAGCCTGTCGCCTCGCTGCAACTACGTGATATTGGGCGTCCGACACTTCTTTTGCGAGGGGATCATTGTCAAGTTCACACCGAGGCTCCTGCGTCATGGCGTGATTACATCGTGCCTCGCCGCATGAGGCAAAGCTGACACGAGCGTGCCACCCGTTGCAATCAAAACTGTAATTCCTCATTGATAGAGTGTCCGCTTTTTCGCTCTTGTGAATACTTGCCCATGGTTATCGCAGCTGCCTCGCAGCAAGGGGGCTCAAGTGGGCGCTCCAACAGCAGGGGAGGCATATGAGGGTTCGGGCTATGTCGTGGTCGACGAGCTCGGCCGCCCGCTTGAAGACTGACAAACTGCGCCGTGAGGCACGCAAGCTCATGGAACAAGCCGGTGTCCGTCGAGTACGCCTCTACGACGCGCGCCACGCAGTGCTGCCCTGGACGGCCAACAACGGCGTACCGGACACGGTGGTCTCGGCCTGGGCGAGGCTCGGCGATCCCTTGACCGGAGTGAGCACTCACTCCGATACTTGCCTCCATGACGACCGCACCCAGTCGGCGAAGAGCGCCGGCGATGGACCCCGACAGCCGCCGGGAGATGATCGTTCGTGCCGCGCTTCCCCTCGTGATCGAGCACGGCAGCGCGGTGACGACACGCCAGGTCGCCCGGGCCGCAGGCATCGGGGAGGGCACTATCTTCCGCGTCTTCGCGGACAAGGAGGAACTCCTTGACGCGTGCGTGACCGAGGCGCTCAGTCCGGCCCACGCCCTCGACGAACTCGCCCTGGTATCTATGGACCAGCCGCTTGCCGACCGGCTGACCGAGGCTGCCTCGGCGCTGCACGCCCACCTGGACCGGGTCGGCGCGGTGGTCGGGGCGCTTCATGCGACGGGCGGGCGGGGACGAAGTGGCCGTCCCGGCAGCGCAGGGGCGCCGCCTGATCGTGCGGCCGGTTCCCTTCCCGTTCGAGAGGCGCTGGCCGAACTCTTCGAGCTTGAGCGGGAGTCGCTGCGGGTGCCTCCCGAGCAGGCAGCATTGATCTTCCTAGGTCTCCTGTTCGTCGGGGCCGGCAGGCCGCCAACCGGAGGCGAGCCGACGGATCCGGCGCTGCAATTGGGAGTGCGCGACCTCGTCGACGTCTTCCTGCACGGCGTCCTGTCCCAGCCAGTCGATATCTGAGAGACAGAGCATGTCCATCACGCTGAACCACACCATCGTTCCAGCCATCGACAACGAGGCAGCAGCGCGCTTCTTCGCCTCCGTCATGGGACTGGACTATCGAGGCGCAGACCGGCATTTCGCTCCGGTCCAGGTCAACGATTCCCTGACCCTGGACTTCATGTCCGTCGAGAATCCGGTCGGCCACCACCTGGCCTTCGACGTGGACCCGTCGTCCTTCGACGAGATCCTCGCCCGGCTCAACTCCGCCGGGGTGCCCTATGGCAACGATCCCAGCGAGCCCGACAACGGCCGGATCGACCACCCGTTGTGCCCTCGCGGCCTGTACTTCACCGATGACGCCGGAAACCTCTACGAGGTCATGTCCCCCAAGTAGCGGCCCTCCGGCTTTGTCGGCGGTCATGGCCGGCGCGGGCTCCGGCTTGATGGCGGCGCCGCCAGGCGGACCAGCGGAGCCGGTGGGCCAGGCCGTGATCGGGTCGGACAGCGGCACTGATGAACAGGTGCTGGATCTCGTTGCAGGTCAGCGGGATCAGCTCGTCCGGCGCGGGGTGGTGTGCGTGTTCGTGTGCGCGGAGGCGAGGAACGCGTGGGCCAGCATGGCGAGGGTGACCCAGCGGGCCCGGGAGGGATAGCGGCGGACCTGGTGCTCGTCCAGACCGGCCAGCCCCTTCTCGCTTTGGAATGTCTCCTCCACCCGCCATCTGGAACCTGCGACCTTGACCAGGGTGGCCAGGGATGCCGGCGTGGTGGAGTGGCAGCGGTAGTAGGCGAGTTCACCGGTGGTGCGGTTGCGGCGGATCAGGAGTTGGTAGCGGCCCGGTGCCGTTTCGGTGAGGTCGATGACGGCCCAGTCGTAGAACCGCTGCCCCTTCTCGCCGGGCCCGGCCGAGAGCTTCTGCCAGGCCCGCCTGGGCACCTTCCGCGCCAGGGCATCGGCGCGGAACGTGCCTGCGGCGGTGGGCGCTTCGGCCGAGCAGGCCACCGCGAGGACGTAACCGATGCCGTGGTTCTCCAGAGCCGTCCGCAGTTTCGGGTTGCCGCCGTAGACCTCGTCCCCCGTGACCCAGCCGACGCGGTGTCCAGCATCCAGGAACCGTTCGATCATCACCCGGCCCAGTTCCGGCTTGGTCGTGAAGACAGTGTCCTCACTGAGCCCTGCGGCCCGGCAGCGGCGGGGTTGCACGTCCAGGAGCGCGGGATGTACAGATCCCGGTCCACGGCCGCGTGCCCCCGGCGTAGACGAAGTAGACCGCGACCTGGGAGTTCTCGATCCGTCCGGCCGTGCCGGTGTACTGGCGCTGGACACCGACGGTGTGCCTACCCTTCTTCACGTCGCCGGTCTCGTCGACGACCAGCAGTGAGTCCTCGTCGCGGAGGTGCCCGACGACGTATTCGCGCCCGTCATCGCGGACCGCGTCGGCATCCCAGACAGCCCGGCACAACAGGTGCTGTCCCCCCCGGCGCCGGGGCTCAACCCGCTTGAACCGGCCCGCGATCCGCCCGAGTAGATCTTCGAACGCCTCCCGCCAACGCGCTGGCTCTATGCTGTGGCCGTCTCCACACCTGCCCGATCAGCAAGCTCACGATCTACAGCTGGAGTACTAGGGGGCGCGGGGCCGACAGTGATTGTGAGGGATGGTGAGAAGTACGTCCCGGAAACGACGAAGGGCCCCGCCCCACCGAAGTGGAACAAGGCCCTGACCTGGGGAAATCCCCAGGCACGCTGTCGGGACGACAGGATTTGAACCTGCGACCCCTTGACCCCCAGTCAAGTGCGCTACCAAGCTGCGCCACGTCCCGATGCGCTCACTCGCGGTGACCCGCGTGATCGCGCGAACAGAACTTTACCCCACCTCCGGGGGTGCTCCGAAGAGGATCCGGCAGGACGTGGCGGGAGGCGGGGGACAATCGGCGGTATGACGAGTGCGGGTGCAGCGGAAGCCAGGGACCGGGACGGGGAGGGGCGGGCGCGCAACGCCCGGCCCCGGGACGGGCTCGGACGCCCGCTGCCCTACGGCGCGGAGGGCGTACCGCGACAGCCGGAGGGGGTCGTGCGGCGGCCTCAGGAGACGGTCGCCCAGGCTCAGGAGCTGCTGGACGCGGGCAGGCCGTTCCACGCGCACGAGGTGTTCGAGGACGCCTGGAAGTCGGGCCCGGAGGAGGAGCGGGTGCTGTGGCGGGGCCTGGCCCAGCTGGCGGTCGGGCTCACCCACGCGGCGCGCGGCAACGCCGTCGGCGGTGCGCGGCTGCTGCGGCGGGGCGCCGGGGCGGTCGAGGGCTGGGAGACGGAGCAGGGCGAGGACCGGCCGTACGGGATCGATCTCGCCGGGCTTCTCCGGTGGGCGCGGGAACTGGCGGCGCGAGTGGAGAGCGGGGGCCGTCCCGTGGACGCGGCAGCGGAGGCGCCCCGGCTCCGCTCCTGATGCGCCTGGTGTGCGGAGCGCCGCATCCGCTGTCCGTGGCATGCGGCAGACTCGGGGCGTGCGAAGGATTCATGTCATCGGTATCGGCGCGGGCGACCCGGACCAGCTGACCCTGCAGGCGGTCGGGGCGCTGCGGAGCACGGACGTGTTCTTCCTGCTCGACAAGGGCGAGGTGAAGAGCGATCTCACCCGGTTGCGCCGGGACATGCTGGAAGCGCATCTGCCCGAGGGGTCGTACCGGGTGGTGGAGGCCCGTGACCCGGAGCGGGACCGGAGGGCGGGCGGGCCGGACTACTCACCGGCCGTGGAGGACTGGCGCAGCGCCCGCGCGGGGATCTACGAGCGGCTGATCGCCGAGGAGCTGGGCGAGGACGGCACCGGCGCCTTTCTGGTGTGGGGCGATCCGGCGTTGTACGACAGCACGCTGGGGATCCTGCAGGAGGTGCTGGAGCGGGGCGCGGTCGCGTTCGAGTACGACGTCATACCCGGCATCAGCAGTGTCTCCGCGCTGGTCGCCCGGCATCGCACGGGACTGAACCGGGTGGCCCGGCCGGTGCAGATCACCACCGGGCGGCGGCTGGCCGAGGGCTTCCCCGAGGGCGTGGACGACGTGGTCGTGATGCTGGATGCCCACCAGGCCTTCCGGCGGTACGCCGGGGAGGACATGGACATCTACTGGGGTGCGTACATCGGCACCGCGGACGAGATCCTCGTCTCCGGCCCGATCGGCGAGGCCGGTCCCCGCATCGAGCGGGTGCGGGCCGAGGCGCGCGAGCGCAAGGGGTGGATCATGGACACGTACCTGCTGCGCAGGAACCCCGGCGACGGCTGAGGTGCCCCCGCTGCCTCGTCGTGACGCCGGGGGCGGCGGAGGGCGAGGTTGCGACGGCCACGGTCTGGACCAGTCGCCGGGCTGCGGTCGGCTGCGCGGCCGTCGCCTGGGCGCCGCTGTCCTTGACGACCGTGCGACACCGACCGTGCGACGAAGTGCAGGTCGGTCAGGTGGGCGTGCGCGGCGAGGTCCAGGCGTCGGTGCCGAGGAACACCCTGCGGCCGGGACGCGTGTGCCGTGACCGGCCTCGGCGAAGGGGCGGGTGGCGTCGACCAGGGCGTCCATGCGGTGGGTGCGCGGCCGGTCGGCCGGCCCTGCGCGCCGCCCGGGCCGCCGTCCGTACCGCGCCGGCCATGGCTCCCGGATGGGCGGTACGGCCCGCCGGCGACCTGGTGAACCGCAGGCCGGGCCGGGAGTCGTACGGGACGGTCCACCGTGCGGGTCGCTACCGTCGAGCCATGGGATCCGTGGAGTCCGTGCGTGCCGTGCTGGTCGACATCGACGGTGTCCTCACCGTCTCCTGGAAGCCGCTGCCGGGTGCCGTGGAGGCGCTGCGCGCGATCCGCGCGGCGGGGCTCGGCGTGGCGCTGGTGACCAACACGACGTCCCGTACCCGGGCGTCGATCGCCGAGACCCTGTCGGGGGCCGGATTCGAGGTGAGTGCGCAGGACGTGCTCACGGCGCCCGCCGTCACCGCCGCCCACCTCGCCGAACACTTCCCGGGCGCTCGCTGTGCCCTGCTCAACAGCGGGGACATCGGGGAGGACCTCGGTGACCTCACCCTCGTCGAGGAGCGCCCGGACGTGGTCGTCCTCGGCGGTGCGGGGGCCGAGTTCGACTACCCGGCGCTCAACCGGGCCTTCGGACATCTCCAGCGGGGCGCCCGGCTGATCGCCATGCACCGCAATCTGTACTGGCGCACCGACGACGGGCTGCAACTGGACTCGGGCGCGTTCCTGCTCGGGCTGGAGAAGGCCGCTCGGGTGGAGGCCGAGGTCACGGGCAAGCCGTCCCCGGCGTTCTTCGAGACGGCACTGGCCGGGCTCGGGGTGGGCGCGGACCGGGCGCTGATGGTGGGCGACGACATCGAGTCGGACGTGCTCGCGGCGCAGCGGGCCGGGATCACGGGGGTGCTCGTCAGGACGGGCAAGTACCAGCGGGAGACCCACGAGAACGCGAGCGGCACACCGGACCACGTGCTGGACTCCTTCGCGGACCTGCCGGCCCTGCTGGGACTAGCGCAGTAGCAGTTGGACGCCGCCCACGACGGTCGCCGCGATCACGAGTTGCTCGAAGAGTCGCTGGTTGATCCTGTTCACAGCCCACTTGCCGAACAGCGCACCGGGTACGACGAACACCGCGAGTGCGGCGTCGAGGAGCAGCGAACGGCCGTCGATCAGGCCGAGGCCCGCGCTGAACGGCACCTTCGAGACGTTCACGATGAGGAAGAAGAACGCCGACGTGCCCAGGAAGCCCAGCTTCCGGAAGCCCGCCGACAGCAGATACAGCGACATCACCGGGCCGCCCGCGTTGGCGACCATGGTGGTGAACCCGCCGAGCACGCCGTACGAGCGGGCCTTGGCGCGACCCGCCCGGGTGGTCACGGGGTCCGGCGCGGCCCCGGCCCCGCCGTTCTCGCGGCGCCGCCGCCACAGCGTGACACCGGCCATCAGCAGCAGGATCGCGCCGATCGAGGTCCGTACGATCCCGTCGTCGGCCCACACCAGGAAGAGTGTGCCGGCCACCACGCCGGCCGCGACGGCCGGGAACAGCCGCCACAGGGTGGGCCAGTGGGCGTGCCGCCGGTAGGTGAGGACGGCGAGCACGTCACCGGCGATCAGGACGGGCAGCAGCACGCCGGTGGAGGCGCGGGCCGGCAGGACCGCCGCGAAGATCGCGAGGCTCACCGTGTTGGCCCCGCTCACGGCGGTCTTGGAGAAGCCGACGAGCAGGGCCGCGCAGGCGAGCGCAGCGAACCCCCAGCCGGACAGGTGCGAGAGCGTCATCGTGTTCATGCGGGGACCGATGCTATGTCCGGACAACCCTTCGGCGTAAGGACCGTCTCGCCAGGTGACACCTGCCGCCCGCTATGCCCTGTCCGCGTACCGCGCCCGGAGTTCCCGCTTGAGCACCTTCATGCTGGGCCCGAGCGGCATCGCGTCGGTGAACTCCACCCGCCGCGGGTACTTGTGCCGGCCGAGGTGCTCCTTGGACCACTCGGTGACCGCGGCGGCGTCGAGGCCGGCGCCCGGTGCCGGTACGACGACCGCGCAGACCTCCTCGCCGTGCAGCTCGTCGGGCAGGCCGATGACCGCGACCTGGGCGATGCCCGGGTGGCGCAGCAGGACCTCCTCGACCTCACGGGGGTACACGTTGTAGCCGCCGCGGATGATGACGTCCTTCTTGCGGTCGACGATCCTCAGGAAGCCGTCCTCGTCCTTGGTGCCGAGGTCGCCGGTGCGGAACCAGCCGTCGACCAGCGCCTCGGCGGTGGCCTCGGGGCGGCCGAGGTAGCCGGAGAAGACGTTGTGGCCGCGGATGACGACCTCGCCCAGCTCGCCGGGCGGCAGCAGCTCGATGCGGCCCTCGGCCTCGGCGCGGGCGATCTCCACGTCGACGCCCCACAGCGGGTGGCCGACGGTGCCGGCCCTGGTGCCGAAGTCGGGCTGGTTGACGGTGGCCGTCGGGGAGGTCTCCGACAGCCCGTACCCCTCGTGGATCCTCGCCCCGAAGGCGGCCTCGAACCGCTCCAGCACGGCGACGGGCAGCGAGGCGCCGCCGGAGACGCACACGCGCAGTTCCGGGAGCGTCTGGGAGTCCCGGGCCGCCGCCGCCAGGGCGACGAACATGGTCGGCACCCCGTGGAAGGTGTTCACGCCCTCCTTCACCATCAGCTCGATGGCGCGGGCCGCGTCGAAGCGGGGCAGCAGGACGAGCGTGGCGCCCGCCCGCCAGGTGGAGTTGAGCGACACCGTCTGGCCGAAGGCGTGGAACAGCGGCAGCGCGCCGAGGGCGATGTCGTCGGCGCGGATGTCGTGGGCGTCGAAGGCGTTGACCGTCGCGTTCATCACGATGTTGAAGTGGCTGAGCACGGCGCCCTTCGGGACGCCGGTCGTACCGCTCGTGTAGAAGATCACCGCCGGGTCGTCGACGGCGCGCGTGACGTACGACGGCAGCGGCTCGGCGCCGGCCGCGAGCTCGTCGAACTCCTCGCCCAGGGCCACCGTCCGGATGCCCAGGGCGTCGGCGGCGGCCCGTCCGGTCTCCGCCTGCGCCGGGTGCACCAGCAGCAGGGCCGCCCCGCTGTCCTTGAGCACGTGCTCGACCTCTCCGGCCGACAGCAGCAGGTGCACGGGGACGACGACCGCGCCCGCCGCGGCGACGGCGTAGTAGGCGACCGGGAACTCGGCGGTGTTCGGGGCCATCAACGCCACCCGGTCACCCGGTCGTACGCCGAGCCCGGGCGAGCGCGCCCGCCCGGGCCAGCGCCCTGCGCCACACCTGTGCGAAGGTCAGCCGCAGATCGCCTTCGACGAGCGCCGTCTTCCCGGGACGGCGCCGGGCGTTCTCGGCCAGGATGGCGGCGACGGACAGGGTTGCCATGGAGTGCTGCTCCGTTTCCTTGCTGCGGCTCGACCGACCGGATCCCCCCGTTGGGAAGCGCTAGTGCCTCTCCACCAGCACCGCGCTGCCCTGCCCCACCCCCACGCACATGGTCGCCAGCCCCCGCCCGGCGCCCGTGCGCCGCATCCGGTGCAGGAGCGTCGTGAGGATGCGGGCGCCCGAGCAGCCGAGGGGGTGGCCGAGGGCGATGGCGCCGCCGGCCGGGTTCACCAGGTCCGGGTCGATGCCGAGCTGGTCGACGCAGGCGAGGGCCTGCGCGGCGAACGCCTCGTTGAACTCGGCCTCCTGCAGGTCGGCGATGTCCCAGCCGGCCCGGGCCAGCGCCTTGCGGGTGGCGGGGACGGGTCCGATGCCCATCACATCGGGGTGGACCCCGGCGGAGGCGCCCGCGACATAGCGGCCCAGGGACTCCAGGCCCAGCTCGTTCAGGGCCTCCTCGCTGACCAGGAGCAGTCCGGCCGCGCCGTCGTTCATCGGCGAGGCGTTGCCCGCCGTGACCGTGCCGCCCGGGCGGAAGACCGGCTTGAGGCGGCCCAGCTTCTCCAGCGAGGTGTCCTCGCGGACGCACTCGTCCTGCTCGACCACGATCCCGTCCGGGCGCGCCACGGGCAGGATCTCGTCGTCGAAGTGGCCGTTCTTGCGTGCGGCGGCGGCGAGTCGGTGGCTGCGCAGGGCGAAGGCGTCCTGCCGCTCGCGGGAGATGCCGTACCGCTCGGCGACCTCTTCGGCGGTCTGGCCCATGGAGAGCAGGCCGTGCAGGTCCTTCATCACGGGGTTGACCAGGCGCCAGCCGAGGCGGGTGTCGTACGTCTCGATGCGCTGGGGCAGGGCCTCGTCGGGGCGGGGCAGCACGAAGGGGGCGCGGCTCATCGACTCGGAGCCGCCCGCGACCACGATGTCGGCCTCGCCGGCGGCGATGGTGCGGGCGGCGGCGGTGACCGCTTCGAGTCCGGAGGCGCACAGCCGGTTGACGGTGGCGCCGGGTACGGAGTCGGGGAGGCCGGCGAGCAGGGCGGCCATGCGGGCGACGTTGCGGTTGTCCTCGCCGGCCTGGTTGGCCGCACCCCAGTAGACGTCGTCGATCCGGGCCGGGTCGAGCCCGGGCACCTCGGCCACCAGGTGGCGGATCACGCCGGCTGCCAGGTCGTCGGGGCGGACGGTGGAGAGGGCTCCGCGCAGCTTGCCGATGGGGGTGCGGCGGGCGGCCGCGAAGTGGACGGGACGCACGGCTTGGACTCCTGACCTACGACTGCTCCACGACGCTGTGGACCAGCGACCACACGGGACACTTAATTAGCACTGCTAGTTTTGGACTATAGACCTCCGACCGGCCCGCTGGGAAGATCCCACCGGACCTTCACCGAGTCGGCGGAGGAGAGCGGAGGAGACATGCCCCACGTCCGCGAGCACACCCTCGACGGGACCCGCGGCCGCCTCGCCGTACGCGAGTGGCCGCACCCGGCGCCCCGGTACCTGGCCCTGATCGTGCACGGATACGGCGAGCACGCGGGCCGGTACGACGAGCCGGCCGCCGTCCTCACCGGGCACGGGGCGGCCGTGTACGGGCCCGATCACATCGGCCACGGCAGGTCGGCCGGGGAGCGGGTGCTGATCGAGGACTTCGAGGACGTGGTCACCGATGTGCACGCGGCGGCGGACCTCGCCCGGACCGCGCACCCCGGGCTGCCGCTCGTGATGGTCGGCCACTCCATGGGCGGACTGATCGCCGCCCGCTACGCCCAGCGGTACGGCGCCGAACTGAGCGCGCTGGTCCTGTCGGGGCCGGTGATCGGCGCCTGGGAGCTGCCGGGGCGGCTGCTGGCCCTTCCGGAGATCCCGGACACCCCGGTCAGCCCGGCCGCGCTCTCCCGGGACCCGGCGGTGGGCGCCGCCTACACGGCCGACCCGCTGGTGTGGCACGGGCCGATGAAGCGGCCGACGCTGGAGGCGTTCACCCGGACCCTGGAGGCCGTCGACCGGGGCGGGGACGTGGGCGGCCTGCCGCTGCTGTGGCTGCACGGGGACGACGACCGGCTGGTCCCGCTGCCCGGCAGCCGGATCGGCGTGGAGCGGCTCGCCGGCACCCGGCTGACCGAGCGGATCTTCCCCGGGGCGCGGCACGAGGTGTTCAACGAACTCGGCAAGAAGGATGCCTTCGCCGAGGTGATCCGCTTCCTGGACGCGGCACTCCCCCGCTGACCAGGCCTGTTTTGCCCCTCCGGGCGCTGGGCACCCGCCCCTTCGGACAGAGACGACTCCTGACCGACGCGACGAAAGGGGACGGAGACACATGACCGTGGTCAAGAGCACGCTGCCCGAGGAGGCGCTCGGGGTCACCGGAGCCGCCCTGCAGGACACCCTGGTGGACCTGCTCGGGCTGTCGCTGATCGGGAAGCAGGCGCACTGGAACGTCGTGGGTCCGCGCTTCCGGTCGATCCACCTCCAGCTCGACGAGGTGGTCGCGACGGCACGCGCCCACTCCGACACGGTCGCCGAACGCGCCGCCGCGCTGGGCGTGCCCCCGGACGGCAGGCCCGAGACCCTCGCCGCGACCCTCGCGCTGCCCGGCACCAAGGACGGCTGGCTGCGTGACACCGAGGTGGTGGAGCTGATGGTGTCCGCGCTGGAGGCCGCCGTCGGCCGGCTGCGGGAGCGGATCGCGGCGACGGAGAAGCCCGACCCGGTCACCCAGGACCTGCTGATCTCCGTCACGGCCGACCTGGAGAAGCAGCGCTGGATGTTCCAGGCCGAGAACCACCCGCGCGAGAACGCCCCCGGCTAGCGCGAGAACGCCCCGAGCCGGCACGACCGCAGCCAGCACGACCGCCCCGCACGGAAGGGGAGACCCGTGGCCGACGCCCTCGAAACCGAAGCGCTGTGGGAGGACTTCCACCGCGTGGTGAACATGACCTCCGCCGAACTCGCGGCCTGGCTCCGGGTCCGCGACGCCGACGAGGAGGCCGAGCCGCTGCCCGAGGAGGCCGGCACGCCGACCGGGCAGCATGTCCTCGCCATCCTCCAGAAACGCCGTACCGACCTCACCGACGACGACATCCGCGTGATGCACGAGGTCGTCGACACGGTCGAAAGCCTCGTGGACATGGCGGACGAGCCGGAGCGGGAGACGGCGGCGGACGACGCCCGCCGCCACCGCCTGATGACCCTGGGCCACGACCCGCTCAAGCCGTAGACCGGGAGGGCCTGGTCATGAACCGTGACGAACGGGTCCTGCGCGAGCTGGTGTCCGCGTACGGACAGACGTACGCCGAGGAGGCGGGCATCAGGCTGAAGGACACCCCGCAGCCGCTGTACCGGCTGCTGGTGCTCGCCCTGCTGCTCAGCGCCCGGATCCGCGCCTCGGTCGCGGTGGCCGCCGCGCAGGCCCTGCACGAGGACCACCTCGACAGCCCGCGCCGCATGGCCGACGCCGACTGGCAGCAGCGCGTGGACGCGCTCGGCCGCGGCGGCTACCGGCGCTACGACGAGCGCACCGCCACCCAACTCGGCGACGGCGCCGAGCTGTTGCTGGACCGCTGGGCCGGAGACCTGCGCCGGCTGCACGAGGAGGCGCACGGCGACACCGGCGAACTCAGGCGGCTGCTCCAGGAGGAGCCGGGGGTCGGTCCGGCCGGCGCCGACATCTTCCTGCGCGAGGCCCAGCGCGTGTGGCCCGAGATCGCGCCCTACATCGACGGCAAGGCGCTCGACGGAGCGCGGCGCCTCGGGCTGCCGAAGGACCCGGAGAAGCTGACGAAGCTGGCCAAGGACACCGAACCGGCCGTCCTCGCCGCCGCGTTGGTGCGTGCGGCACTCGACAAGGAGGTGGCCGAGGACTGTCTCCGCCGCGCCGGATGACCATGTCGGACTGCTCGGCGGCGCCCGACGCGCGGTTCTGGCGCCGGGCAGCCTGCTGGTGCTGCCGACGATGACGGCCGACTTCGAACCGGAGACGAGGCCCCGGACGGCGCGGGACCGGACTCGCTGTACGGGGCCGTGGGCCGCACACCCGGGCGCTGACGGCGCGGCGGCGTGCAGCTGGACCGGCGGCACGGCCGGCGCGGCCCGGGGACCGGCCCACGGAACCCTGACAGGCAGCTACAGGCCGAGGACGCGGGAGATGGTCCGCAGCACCCCGTTGTCGTTGTTGGACGGTGCGAGGTGGCGGGCCCTGCGGACCACCTCCGGATGGGCGTTGGCCATGGCGAACGACCACTCGGCGGCGTCGAGCATCTCCAGGTCGTTGAGGTAGTCGCCGAAGACCATCGTCTGCGCGGGCGTGATGCCGAGGGCCCGCTGGAGGCCGCGCAGCGCGGTGCCCTTGTTGGCCGTGCGGTTCATGACGTCCACCCAGTGCTCGCTGGAGACCACGACCTGGTGGGTGGCGGCGAAGGCGGCGAGGGCCGGGGCGGTGGTGTGCTCGGCGCGCCCGGAGTCGATCAGCGCGACCTTGATCACCTCGTCGTCGACGGCGGTGACGTCCTCGACGACCCGGTGCTCGGCGTAGTACTGGCGGACCTCGGCGAGGAACGCCTCGTCGGTCCGCTCGACGTACGCCGCCCGCTTGCCGCACACCACGGCGCCGACGTCCACGCCGTCCGCGACCAGCCGCCGCACCGTACGGGCCACCCCTGCGGCGACGGACCCGTCCATCGTGTCGGAGCTCAGCTCCACGCCGTCGCGGACCACGTACGTGCCGTTCTCGGCGATGAACACCATGCCCTCGGCGACATCCGCGAACTGCCCCGCCAGCGTGGCGTACTGGCGGCCGCTCGCCGGGCTGAACAGCACTCCGCGCCGGCGCAGTTCGGCGAGCATCGGCCACAGCCCGTCAGGGATCCGCCGGGCGTCGTCCAGCAGGGTGCCGTCCATGTCGGTGACGATCAGCCGGATGTCGGCGGGGCCTGCGGGCAGGCCGGGGACGTTCAGGAGGGGCGCGGGCGTGGCGGTCATGTCCTGCTTCCGGTCGCGGTCGGCGTACCGGTCCAGTGTTCCCCATGCCCCGAGGGGACCGTCGGGCGCCCGTACCGCCTGGTACCGCACGGGGTGCGCGTTTCCCGGGACAGCGCGATCAACGGGCGGCAGAATGACGGCGGAACACCGAGAACCTGAGAAGGGCGGCTACGTGACCGAGGGCCACTCCCCGGCGGCCGGACCGGGGAAGCTGAACACCTCCGTGGCGCACAACGCCCGGGTGTGGAACTACTGGATCGGCGGCAAGGACAACTACGAGGTCGACCAGCGGGTCGGTGAGCACGTCGCCGGGATGTTCCCGGTGATCCGGGCGGTGGCCCGCGCGGACCGGGAGTTCCTGGCCAGGGCGGTGCGGTTCCTCGCGGCCGAGCGCGGGATACGGCAGTTCCTGGACGTCGGCACCGGCCTGCCGACCGTGGACAACACCCACGAGATCGCGCAGCGGATCGCCCCCGAGTCCCGGATCGTGTACGTCGACAACGACCCGATCGTGCTCGTGCACGCCCGCTCGCTGCTCACCAGCTCCCCCGAGGGCGTCACGGACTACGTCGACGCCGACGTCCACGACCCGGACGGCATCCTGCAGCGCGCCGCCGACACCCTGGACCTGTCCCGGCCGGTCGCGCTGATGATGCTCGGCATCCTGAACTTCGTCCTGGACACCGGCGAGGCCCGGGACATCGTGCGGCGGCTCATGGCGGCGCTGCCGCCGGGCAGCCACCTGGTCCTCACCCACCCGACCCACGACGCTGACGTGGGCGGCGAGGGCAATGCGGCCGCGATGGAGTTCTGGAACGCCAACGCCACCCCGCCGATCACCGCCCGCAGCCGCACCGAGATCGCCGGCTTCCTTGAGGGCCTGGAGCTCGTCGAGCCGGGTCTGGTGCCGTGCTCGCTGTGGCGCGCCGGGGCGGACGCCGCCGCGGTGCCGCAGTACGGCGCCGTGGCCGTGAAACCCTGACACCGGCACCGCGCGGACAGCGGAGGAGGACGGATGACCACCCTTGCCGACCCCGTGCCCGGCGGGCGCCCGGAGGATCTGCGCCGGGTCGCCGGGCTCACGGCGCGCCTCGCCGCGAAGGACGTACGCGGGATCGTGCTGGCCTACGTGGACACCGCGGGTGTCTGCCGGGTGAAGACGATCCCGACGGCGCGGCTGGAGGCGGCGGTGTCCTGGGGTGTCGGCATGTCCCCGGTGTTCGACACCTTCCTGGCCGGCGACTCGATCGTCAGCACCGACGTCCTCGGCTCCCCCGACGGTGACCTCCGCCTCTATCCGGACCTGGACCAGCTGGTCGCACTGGCCGGACAGCCCGGCTGGGCGTGGGCGCCGGTGGACCGGATCACCCAGGAGGGCGAGCGGCACCCCGGCTGCGCCCGGACCTTCCTGCGCCGGATCGTCGCCGGCGCCGCCGAACGCCACGGCCTCGCCTTCAAGGCGGCGATCGAGGTGGAGTGGGCGGTCGGGCTCGGCTCGGCGCCGGCCGGGGAGTTCGTGCCGGCGGTGTCCGGTCCGGCGTACGGCGGGATCCGGCAGGTGGAGCTGAGCGACTACTGCGCCGATCTGCTGGCCGCGTTCGCCGCGCAGGACGTGGACGTCGACCAGCTCCACCCCGAGTACGCGGCCGGGCAGTTCGAGGTCTCGGTGGGCGCGCTGGACCCGGTGGCGGCGGCCGACCGGAGCGTGCTGGTACGGCAGACGATCCGGGCGGTCGCCCAGCGGCACGGCCTCAGGGTCTCGTTCTCGCCCGCGGTGCTCGCCGAGGGCGTCGGCAACGGCGGCCATCTGCACCTGTCCTGCTGGCGCGACGGGGTCAACCTGCACGCGGGCGGGGAGCGCCGGTACGGCATGACGGCCGAGGCGGAGTCCTTCGCGGCCGGGATCCTGGCCCGGCTGCCCGCGCTGACGGCGGTCACCGCGCCGAGCCCGGCCAGCTGTCTGCGGCTCCGGCCCTCGCAGTGGGCCGGGGTGTTCACCGCCTGGGGCCGGGAGACCCGCGAGGCCGCGCTGCGGATGATCACCGGCACGGCGGGCCGCGGGGCGCAGGACGCCAACCTGGAGGTGAAACCGGTCGATCTGGCCGCCAACCCCTATCTCGCCGTGGGCTGTGTCATCGCGGCCGGCCTGGACGGGATCGACTCGTCACTGGCCCTCCCGGAGGAGATCACCGGCGACCCGGCCCGGTACGGCCCGGACGAGGCGGCGGCCCTCGGGGTACGGCGGCTGCCGCAGTCGCTGCCGGAGGCCGCCCGGGAGTTCCGGGCGGACCAGGTGCTGCGGGCGGCGCTGGGCCCGGTCCTCGCGGACGCGGTGACCGCGGTCCGGCTCGGCGAGGCGGCGGCCGTCGAGGGGCTCGACGACGCGCGGGTGGCGGCGGCCTACCGCTGGGTGTACTGACCATGGGCACGCCGGGACCGGTCCACGCGGCCCTCGCCGAGCTGAAGCTGGTGGACCACCACTGCCACGGCGCGGTGACGGCCGACCTCCCGTCCGGGGAGTTCGCCCCGCTCCTGACCGAGGGCGAGGCCTGGCCCGGTGTCTCGCCCTTCGACAGCCCCGTCGGCGTGGCCGTACGCCGCCACTGCGCGCCCCTGCTGGACCTGCCCCGGCACGCACCGCCGGCCGACTACGTGGCGCGCCGCTCGGCCCTGGGCTGGCGGGAGGTCAACCGCCGTTTCCTGCGCGCCGCGCGGGCCGGGGCGTTCCTCGTGGACACCGGCTACGCCCCGCACCCGCTCACCTCCCCGGCCGAGCTGGCGGACGCCGCCGGCGCCGCCGCCTTCGAGGTCGTACGCCTGGAGCAGGTGGCGGAGGCGGTGGCCGCGCGGGGCGTCGAGCCGGACGCGTACGCGGCCGCCTTCGGTACGGCCGCCGAGGAGGCCGTGCGCCGGCCGGGCGTGGTCGCGGTGAAGTCGGTGGCCGCCTACCGCACCGGCTTCGCCCTGGACCCGGCCCGTCCGGCGGACGACGAGGTGACCGGGGCCGCCCGGCGCTGGCTCGCGGGCGGCGGCCGGCTCACCGACCCGGTCCTGGTACGGCACCTGCTGTGGACCGCCGTGGACCTGGGCCTGCCCCTGCAGTTGCACACCGGTTTCGGGGACGCCGACCTGCGGCTGCACCACGCCGACCCGGCCCTGCTGACCGACTGGCTGCGCCTGGTCTCCGGCACGGTCCCGGTCCTGCTGCTGCACTGCTGGCCCTACCACCGTCAAGCCGCCTACCTGGCCGCGGTGTTCGAGCAGGTGTACCTGGACGTGGGTCTCGCCCTGCACCACACGGGCCCGGCCCGCTGCCGGGCCGTGCTGGAGGAGGCGCTGGAGATCACCCCGTTCCGCAAACTGCTGTACAGCTCCGACGCCTACGGAGTGGCCGAATTCCACCACCTCGGCGCCCTGTGCTTCCGTCAGGGGCTCGCCGATCTGCTCCAGGCCCGCGTCGACGCGGATGAACTGAGCCTGCCCGACGCCCTGCGGATCGCGGCCTGGACGGGCCGCGACAACGCCCGACGCCTCTACGGACCGCCCGTGTCCGACGACGCTCCGGCCCGTGACCCCGGCGAACGCCCCACCCGGAAAGTATGATCAAGCAATGTCTGACATGACCGAGACGACGCCCGGCTGGCTGACCAGCGACGAGCTGGAAATGGCCAGGGCCCGGATGCCGATCCTGTACGTCGAGGCCGTGCCCGTGCGCGTGGACGACAGCGGCGAAGTCACCAGCATCGGGCTGCTGCTGCGGATGGGCCCCGAGGGGACGGTCAGCCGGACCCTGGTCTCCGGCCGGGTCCTGCACCACGAGCGGGTCCGCGACGCCCTGCTGCGCCATCTGGAGAAGGACCTCGGCCCGGTCGCACTCCCCCGCGTCCCGGCGTCGCTGCAGCCCTTCACCGTCGCGGAGTACTTCCCGACGGCGGGCATCACGCCGTACCACGATCCGCGTCAGCACGCGGTGTCCCTCGCCTACATCGTCCCGGTCACCGGCGACTGCCGCCCCCGGCAGGACGCGCTGGACCTCGTCTGGTTCAGCCCCCAGGAGGCCGCCTCCCCGGCCGTACAGAACGAGATGCCGGGCGGGCACGGAGTCCTCCTGAAGCAGGCGCTCGCCCACGTGGGCCTGGTGTACTGAGGCCGACGGCGGCCCGACCCGCCTGTCTACCAGGCCGGTCGGGCCGCCGACCAGGGCTTTCCGTGACGCGTTCAGGTCGCGTTCAGGTTCACGGTCCCCCGTGGCAACAGCTGCACCAGAAGCCTCAAAACAATGGCAAAGGGGGCTGGGGAGGGTGCAGTTGGACGTGTCAGGGTGCGGGCCATGAGCACAGAGCACGTCCTGGACGACCGGCCTCGCGGGCACACCCGCGCGCGCATACGCGAGAGCGCGACGAAGGTGCCGGAGGTCACCGTCTACTTCTGGATCATCAAGGTCCTCACCACCGGCATGGGCGAGACCGCCTCCGACTTCCTGGCCCATCTGCTGGGCCCGATCCCGGCGGTCGGGCTCGGCGGTCTCGCCTTCGCGGCGTCCCTGGTCCTCCAGTTCGCCGTCCGCCGGTATGTGGCCTGGATCTACTGGACGGCCATCGTCATGGTCAGCGTGTTCGGCACGATGGCCGCGGACGTGCTCCACGTGGGTCTCGGCGTCCCCTACGCCCTGTCCACCCCGTTCTTCCTCCTCGCGCTGGCCGCCGTGTTCGCGCTCTGGTACGCGACCGAGCGGACCCTGTCCATCCACTCCATCCGCACCCGGCGCCGCGAGTTCTTCTACTGGGCGGCCGTTCTCGCCACGTTCGCGCTGGGCACCGCGGCGGGCGACCTCACCGCGACGATCGGCCTGGGGTACGCCGGCTCGGTCGTCCTGTTCGCCGTGGCGATCTGCGTTCCGGCGCTCGCCCACCGCGGCGGGCTGCTGGGCGCGGTGGCCGCGTTCTGGTCGGCGTACGTTCTCACCCGCCCGCTCGGCGCCTCCCTCGCCGACTGGATGGCCCTGCCGGCCGGGCGCGGCGGCCTCGCCTGGGGCCTGGGCCCGGTCACCCTGTCCTGGACGGCGGCGATCGTGGGCTTCGTGACCTACCTGGCGGTGTCGCACCGCGACACCGAGCCCACCGCCTGATCGCGCCTCCCGCGCCCCACGGGACCCGCACCCGCGACCCCTTGGCCCTCCGGAGTGAGGGGCAAGGGGTTCTCCCCTGCCCCTTGCCCCGCGGGGTTCCGCACGGGCGGCCCGATGCCCGACGCGCCGCGCGCACTTCTTGAGCTCGGCCTTCGTTGTCCTCACTGTTCCGGCGAAGTGACGATCGTCGGGAACATCCTGCGCTGCGCCGAGGAGCACAGCCGCGACATGGCGAAGCAGGGTTGCGTGAACCTGCTGCGCGGGGCCGCCAGGTTCTGCGCGGACACCGCGGAGATGGTCGCGGCCCGCTCGGACTTCCTCGCCGCCGGTCATTACGCGCCGATCGCCGAGTCGTTGGCCGCGCCGGCCCGCGAGACGGCTCCGGCGCCGGCGTCCGGGAACGCCGGCTGTGTGGTCGACGTCGGCGGCGGTGGTCCTCAACGTGTTCGCGCCGCGCAACCCGGCCGAACTGCGCCGGACCTGCGGCCGGACCGCGGCCCGGTCATCTGCGGGAGCTGGTGGACGTCCTCGGGTGCCTGGCACCAGGCCGACGGCCAACTGGAGCAGCGCATCGCGCGAAACGATCAACGGGCCGCCCCAGACATCTCTGGAACAGCCCATGACCTGCGACTCCGCAAAGTCGGGACGACAGGATTTGAACCTGCGACCCCTTGACCCCCAGTCAAGTGCGCTACCAAGCTGCGCCACGTCCCGATGCCGTTTGACCTGGGGTTTCCCCGGTCGAAACGCGCAGGGAAACAATACCGCACTCGGGTCGGTGATCGCGCACCGCTTTCCCGGTTGACCTCAAGCTCGGTTGAGGTTGCACGATCGCGGCATGACGATCACAGCCGACCACAGCCGCACCTACGGCTACGACGACCTGCCCGGCCTGATGGGTCTCATGACGGGCGACGAGAAGCACGGCCCGGCGGCCACCTCCACGCTCGATGTGCTGTGGGTCCTCTACGACCAGGTGCTCCGGGTCGCGCCGGAGCGGCGGGAGGATCCGGGCCGGGACCGGTTCCTGCTGAGCAAGGGGCACGGCCCCATGGCGTACTACGCGGTGCTGGCCGCGAAGGGCTTCGTGCCCGTCGAGTGGCTGCCCGGGTTCGGATCGTACGACTCCCCGCTCGGGCACCACCCGGACCGGGTGCTGGTGCCGGGTGCCGAGATCGGCAGCGGGTCGCTCGGGCACGGGCTGCCGATCGCCGTGGGCAGCGCGCTGGGGCTGCGGGCGCAGGGGCTGCACGATCCCGCGGTGTGGGTGCTGATCGGGGACGCCGAGCTGGACGAGGGCAGCAATCACGAGGCGATCGCCTTCGCCGGGCCCGCCGGTCTGGAGCGGCTGCACACCGTGGTGGTCGACAACTCCTCCGCCAGCCACGCCCGCCCCGGCGGCATCGCCGCCCGCTTCGAGGCGGCGGGCTGGTCCGCGGTGAGCGTCGACGGGCGCGACCACAAGGCCCTGTACGCCGCGTTCACCGCACCACACCCCGGGCGGCCGCACGTGGTCGTGGCCCGCGTGGAGCCGAAGAACGCCTGACCCCCCGCCGCCGAACGCCAGAACCTCACCTGCTCTCCCGAAAGGGCCCCCTTCATGGACACCATGCGTGACCGTTTCGCCCCCGTCGTCTCCCGGCTGCTGGACGAGGACCCCCGGGTCGCGGTGGTCCTCGCCGAGATCGGCAAGGACGGCTTCCGCGAGGCCATGGCCCGGCATCCCGACCGGGTGATCAACGTAGGCATCCGCGAGCAGCTCCTGGTCGGGGCGGCGGCCGGGCTGGCGCTCACCGGGCTGCGGCCGGTCGTGCACACGTTCGCCAGCTTCCTCGTGGAGCGGCCGTTCGAGCAGGTCAAACTGGATCTGGGGCACCAGGGCACCGGGGCGGTGCTGGTGAGCGCCGCCGCCTCCTTCGACTGGCCGGCCGGCGGCTTCACCCACATGGCCCCCGGTGATGTGGCACTGCTCGACACGCTGGACGGCTGGACCGTGCATGTGCCCGGGCATCCCGACGAGGCCGAGACGCTGCTGCGCCACGCGGTCGCCGCGGGCGACGACAAGGTGTACGTACGACTCTCCGTGCAGGCCAACGGGCAGGGCCGGGAGACCGACGGCAAGCACTTCGTGACGGTCCGCGAGGGCCGCCGCGGTGTGGTCGTCGCCGTGGGCCCGGTGCTCGACTCGGTCCTCGCCGCCACGGAGGGCCTGGACGTCACTGTGCTGTACGCGACGACGGTGCGGCCCTTCGACGGGGCGGGACTGCGCCGCGCGACGGCGACGGCTGGAACCGATGTGGTGCTGGTCGAGCCGTATCTCGCCGGGACGTCGACGGCCGCGGTGAGCGAGGCGCTGTCCGACGTGCCGCACCGGGTGCTGGGCCTCGGCGTAGGCCGCCGCGAACTGCGCCGCTACGGCACCATCGAGGAGCACGTGGCCGCACACGGCCTGGACCCGGCGAGCCTGCGGGAGCGGATCAGGCAGTTCGTGAGGCCCTAGCCGCGGGCCCCGGGCGGCAGCCCCAACTCCGGGTGGGCGTCGAGGAGTCGGGGCGGGGCGGCCTGCCGCCAGGAGTCGGCGAGGATGTCGCGCAGCTCGTCCTCGTCGTCCAGTGCGGCGAGTCTCGCTCTGACCCAGGCGAACTGGGCCTCGTGGCCGGCGATCCAGAACTTCTCCGGCTCGGCCAGCACCAGCTCGTCGCGCTCCACCTTGGGGCAGCGCACGGCGAGAGACGTCTCGTCCTCGGGCAGCGTCGCGAACATCTTCCCGGCGACCCGGAACGTGGGCATGCTCCAGGCGATCTTCTCCGTGGTGTCCGGCAGGGACAGGGCGATACGGCGTACATCGTGTGCGTCCGGCATGCAACGCACCGTAGCCCCTCCCACTGACAGTCACCCTCCGAGCCGTTGGCCCGGGACCCTCACGCCTCCTGTGCCGCCCGCGCCAGCGCCTCCAGCACCGGCCGGATCAGCGGATGTTCCTCGGCGCCGCGCCGTACGGCGGCGAACACGCGGCGGGTCGGCGCCACGCCGTCGACGGGGCGTACGACGACGCCGGTGAGGTCCATGCCGTTCAGGGCGGAGCGCGGCACGAGGGCCACGCCCACGTCGGCCGAGGCGAGGGCCACGACGGCGCGGAAGTCGTCGGAGGAGTGCTCCAGGCGGGGCTGGAAGCCGGCGTGCTCGCAGGCGAGGACGACGACGTCGTGGCAGGGGTTGCCGGGGTACGGGCCGATCCAGGGGTCCTTGGCCAGCTCGGCGAGGGGGATCTCGGCGGCGTCCGCGAGGCGGTGGACGAGGGGGACGACCGCGTCGAACGGCTCGGCGTACAGCGGGACATGGGCGAGCCGGGGGTCGTCGGCGGGCGGGGCGCCGCGGTACTCCACGGCGACCGCCACATCGACCTGCCGGTCCAGCACCATGGGCAGGCTCGCGTCGCCCTCGGCGTCCTGGACGCGGATGCGGATGCCGGGCGCGGTGTGCGCCAGCCGGGCCACGGCCGGAGCCACGACCTGGGCGATGCCGGTGGCGAAGGCGGCGACGGTGACCGTGCCCGCCTCGCCCGAGCCGTAGGCCGCCAGCTCCGCCTCGGCCCGCTCCAGCTGGGCGAGTACGGCGTTGGTGTGGCTGAGCAGGATCTCGCCGGCCGGGGTGAGCCGCACCCCCTTGGCGCCGCGCTCGACCAGGCGGTGTCCGGTCTCCTGCTCCAGCGCGGTCAGCTGCTGGGAGACGGCCGAGGGGGTGAGGTAGAGCGCGGCGGCCGCCGCGGTGACCGTGCGGTGGTCGGCCACCGCGCGGAGGATGTGGAGCCGCCGTGCTTCGATCATGCCCTCCAGTATCCCAGGCGTCCGCCCTGGTCAGGCCTCCAGTTCGGCGCGCGCCGCGACGAACGCGTCGACCGCGCGGTTGACGTCGTCCGTGGAGTGCGCGGCGGACAGCTGGACACGGATGCGGGCCTGGCCCTGCGGGACGACCGGGTAGGAGAAGCCGATCACGTACACGCCCCGCTCCAGCAGCAGCTCGGCCATACGGGCCGCCTGCGCCGCGTCACCGATCATCACCGGGGCGATGGCGTGGTCGCCGGGGAGGATGTCGAACCCCTCCTCGGTCATGCGGCGGCGGAACAGAGCCGTGTTCTCGGTGAGGCGGACGCGCAGGTCGTCGGCGGACTCCAGCAGGTCGAGGACCTTCAGGGAGGCCGCGGCGATCACCGGGGCGAGGGTGTTGGAGAAGAGGTACGGCCGGGAGCGCTGGCGCAGCAGGGCGACGATCTCGGCGCGGGCGGCCACATAGCCGCCGGAGGCGCCGCCGAGGGCCTTGCCGAGGGTGCCGGTGACGATGTCGACGCGGTCCATGACGCCGTGCAGCTCGGGGGTGCCGCGGCCGGTCGGGCCGACGAAGCCGACGGCGTGCGAGTCGTCGACCATGACCATCGCGTCGTAGCGGTCGGCGAGGTCGCAGATCTCGCGCAGGGGCGCCACATAGCCGTCCATGGAGAAGACGCCGTCGGTGACGATCAGGCGGCGCCGGGCGTCGGACGCCTCCTTGAGCCTGGTCTCCAGGTCGGCGAGGTCGCGGTTGGCGTAGCGGAAGCGGCGGGCCTTGGACAGGCGGATGCCGTCGATGATGGAGGCGTGGTTGAGGGCGTCGGAGATCACCGCGTCCTCCTCGCCGAGCAGGGTCTCGAAGACACCGCCGTTGGCGTCGAAGCAGGAGGAGTACAGGATCGTGTCCTCCTGGCCCAGGAAGGACGACAGCCGGGCCTCCAGCTCCTTGTGCACCTCCTGGGTGCCGCAGATGAAGCGGACGGAGGCCATGCCGTATCCCCAGCGGTCGAGCGCGGCGTGGGCGGCGGCGATGACCTCGGGGTGGTCGGCGAGGCCGAGGTAGTTGTTGGCGCAGAAGTTGAGGACCTCGCCGGGGCGGCCGCCGGCGGTGACGTCGACGGTCGCGGACTGCGGGGTGCCGATGACCCGCTCGGGCTTGTGCAGGCCGGCGGCCCGGATCTCGTCGAGGGTGGCGCGCAGGTCGTCGCGGACGGTTTCGAACATGAGGAGGGCTCCTGAAAGTGCTGACGGGGTGAGGGAGTTGCGCGTTCTGCGTCTCAGACGGTCCAGTCCAGGATGACCTTGCCGCCCTTGCCGCTCGCGGCGTCCGCGAACGCGGCCTCGAAGTCGCGGTAGCCGTACCGGCCCGTGATCACGGGGGCGAGGTCCAGGCCGCCCTCAAGGAGCACCGACATCGCGTACCAGGTCTCGAACATCTCGCGGCCGTAGATGCCCTTGATGGTGATCATCGAGGTGACGATCCGGGACCAGTCGACCGGGAACTCCTGGGCGGGCAGGCCGAGCATGGCGATGCGTCCGCCGTGCGTCATGTTGGCGATCATGTCCCGCATGGCCTCGGGACGGCCGGACATCTCCAGTCCGATGTCGAAGCCCTCGCGCAGGCCCAGCTCCCGCTGCCCGTCGGCGATGGTGGACTCGGCGACGTTCAGGGCGAGGCTCACCCCTATCTTGCGGGCCAGCTCCAGGCGCTCCTCGCTGACATCGGTGACGACGACGTTGCGGGCGCCGGCGTGCCGGGCGACGGCGGCGGCCATCAGGCCGATCGGTCCGGCGCCGGTGATCAGGACGTCCTCGCCGACCAGCGGGAAGGACAGCGCGGTGTGCACGGCGTTGCCGAACGGGTCGAAGATCGCGGCGACGTCGAGGTCGACGGGGACGCGGTGCACCCACACGTTCGACGCGGGCAGGGCGACGTACTCGGCGAACGCCCCGTCGCGGCCGACGCCGAGGCCCACGGTGGCGCGGCACAGATGGCGCCGGCCGGCCAGGCAGTTGCGGCACTTGCCGCACACCAGATGGCCCTCGCCGCTGACCCGGTCGCCGATGCGGATGTCGGTCACGTCCCGCCCGGTCTCGACGACCTGTCCGACGAACTCGTGCCCGACCACGAGCGGCGTGCGGATCGCCTGCTGCGCCCAGCCGTCCCAGGCCCGGATGTGCAGATCGGTCCCGCAGATACCGGTCCGCATGACCTTGATCAGCACGTCGCCGGGACCGATCTCGGGCTCCGGGACGTCCGTCAGCCAGAGCCCCGGCTCCGCCTTCTCCTTGACCAGCGCCTTCACGCGTGCCGCTCCTGGGGGTGAGGTCCCGGCCCGCGGGCATGCCGAAGAAGCCCGCACCGGGTCAGAGGGGTGGAATCACCGTGCAATCTGCCGTATGCGAGGGGCGCGGGTCCATCGAGCTTTTCTTAACCGCCGCCTCAGCTTTCCTTCACGCCCCTGGTGCCGGGAGCGTAGGCCATGCCGTGCCCCCTCACAGCGGCAGGCCGTCCTCGGCACTTCGTTCGAGGCGTACGACGAGGTCGGCGGCGAGCGCCTTGATGGCCTCCAGGCCTTCCCGCCCCCAGGTGCACGGGGCCGTGTCGGCCACGCACACGGTGCCGAGCGCCATGCCGGAGCTGTCGATGAGCGGGGCGCCGAGGTAGGAGCGGATGCCGTACTCGTCCACGACCGGGTTGCCGGCGAACCGCGGATAGTCGCGGACGTCGTCGAGCACCAGTGCCTTGCGGCGGACCACCACATGGGGGCAGAACCCGTGGTCGCGCGGCAGGACCCGGCCCAGCTCCGGTCTGCTGCCGTCCTCGCGGAGGAACGGCGGGACGACGGGGACGCGCAGGCCCGCGAAGAACTGGAGGTCCTCGCCGATGAAGTTGACCATCGCGTAGGGCGCGCCGGTGAGCCGGGCGAGATGGTCCGCGAAGGCGTCCAGCGCCGGGTCGGGACGGTCCGCCAGGCCGAGCAGGCGCAGCCGGTGGACGCGCGCGGGGGCCTCCTTGTCCTCGGGGGTGAGCAGCAGACCCCGGACCGGCCGGGGCGGCTCGTATGTCATGGCCGGGCTCCGGCGCTGTGGGCGTGGCTCATAGGGCGGCTCCGTGGGCTATGGGGCGGGATCACATGTGGGCGCCATGGCTCGGCGCGGGCGCCGGGGCGTGGGCGAGGAGGTGGCGTACGAGGGTGAGCAGGGTCTGCACGCCCGAGCTGGAGATCCGGGCGTCGCAGCGGACGACGGGGACCTCGGGGTCGAGGTCGATGGCGGCACGCACCTCCTCGGGGTCGTAGCGGTGGCCGCCGTCGAACTCGTTGACGGCGACGATGAAGCCGAGCCCGCGCTCCTCGAAGAAGTCCACGGCCGCGAAGCAGTCCTGCAGCCGGCGGGTGTCGGCGAGGATCACCGCGCCGAGCGCGCCCTCGGACAACTCGTCCCACATGAACCAGAACCGCTCCTGGCCCGGTGTGCCGAACAGGTACAGCACATGGTCCGGATCGAGGGTGATCCGGCCGAAGTCCATGGCGACGGTGGTCTCCATCTTGTTCTCGACGCCGTCGAGACTGTCCGTGCCGACGCTGACCGTGGTGAGCAGCTCCTCGGTGCTGAGCGGCGCGATCTCGCTGACCGCGCCCACAAAGGTCGTCTTGCCGACCCCGAACCCGCCCGCCACCAGGATCTTCAGCGCGGTGGGGAACGGGTCAGAGCTGTCGTCGTAGTCCATCGAGCACTGCCTCCAGCAGAGACCGGTCAGTGGGTGTGTGGTGGAAGACGGGGGGCTTGGTGGTCAGCGCCCCGCCGTCGACGAGGTCCGAGAGCAGCACCTTGGTGACCACCGCGGGCAGTTTCAGATGTGCGGCGACCTCGGCGACCGAAACGGGGGAACGGCACAGGTCGAGCGCCTGGGCGTGCTCGGGGCCGAGGTAGCCGAGCGGGGTGACGCCGGTGGCCATCACCTGCGACATCAGGTCCATGGCGACGCTGGGCTCGGTGCGTCCGTTGCTGACCGTGAACGGGCGCACCAGCCGTCCGGCCGCGTCGTCCAGCCAGGGCCCGTCGCCGGCTGCGGCCACCCTCAAGGCCTCGTCGCCGTGGGTTCGACCGCGTGCTGCCGGGGCGCGGTCACCAGGTAGGGCCGGACGCTCTTGACGAGCATCGCCATCTCGTAGCCGAGGACGGCGGCGTCGGCCTCGCGGCCGGCGAGCACGGCGAGACAGGTGCCGGAGCCGGCGGTGGTGACGAACAGCAGGGTCGAGTCGAGTTCGACGACGACCTGGCGGACGTCCCCGCCGTCACCGAACCGGACGCCCGCGCTGCGGCCGAGGGAGTACAGGCCGGAGGCCAGCGCCGCCATGTGGTCGGCGCTGTCGATGTCGAGACCGTGCACGGACTTGACGAGCCCGTCGCAGGACAGCAGCACCGCGCTGGTGGTGTGCGGTACGCGCTGCACGAGGCCGCTCAGCAGCCAGTCGAGGTCGGACGCGTGGGCGGTCGGCGCATCGCTCGCCATGGTGGATCGACTCCTTGGGGTACGTAAGGTCTGCGGGAGCGCTGGGGGGGTGGATGGGTTGGGGTGGTGGGGGTGGGTACGGTGCGGGTGTTCAGCCGGCCGGGGTGCTCCCATCGGGCCGGCCGGCACCACGAGCACCGTCGGATACGGGCGCGGGGGCGCGTTGCTGGGCTATGGGGGGCGCCGGGTCGGTGAACTCCGGCAGTGACGGCTGAAGCTGGTGGCTCATCAGATGCGCGGAGTCCATGTGCGCGGACTCCATGTGGGCGGACTCCATGTGGGCGGAGCCCATGTGGTCCTGGCTCTCCATGTGCTCCATGCGCTCCATGTGCTGCTGCGCCTCGGCGAGTCCGATCCCGCGCTGGAAGGCCGCCATCAGCCCGGGGTCGTGGCCCGGGACGGTGTCCGCGTCCTGGCGGGGAGCGGGGCCGCCGCGCAGCTGGGGGACGATGTGCTCCTGGGCACGGCGGCGGGGCAGCGGCGGCTTGCCCATGGTCCCGCGCACGATGCCGGTGCGTGGCGTGGGCAGGATGCCCGCGTGCGCTTCGACCGCCGCCCGGTCCTCGGCACTGACGCCGGGCACGGCCGCGGCGGGGGTGGGCCGCTCCTGCCGCAGGCCCCGCACCGGAAGCGGCACCGGAGCGCCGTCGTTCCGCCCGCTGTCACCGCTCCCCGTGACGCTTTCCGTGCCGCTTCCGGTGCCGCTTTCCCCGCCGCTCCCGGTACCGCGCCACCCGCTTCCGGGCTGGGCGTGCCGCCGCCGCCCGGTCGCGGGTGCCTGTCCGGCACCGGAGCCGGTCTCGCCCGCGGGGGCGACAGGGGCCGCCCCGGAGGCGGGCAGGGCAGCCCCTGTCGCCGGGCTGGTGCCGTCACCGTTCGGCGCGGCCACCGGCCCCGGCGCCCGCCCGGCCCCGTGTCCCTGTCCGAGGGCATGCCCCTCGCCCTGCGCGTACCCGTGCTGGTGCCCCGGGACCGGCACCTGTCCCTGCCCCGGTCCCGGGATCCGCACGGGGGGCGCCGCGCCGGTGCCGGCCGGAGCGTGCGGCTGGGGTGCGCCGGTTCCGGCGACCGCGCCGGGCGCCGTACCCAACAGCGCCTGCGGGACGACGAGTACGGCCTGCACACCGCCGTAGATGTTGCTCTGCAGGCGCACGTGGATGCCGTGCCGCCGGGCGAGCTGGGAGACGACGTAGAGACCGATGCGGCCGTCGGCGAGCAGGCTCGCGACGTTGACCTGGTCGGGGTCGGCGAGCAGGGCGTTCATCCGGTTCTGTTCGCCGACGGGCATGCCCAGACCGCGGTCCTCCACCTCCACGGCGAGCCCCGAGGTGACGAGGCCGGCACGGAGCAGCACCTGGGTGTGCGGGGCGGAGAACACCGAGGCGTTCTCGATGAGTTCGGCGAGCAGATGGATGACGTCGGCGACGGCGTGGCCGCGCAGTTCGCCGTCGATGGGCGGCACCAGCTTCACCCGCGAGTACTGCTCGACCTCGGCGATGGCGGAGCGCAGGACCTCGGTCATGCTGACCGGGTTGCTCCACTGGCGCCGGGAGACGGCGCCGCCGAGCACGGCGAGGTTCTCGGCATGGCGCCGGATGCGGGTGGCCAGGTGGTCCACGTGGAACAGGCCCTTGAGCAGGTCCGGGTCCTCGATCTCGTTCTCCAGCTCGTCGAGGATCGAGATCTCCCGGTGCACGAGCGACTGGAGCCGGCGCGCGAGGTTGACGAAGACTTCGAGTTTCTGCTCGCTGCCCGTCTGGCTGGAGAGCTGGGCGGCGCGCACGACGGCGGTGACG
>NZ_JBEOYR010000032.1:0-113711 GCF_040297165.1 Streptomyces sp. NPDC001851 | reverse complement strand
GCCGACGGCTACTGCGTGTCGGGCACGAACCCGGTGACGTATCCGACGATGGTCATCGGGCTGCCGCACTCCGGGAAGCACCAGGTCGCCCTGAACGACGGGGTGTGGGCCGAGTGCGACAACAAGGTGACCGTCACCCCGGTCTCGGCGGTCAAGCCTTCCTGACCCCACCGTCCCCACAAATCGAGCAGCCTGCATGACGATCGCAAGGCTCTGACCTACACGTTTACGAGGAACTGCACATAAGTGCAGGTCAGCGACTCAGCGCACCTTCGATGCGCTGAGTCGCTGACCTGCGGTGATCAAACTCCGATGACACGAACTCGCGTCCGTCAAAGTCCGATGGCAAACGGTCAAGATCCAGTGGCACGGGACACCCAAGCGCACGAGGATTCCCCGCCGACCCGCCTCGACATGCCGCGGTTCGCCCGCCGCGTCGCCGAACAGCAGACCGCGCGGCAGCCGGCCCTGATCGACCGGTGGATCGCCGACGAGGAGCGACGTGAGGCGGAACGACGCCGGGGCATGAAGATGCGGCCGGCCCCACCGGACTGGCTGATCCAGTACGGTCTCAACCGCACCAACGTGGACGCGGTGCACACCGGCCACTGCTGGGCGTCGGCCAAGAGAGGCCGCTGTCGCCCAGCGACCCGGCAGCAGGCGCTCGATGCCCTGCGCCAGCAAGTACCGGCATGCGTCCACTGCCGCCCGGACACAGCGCTGGGCACCCTGGAGTAGGAGACGAGGGCAAGGCTCTGCGGCGATCAAGGCGTATCGCCGGAGTAGTAGAAGCGGCAGCTCATCCCGGGGCCCGGTGTGCGCGGTTCGCAGGGGTTCGGGTCGTACAGGGATCGACCGCCGGGGAACTGCCCGAGCTCGGTGAACAGGGCGGCACCGTCGTCGACTTCCTCCGGCCGCCAGCCCGTGATGTCCAGCAGCAATCCGTCCAGCGGCCCGCCTATGAGCGCGGCGTAGGTCTGCCATGGCAGTGGGCCTGGGTTGGGGTCGTCGTGGTCCTGGCCGTACACGCGGCCACGCAGCAGCTGCTCATCGCCGTTCATCCGTCCAGCGTTCCAGCCGCCACTGACACCGGCCGCTGCACCGTCAGCGGCTCGGCGCGGCGGCGGCGCCGACGCGCAACACCGGCGAGCACGCCCGGATCCCCGGCTGCGTCCGCGCCGCCCCCTCCCGCCCGTCCCTCGCCCTCATCTCAGCCTGGGACATGGGCGAAAGCGGCCGCAACGGGGATGTCAGCGGGCCGACCACGCAGAAACCGTGTGGTGGCCGGCACGGACGCGGAGACGGTTCTCCGGGTCGCGCAACAGTAGGCGCAATCCCTAGCTGCAACCCGATGGCGCAACCCTTGCCGCAACCCGGATCCTGGCAGCGTGCGGCGCCCGGGCGGGGCCATCCTGAACGTGCCGCGCAAGCGCGTGGGTAACGGTGGGCTGGGAGGCGATCGAGCTGCGGTCGTTGGTGGCCGACAGCCGCCGTACCGCGAAGCTGAGCCCGCGACGCCGCTCAGATCGCGACGTTTCGACATGCGACGGGAGGTGGATCTCTGGCGGGCGATTGGCCGGCGCCGGATGATGGCCGCGGGGACCAGCTACTGAACTTGAACTCGTGATGTCGGGTTCCTCGCGGGCTGACGTGCGTCAGATGTGGGCCCTGACTTGCTGCACCGGATGTCCGAGTGCGTCCCCGATGGCGGTCAGCTCCTCGTCGCTGAACCAGGCACGCTCGGGGTTCCAGACGGCGATCTCGAATCGGGCAAAGCCACAGGGCCAGTCGTACTCCAGCGCGTCCAGCGAGGTCGCGGCGCCGCAGCAGGGGACCACCACGGCAAGGGTCGCGAAGCCGTCGTCGCAGTGAGCTTCGAGTAGGTCAGCCCACCACTCGGTGTCGATCGACGCGCCGCATTGGGGACAGCCGATCTTCTGCAGATTCTGACCACAGTCGACAACGGTGAGTGCGTCGTGCCAGGTGACATCAATCTCGACATCGACGCCGTCGGGGAGCCCGGGGGCCAGGTCCTCCACGAGCGACGCGGCACGCTCAGCCGCCGCCGGCTCAGGCTGCCAGTGCGAGTCGGTCGGAATGACAGAGAGGACATCGTCACTCACGGGCTCACTCGATTCGTCAGGCGAAACCTCATCCGGGCGACGCAATGTTACCGAACGCGCATTCGGGTGGCAGGTTCCCCAGGCGGGTCACGCCTCGAAGGCCAGGCCGGTGCCGGTGCCGGTGAGACAGCCGTCGAGCAGCTGGGCCTTCCTGCGGGTTCAGGTCCGGGGCGTAGGCAGGCAGCTGGAGAGCTTCTACGGTCGCGCGCGGCGACGGCCTGAGCGGCCGTGACGAGTTGTACTTCACGGCGTCCGCCACCAGTGACAAGGTCGCCGCCCCCGCCTACTTCTCCGATGAGTTCGGGGCGGTGCAACGGCGCCAGACGCGCACGTTCCCGACCACGGGCCGGGGCCGGACGATCTTCGACGGACAGGCTGGCGCGGGCCTGGCGGTGCACATCACGGTCTGGGAAGCCGACCACAGCACCAGCGCATGGTTCGACAACCTGGTGCGCGCCTGCAACGAGCTGTCGAAGTGGATGTTCGACAACAAGGTGTGGAACCTGGCGATGGCGATCGCCGATCCCACCATCGTCGGCGGTATCGCGATGGAGATCGCCGGCTTCTTCGTCTCCATCATCGAGCACCTGCGCAACGACGATGACCTCTCCTGCCAGCGCACCTTCGCCCTGGGCCAGTACGACCTGGCCGTGCTGGCCCACCGGAAGACCACCGACTGGCACGTCAGCGGCGACGGCCACCAGATCCTGAAGGTCCGCTACACCGGCGACCCGGTCCCCTTCCCCGTCGGACGGCTGGAGTACGCGATCCGCACCGGCGACAACTGGAGCGCGCCGATCACCCTTCTTCGCTCGATCTGTTGCGTTCGGCCGCTCCGTGACGGACGTTCCGCTGGCACAGGGGGCAGAAGCACTACTTGGGCGCGAAGACCGCTCCGGCGCGGCGCCGGTGAGCTGGAAGGTGATGGTGATGCCTTCCAGGCCTTGGCCGATGGAGTTGGCGACCCGGGCCACGCAGGGCTCCGGGAAACGTGTGGCCTGTAGTAATCAATTAACAGCGTACAGTCAGCGATGAAACGGTGAAACGGCACCACCAATGAGGCTTCGTACACCAACTCCCCGCTGACCACAAGGGGAATGGAGGGGAACGCATACTTCTCCACACTTCCGTCAAGACAGCCCTGTCCGCTGCTGCCGTCATATCGGCCGGCCCTGCTGATTCCGGCAGCTGGTTCCGCGTCGGCCGCGCCCGCTGTCTCAGGGAAGGCCGGCACCGCGGCGGCCGACAGCTTCGACGCCAAGTGCAGGAGCCACAGCCGCACCTACATCCTGAAGACGTACTACCGCCGTGCCCGTTGGTTACTCTACCTACACCCATCAGTGCCCGAACGTGGAGAAGTTCCGCACCATCATTCGGTACCCCTGCCGGGAACAACGATCTCCTGACGGCCTACAAGGTCGACCAGCCGGCCGTCGCCGGCGCTGCTCGCTGCTCGCTGCTCGCTGCTCGACACGGTGTTGGGGTGCGGGCCCAGGTGAAAGGGTGGTTAACCCTTTGGAGGGACAGACACCAGCCGAGCAGGCCCTGAGCCGCTCGTACGGCACCGCTGACGGACTCCGGTTCGACATCATCAAAATGACGGTCGAGCACCATCCGGATCGCAGCGTGACGTTGACGTACTGGCTGACTGTAGGCCGTCAAGACTACCCGGATGAACGTTGGGTCGTCGCCCTCCCCTGGGACTTCAAGTCCTGGGCGGATGTGCTCACCTCGTCCGCACCCCCTCCCGACCGACTGCTGCAGCTTGTGCACCTCGTCCATGCCCATCTGGAAGAGTGGTGGGACACGAAGGGACACAACCGGCGGTCAGCAAAGACGGGACGGCGACTTACCTGACCCATCCCGTCCACCGCAGCTAACACCCACCTTCCTCCGCCGAAGTCACGTGTCTGGCGCTCTGCGGCTTCCAGGCCGTCCGGGCGGGCCCATGTCATGGCCGCCGTGGGGCGGTGGCCGGACTGCGTAGTCAGCCAGGCGGACAAATTCACGTCGTGGTCAGTCTTCGGTGTCGACGGTCAGCCGATCCGGCTCTGTCGGGGATCTTGTGACGATGAGGGGGCCGAAGCCTACTGATTCGCCTCGGCATGAGCGTCGGCACCGGCCTCGCGGAGTTCGGCCACCATGGCGGTGGCGACTTCTTCCGGCACGTTCTCGAGGATGGTCGCGGGCAAGTGGCTGATGAGGGACTTGCAGCGCCACAAACTCTGCCCGGTTCGCCGGTGCAGTAGCTTCACGATCTCGATGGCCCGGGGGCCGGCGTCAGTCAGGACTACGGTGTGCGGCAGGTCGTCGCAGACCAGCAAGAACGATTCGCTCACCGTGTCCGATCCCTCCGTTCACTCCGCAGACGGCCTGCAGCATATGGCGAGCTCGGCGATCACGTCCTGAGGAGGATGCGTCTGCGGAGGAGGTCGAGGTTGGCCCGGCCGAAGCCCATGCGCTTGAGGAGCTTGGCTCTGGTCACGTGACCCTCGACCTGGCCTGAGCTCCATGGCGTCGACAAGCCGGCGGTGACAGCGTCCAGGTCCCGTTTCATGCCGTTGACCAGGGAGTGCAGGGCGGGTAGGTCGTCGGCGAGGACGCGGTCCATCCAAGCGGGCAGGCCATCGCCACGCAGGTCGCGCATCATGGCGGTGAAGTCGCGGACGTGGCCTGCGGTGGCGTCGAGGTGCGGGCAGGCGGCCCGGATCTCTTTGAGTTCGGCCGCATCGCTCTCGGCGAGGTGTCCAGGATTGGTCATGATCCAGGGGACGATGCGTCGGGGTTTCGGGGCGGGTCGTGGCTCGGGAGCAGGCGTGAACGAGTTGCGCGGTTTAGGGCTGTGCGATTTCTTGAAGGGCCGGAAGTAGCGGCGGACGCACTGGATGCTTCCGGCGAAGCCACGTGCGCGCAGTTCCTGGTGCAATTGAGGGATGTCGTGGCAGCCCTCGCGCCAGCGTTCGTGCAGGTAGGGCCTGTACTCGTCCAGGATCGAGGCCCGGCTGGTGGCCTTGACCAGCAGTTCGTCGAGACTTTGGGCGCGGGCGAAGCGCCGCACTGTTGAATGATCCAGCCGCAGCCGACGGCTGATCGAGGCCAGAGATTCACCCTCGGCGAGCAGTTGCTGCACCGCTGTGTACCGCTCGGTGGTGCGGGCCACCAGCCGCCTCGGGCGCCCGAGGACGTCCCGGGTGCCGTCCGGAGGGACGAACGGCATCTCCTCCGCGGGCGGCTCCGCCGTACCCCTGGACACGGCGGCGGACTCCGTGACGGCCTGGGCCGTGGTGAACGCCGTCCGGATGCACGGGTGATGGGCGCCGACCGTCTTTTCCACCGCCTCGGCGGCCACTTGCCGGGCTTGCGGAGCCCCGCTGCGGGCGCCTTCGGCATAGGCACCGGCCCGGTCCCGGCAGATCACTTCGACCTCGGGGTGATCGCGCAGCCAGGTGGCGAGCGGCTCGGCGTCCCGGCCTGGCAGCACATCGACCGGGCGCCGCTGTTCCAGGTCCACCAGGATCGTGGCGTAAGAGTCGCCCTTGCGCAGCGCGAAGTCGTCGACCCCGAGGACGCACACGCTGGCCTGCGGCAACTCCGGTAACTGCCGGAGGAGGTCCAGGAGTTTGTCCTTGGCGACGCGGATGCTCAGCGCGGCCGCGAGCCGGGCACCCGGTCGGCCCGCCAGACATGCGGCGATCGAGGTGAGCAGCGTGCTCAGCAGCGGCGTGTACCGGGCATGCGCGCTGGTCAGCCCGTCGACTTGCTCGGTGAACGTCACCGCCGGACACTGCGGATTGAGGCACTTGAACCGGCGCACCACGAGTTCGACCATCGTCGAGGCTCCGCCGAGAGGCGCGTCAGCGAGCCGGCGCGCGTACCGGCCGTGCACACGCCACGACACCACCCCGCATCTTGGGCACCTCGCCGTCGGCCCTGCGGCGTGCGCGCAGAACGTGACCGTACCGGCCGCACGCTCGATCGACTCGACCACCACACCGGCTAAATGCGGCAGCAACCGCCCCAAACCCCCTGAACCGCACACCCGATAGATGCCCAGTTCAGACTAGGTACGTCACAAGATCCCCGACAGAGCCCGTAATTCCCCACCCCATGGCCAGGCGGTGATGCTCGATGGGAAAGAGGGATGCGGCAGACGGAGGGGTGGGGGAACGTCATCTGTCCGGTGTCAGCGCGGAACTCAATGCCGTTGTGGCGCCATCGTCGCTTCGATCGGACTCTTGCTGAGGGCTTGAGCTGCTGGGCTATTGACCGAGGTCGTAGTCGAACCAGATCCGGTGTGTGCCGTCCGGGTCGACGGCGATGCCTCCGGCCCCGGTGATCCCGACCAGCTCGCTTGTTCCGCTGCCCGGAACGATAATGAAGAAGTCGCCTTGCCTGCCCTCGCCCAGGGTGGTTGCGGAGTGTGCAAAGTTGAAGGTGCCCGACTGGCCACGGAGCTCCCCCTCGAAGGACTCCATCGCCACGTAGGTGCCCGTGCCGGTGGACTGGTCGAACGCCGCGGTGAACAAGGTGGCGGAGCGCCCGGCGACCTCGCCTTCGTACTGCTTGTTCATCGTGGCGAGGCCGACGGGCACCGCGGTCTCGATCGCCGGGCTCGGCACCGGAGCTGGGGTGAAGTCGGCCACTTTGAATGTTCCTGAAGCTCGCATCCCCGGATCGTATTCCGCACCACTGACAGCGATGCCGAGCAGACCGGTGATCCGCCGGACTGCCTATTGCTGCGGTGGTTCGGTCGGGGTGGTGGGTCCTTTCGGTCGCTTGTTGGGCCGGTAGCTTGGGCCGTTCATGATGACCTGGTGGCTGGAGTTGATCAGCCGGTCCAGCAGCGGCTCGGCGGCGACCGGGGTGGGGAAGAGGGGATACCAGTCGCTGGGCGCCCTGTTGCTGGTGATGATCAAGGAGCGGCCCTGCCGCTCGGAGACGAGTTCATAGAGGTCGTCGGCCTGGGACGCGGACAGCTGGCGCATGGCGAAGTCGTCGAGGATGAGCAGGTCGGGGCGGACGAGTTCGCGCATGCGCTTGTCCCAGGTGCGGTCCGCGTGGCCGCCAGCGAATTCGGCGAGGATGCGGCTGGTCTTGGCGAAGCGGACGTTCGCGCCCTGACGGGCGGCCTGGTGGCCGAGGACCTGGGCGACGTGCGTCATCCCGACACCGACGGGCCCGAATAAAATACGGACTCGCCGGAGTGGAGCCAGCGCAGGGCCGCGAGGTCCCGGATCTGAGCGGCGGGCAGCTTCGGGGAGACGTTGAAGTTGAGCCCTCCAGGGTGGCCTGCTGTCCGAACTTGGCGGCTCCTCCGGCGGCGGAAGCAGACCCTCGGCCTCTACCGCCTCGAATCCGACGGCCGCAACGACGGCGCTGTCATCGTGATCTTCGACGGCATCCGGCACCCCCACCTTCCCCGACCACGCCGAAGAGCCGGATCCCGACCGGTTCCAAGTTCCGGCATTCTGGGCGGTGGCCACGCGATGAGTACCAGGCGGCCAGTGGTCCACGACGAGGAATGCGACGCTCTCCCGTTCGAGGGCGGGTATGTGTCTGCGGAGACGACGTCGGCCGCTACGACGCATACGACCGGGCGGTGTACGGCGAGGAACCGTCGTCCCATGACGGCTGAATCGCCGGGCCATCCCTGGACTGGTAGCCAACTGATCGGCGGAATCGGCACAGAACTCCTAGGATCAGCGGGCGTGGACCGGCCCGGGCAGCAGGTCGCGCAGACGTTCTGCCGCGTCGGCTTCCATCTCAACGCCGCCGCCGACGGCCTCGTTCAGCACTACTCCTGGGCCAAGCCGACCATCATCGACAGTCCACCGGGACGTCCGGATCGTCCTCGCCGTCGGCACCGTCCCGCGGCGCATACCTGTGGGACGCAGAGGCTTCATGCACGCCGGTCACATGACAGTTGCCGGCAGCACGCGCTCCTCGTCCGTCTCGCCAGTGTCCGGGTTAAGGACGTAGACCTGGAACGGGGCCCACGCCCGACCAGTGAGGACTTCGAGTTCGCTGTGGGGGGACCAGCAGGGCCAGTTCTTCCGCCCATGCCCTGAGTCGGCGCGGGTCCGGACAGGCGACACCGACCAGCGTCCACCGCACTCCACAGGGTCCGCTGCGTTCATAGACCGGCCTGCCGTCGCCATACCGGGGATCCGGCGCACCGGCCATGGCCCGAAAGTACTTCCACCGGTGCTGGTCAAAGCCCGTGTGGTCCCACACGGCATACGCACGCTCCTTGGCCCGCACCGGCCCGGACCCGGCCTCGGTGCCACTCTCCCACCGCCGTCCGTGGACTGTCAGCGGAACACCACCGCGGCGTGGGCCATCATGGCGCCGGCGGATGCGGGGGTGCCGGATCCACATGTGCAGCGGATTTGCAGCCTGAGCTGGGGACCGCTCACCGCGAGGTGTTGTCCGGGCGCTCGGCTCCGTCGAGCAACCCCCGGACGGCGTCGTTGAATCCCGCCGTGTCGGTCAAGCCGAAGGCGACACGCTGGAGCAGGAATCCGTGCAGCAGACCGATCAATACCCGTGCGCCGCTCTCCGGCTCCACGGTTTGGACGGCGCCCGCCGCTTGTCCGCGGCGCAGGGCGTCGGCGATGCTGCGACGGACCCTTTCGAAGCCCTCCAACGCGCGGGCGTGCAGGCTGTCGTTGCGCAGCAGTTCCGACCAGGTCTGCACGACGCACTGCAGCAGTTCTTCGACCGGCACCACCTGCCCTGCGGCGTCCGTGACTGTCTCGGCACTCAGTGCCTGAAGGGAGGCGGCGACCAGGTCGCCCAGGGAAGGGGCGTCAGCGGCCACGGCCACCCGCTCCATCGGCTCGAAGATCAGACGGAAGGCGTCCGCGGCGATGGCCAGGATGATCTCCTCCTTGCTCGCGAAGTAGCGGTAGGGGGCGCCCGCAGAAACACCGGCTGCGGCGGCGATGTCCGGCATCGAGGTCTGGTGAAAGCCACCCCGCGCGAAACACCGGCGCGACGCCGCCACGATCTCCGCACGCTTGGCTTCCCGACGCTCGGGTGTGATGCGCGGCATGTCCGGCCTCCCTCAAAGTGAATGATCATTCATCTTGACAGGGAACCATATCGGGCCCATCGTGAAAATGAAAGGTCATTCACGGAAGCGGGGATCTTGATGAGCATCGAGCTGACCATCGGCACCTACCGGTACGAGCACACCGAGGCGCTCTTCGACGGCCGCGTGAAGATCGACGGAGTGGACGCCGCCCTTGAGACGGAGCCCCTGGTCTCGGACCTCTTCCGGCACATGCTCGAAGGCCGCTACGACATAGCGGAACTCGGCCTGACCTACTTCCTGCGCACCTTCGACCTGGACGACGCCCCATTCCTGGCGCTGCCGATCTTCCCGAACCGCAACTTCCGGCACTCCGCCATCTTCGTGAACACCGAGGCGGGGATCGAGAAGCCCCAGGACCTCGTCGGCAAGACACTCGGCGAGTTCGCGCTCTTCGGACACGACGCCGGCGTCTGGCCCAAGGGCATCCTGTCGGACGAGTACGGCGTGACCGTCGACCAGTGCCGCTGGGTCATCGGCGGCACCAACCATCCCATCCCCGCATTCGACTGGCTCCCGCAGCCAGTGCCGGACGGCGTGCACGTGCGGCACGCCGGCCACGGCCAGACCCTCGGCGCCATGCTCGAGTCCGGAGAGATCGACGCGCTCATCTCGGTCGACGTGCCCCAGGCCATGTTGCGGGGATCGACGACGATCGTCCGGCTCTTCCCCGACTATGAGAACGTCGAGCGCGACTACTACCGGCGCACCGGGATCTTCCCCCCGATGCACATCGTCGCGGTCCGCAAGGACCTGGTGCACCGTTCCGAGGATCTGCGCTCGGTCTACCGCGCCTTCGTCAAGGCCAAGGACCTGGCCGAACGCACATACATCGAGGACGCCCCGAAGCAGCACATGAGCCTGGTGACCCCCTGGTTCAGCAGCCTGTTCGAACACAACCGCAGCCTGCTCGGCGAGGACTGGTGGCCCTACGGCCTGCGCGCGAACCGCAAGGCGGTCGACACCTTCCTGCGCTACCACCACGAGCAGGGCCTCTCCAAGCGCCTGCTGACCAGCCGCGACATCTTCATCCCCGAGTTCCTCGACACCTAGTCGCACCGATCAGGGCGAAGCAGCCATGGCACTGGCCGCGCAGGCCCGCCACGTGGCCTGGGCTCCTGACAGCACGCCCTGGCAACGGGTCCTACGCGCGATCAGCGGCGGCCGATGGGGCCGCCGGCCCACCGGCTGGACCATGATCAAGCTGAATGCGCCCTGGCAGGACACACCCTCCTCGGAACGCCCCGCCTGGAGGGAGCCCGCCGCGAACCTCGCCGGCGACGTCGCCTTCGCCGTCGACTACGCCGTCTGCGCCCACTGCCGACTCGGGTGGGCCGAACAGCCCTGCATCATGGAGAAGTACCAACGGTGCGGACTGGCCACCGCGGCTCTGGGCGCGTTGCGCCTCGGGCACGCCGGCTGCCCTGGTACACCCTGGGCGGCCACTTCCAGGACTCCCGAGCCTTACCGAGCGTGCAGTTCGGCGGAGTGCAGGCGGTGCCACACGGTCTGTCGGCGTGTGGCCAAGGGCCGGTGTATCCGCCGGGCAGCAGCGTCTCGTCGGCTCGGGAGAGCCGCATGCGCGGCGGCTTCAGACAGTGGCTGGCCAAGATCTGGTTGAGGTCGTCCACGTCATCAGTCCGGCGTGCCCGCCGCTTTGTGACGGTGTCTCAGGCCGGGCTGGTTCGACTCACCAGTGGTCGGCCAGCGTCGGGCTAGAGGTCTTGGACGGCGCGCAGGGCCTGGTCCACGCGGGCCATGGTGGCAGGATCGACAGGGCCGAGCAGCTTTGCTCCCTCGAACCGGTTGACCCGCAATTGTGTGATGTTGACGGCGACGGCGGTGCAGGGGATCGGGTCGCCGATCACCACCGACATGGCGGTGTCCGGGTACCGGCCGCTCTCGTGCAGCACGATCACGAGAACGGCGCCGTAGGACTCTTCCAGGCCAGTGAGGCTGATGACCAGGACATTGCGGCCGTCGGGCAGAGCCCAGATGTCGCCACGGTTCACAGGGTGTCGCCCTCGTCCGCCAGGTCGTCGCCGAGGCCGAGGGCAGCGAGCTGCTGGGCGGCGTCGAGGGTGGCGGCGCGGCGGGCCGCGCGCACCACGTACGCGTTCACGCTCATGCCGGCCTCGGCGGCAGCCGCCTTGATCGAGGGGGCGAGGTCATCGGGGATGCGCAGGGTCATGGTGGTCACAGACATGGTTGCAGAGTAGCTACCGATGGCTGGTGGCGTAAGGCAGTGGCATAGATGCACCCGGCGAAGCTCGACGAGGCACAGCTGCGGCAGCTCGCCGGCCCAGGGCTGGGGCAGCGGCCCAGGAACCGCCTGGAGAGGGCTGAGGCCCGTGTCGAAGTCGGCACGGGCCTCAGCCGGGGTGCCATAGCCCGAAGGAGCCACCCGGTGAAGTCGTCGAGCGCTACGCCCCTCCGGGATCTGAATCGAGAGCCACCGGATGTTCCCTGCGGAGCGCGGCCTTGGCCCCCCGACCGGCGCTGACCAGGGCTGCTGCAGAAGCGGCAACGGTGACGGTGAGTATGGGCATCGTGACCAGCTGGGCTGCGTCAGCGGTATTCATGGTGAACGTCGCGACGCAGGCGATGCCTGTCGTCGTCACGGCGAACGCCACCGCAACCCCGGACAGGGCAAGCAGCCGCAACACCTTCGCAGATGGTCGGCACCGGGTGACGACGACCGCCGGCGTCACCGCCGCGGTAACGAGGAACGCTGCCGGCCCAAGCACCCCCAAGGCCCCGACCCAGTAGGAGACCGGGTCGATGGAGGCGAATGCCAGGAGGAACGGCGCGATCAGCCACGTGGGCAGCGTCGGGACAAGAGCCACCAGCGGGCGCCACGCGGCCCAGCTGCCGGTCCTGGAGGATTCCGCAAGGAGTGCGAGGGCGCCGACCAACAGGATCAGGCCAGCGCCGTACATGGCGTACTGCGCAACGTCTAGCAGCCTCCGCACCAGGTCCGGAGTCGGCCAGGGCTCCTCGGACAGGATGAAGCGCAAGATCGGCAGGGCATACAGTGCAGCGCACCAGGAGACCCAGGTGGTGGCGACGCTTGCCTGCATGCGGCGGCGGCGCCGTTCGGCGGACTCATCGGGCATCACCGGGCGAAGCCATGCCCGCAGCGCGCCGACAAGGAGGTCTGCTACGACGCTTGGGCCTGCGCCGGTGTCCTCGACCAGTGCTTCAAGCTCACAACCGTAGCGCTCCCGGAACGAGGGAGGGTATGCCCGCAAGGCCAACCGGGCCGCCATGTCGATCACGCGTTTGCCACCCCCAGCCGGGTCAACCCGGTGCGTGCGAAGCGGACCATCGCCCGCAGTTTGTCGTCGAGCACGGTCTGGCCTTCCGCCGTGAGCCGGTAGGGCCGCCGACGCTCGTCCTCGTCCAGCGGCGCGACCAGGCCCCGTTCCTCCAGCCGCGCGATGGCGGCATACAGCGTTCCCGGCCCCAGCTTGATGGATGTCTGTTCCTCGACGTCCTTGATGATCGCGTAGCCATGCTTCGGTCCGTCGGCCAGGCTGGCCAGGATCAGCAGCGCCGGCTCGGCCCACCCGACACGGTCACGTTGACGCGGCATCAGGCACCCCCTTCATCTTCCCTGCCGACTACTACGTTATACGATATGGCGTAGTACGTAGCAGTGGCCCAACGCTATAGGGCCGCGCACGACGTACGCCGAGCAGGTGCCGGGCCTGTCCACGCGGCACCGCCGACAGCACCGGGCTGACAGGCCGACTGCAGTCGATCGCGATCGAGTTCGGCGGCCGTTGAGCAGTTCCAAGCCTGGTGGCCGCTCGCTGGGGACGGCCTCGTCGGACGGGACACCTGGACCGCCCTGAAGAGCTGACCGCCCGGACGCCCGTGCGATCCGGCCGCGTCGGCCAGGCGACCAAGGCCGTGCTGCAGCGGCTGCTCGCATCGATGTCCGAGGCGGGCGCTGGCACTGACACCCAGCCAGGAACTGAGTGCGGCGACCAACGCCGTCGACGACCTGGCCGGCCGCCCGTTGACCGAGCCGGACGCGCGGGCCGGCTGGCCAAGACCCATCAGCGGCGTCTGCAGACTCCCTATGCGGAAATGGCGGAGCCGGGCTTCGCGGTCCCGGACCTCGGCTAGGTAGTCCGGGCTCACCCAGCGTGGGGTATCCACCAGCTTGACGCCTTCGGCCGAGGCTCACGGATGTGTGAGACGAGAGCCGTCAAACCGACCATTTGCGGGTCAACGGAGGAACGTATGCGGTAGATATCTGCCGTGGGGAACATCTGAGGGGGATGAGTAGCGTGCTGTTCAAGTTGAGTATCCGCCAGGACGACGAGGGTGAGCTCGCCTCTCTGTACCGATGGCTGAGTGACGATCCGGAGATCACCGAGGCAGTCGATGAGCTGTCACTCGGCACGGCTGCGGAGCGGCCGGACGCGATGACGGGCTGGTCCGCGGATCTGATACTGGCCGCTGTGGGAACCGGTTTTACGGGATTGGCCACGGTTATTTCCGCAATCGGGTTGTGGCAGAAGGGCCGGGTGAGCCCGCCGACAGTGCGCATGGAGCGGGATGCCCACGGCAATGTTGTGGTCGAGGTCTCCTCGCCGGACATCGAGGAGGCACGCCGCCTGGCAGCCGACCTCATGAACGAGCAGGCGAATCCGCCTGCCCAGGACGGTGACGCAGCGCCAGAGCCCCGGTGAACGACGGCCTGCGGCTGGCCGATCCAGCTGCCTCGCGGGCGGTTCTCATTGGAGTGCACGCTTACGAGCACCTGCCACCACTGCCTGCAGTGGAGAACAACCTGGAAGGCCTTGAAGATGCCTTCACCACGGAAGCAGTCTGGGGCCTGCCACCCCAGAACGTGATCAAGGTTTCCCAACCGAAGAGGGCGTCCGACGTTATCGACGCCGTCATCCAGGCGTGCCAGCAGGCCACCGACACGGTGGTGATTTATTACGCAGGACATGGCCTGAACGACGACGAGTTCGGCAACGAGCTCTACCTGGCCCTCCCGGAGTCCCGGAAGCACCGTCCCGACACCGCCTGCGCCTTCGATCATCTTCGACGCGAAATCAGACGCGGTCGCGCGGATGGCAGACAAGTCGTGGTCATCCTGGACTGCTGCTACAGCGGCCGCGCCATCCCCGGCGGGATGTCACCCGGCGAGGACCTCGCGGATCTCGCGAACATCGCACTCGATCGCATTGCGCCCGGCGGTGCCAGCTGCGTACTGACAGCGTCATCAGCGGGCGCTTTGGCGCTCGCACCAGTCGACGCGCACTACACGGCGTTCACCCAGGCACTGATCGCGCTTCTCTACCGGGGCATACCCGGAGGTGCCCCATTGCTGCACATGGCAGCCCTGCACGACCAGCTGCTTTCCGAACTGCGTGCCAATGGGCTGCCCCAGCCCACTTTCGGCACCCGGGGCACCGCCAATCGCATCTGCATCGCAAAGAACGCCGCGAAGGACAGCAACGACACCGCGGGATCGTCCGCCGTCGACCTGGAGCGCATCGGCGGTGTTGTCCGTGATCACTTCCGCAGCCGGCCCGCGCATGGCGTGTTCCTGGTCGAGACGGCATTTGCGAACAAAGAGGTGAAGCGCGCCTGTAACCAACACCGGCTTGGTCCGGGAGAGAAGCTGATCGCGCTCTGGCTGGTCAGGCTGAGCTTGTTCCGGCCGACCATCAGCTTGGCTTTCACCAGCACCGGCCTGCGCATAGCCCAAGGGAACACCCACCTGTTCGTGCCCTACCGAGACTTCGGGCAGTACCACTTCTCCTCCCCCGTCGCCGCGAGCTCTCACGCGGCTGGCGTTGAGCTGTCGTGTTGGCTTGACATCTCAGGGCCGCAACGCTGGTCCTCGACAACAATGGTGCTCGATACTCCCAGCAGAGTCCGGGATTGCCTCCGCCGCATACAGCACCTGGTCACAGCCTGACTTGCCAGGGCTCACTGCATACCGTGCTGATCGTGAACCCCGCCCATGTCGCACAGCGCCTGCGGCCCGGTCCCGGTGCGGACAGCGGCATGAAAGGCCAGTGCAGTCAGCGAGATCACCGTGGAGACGGCTGAGGCGATCCGCGATTACGCCTCCCCGGTGTCGCTGTTCGCATCCGGCGCCGGGGCGGCCGCGCCGCCCGCCCCGCCATCGCGGCCGCGGCACCGCACCACGGCTTCGTGCTCTCCGCGGTCTCCTCCACCACCGAGAGCATCTTGCCGACGCGGGGCGGGATGCGGCGGGAAACCGGCGTGATCGAGGAAACTCTGCGGGCCGCCGGCTGGTGGCCGGGACGGCGCATCCCGATCGACCGCTGGCAGGAGACGCTCGGGAAGACCGGCTTGGTCCGCATGCACGATGCCGCCGAAGCCTTTCTGGCAGAGTTCGGCGACCTGGACGTGCAGATCAGCGGACCAGGCATCACCTGCGCCAAGGCCCCTTTCGACTTCGACCCTGACACCCTGATCGGCGAGGAGGACCGCTTCGCCGACTGGAGCGCGACAATCGGTCGCGCCATCTTCCCCATCGGCGAAGTCGATCAGGGCAGATTCTTCCTCGGCATTGACGAGAACAGCGAGATCTACCTAGTCGAGACCTGGCTGGCCACATTCGGTCCCGCCCCGGAGGCGCTTGGGAAGCTCATCCTGGGCATCGCTCCGCAGCGGATCGAGACCGCCGCCTGAACAGCCGCCGAGACCACAGTCAGGCGTCCGAACCGGGCTTCAGCCCAACGGTCCCTCCTGACGGGCCACGCGATTGCTATCAACCGATCGGCCCACTGTTAACGCAACATGGAATCCGGAGTTTCAGCAGGACTCGCTGCTAACGGAGCGGCTCAACCTACAGCAGGTGTAGAGCGTGGATGACAGGGCCGTGTCCTCTCGGTGGTGTTCACTTCACCGTGAGGCCAAGGGCCCGTCGTCGACTGCTACTTCACCGGCCCGTACGACCGCTACGACCGCCAGTACGTCAGTACCCGGACGGATGCCTCGCCGCCAGCCCCTACCGGCACGGCTCCGTCCAGGCGATGGTCGACGACGGCGTGCTGACCGTCATCCCCGTCGAGGGCGGCACGACGCTGCGCCTGCGGCCGGCCGGGGACGGCAGTGCACGCCGGCTGCGCCCGCTCGACCGGGCGACCCGGACGGTGCTCGACGAGTACGGGTGCTGCCCCGGCCCGATCGAGCACCGGATGCTGGAGGAGGCGAGAGCACGTCATCGGTGTGACGTCGCAGGGTAGTCGGCAAGGACGCCGCAGGCTTATGGGCAAGCCGCCATCACCGTCGGTGACTTGGCATGCGCGTCAACTGCTGCCGGGCAGTCTCCTCGGCGGGCAGGGGATCACCGGCCCCACCCGCCGGTGCCCAGCAGGCCGCTGCCACCACCGCCAGCCGCTGCCCAGCCACTCGACGACGAGGAACGCCCAAGCCGAGCGCCCGCCTTGGTCGTCTCCACCCCTCTGCACGATGGACTGCTCACCCGCATACCCGTCGTCGGCCCCGTCGTGCCGCGCCTGTACCCACCGCCCGGTGGCGTCCAAGCGAACCTCTTGACGTGGGACTCGATACGCTCGCGGCCATGGCCCGAGGCCACGCCCAGCGGGCGATCGCCGTCCTGGGCCGCATGAACGAACCCGGCGACGAGGCGCGCGCTGCGCACGAGGACGTCGGTCGGCACGCCGCCGGCCTGCGCCTGGACCAGCTCATCACGGTGGGAGGAGAGGAGCCCGGATATCTTCAGCTGGCCGCACGCGCCGCCGGAGCGAAAGCCGTGCACCTGCCCGACCAGGACACCACACTGCGCCTGCCGCGCTCCACGCTCAGGGCCGGCGACGTCGTCTTGGTCAACGCCTCGCCCGGCGCCCGCCTGCTACGGGTCCCCGGCCGTGAGCCTTTCCCTGGGGTGCAATGCGTGCGGAACCCGTTGTCCCCCCAGCTGACGGGGCACCCATGACGCGGCTCGGGCTGGCTTTCAGCCCATATCTCATCAGCGAGGTATCAGGAGACTGCCCTACGGCGACGGCCCGCGAGATCATGACGGAGGCGCCGAGTGCATCGGCGCCGAGGAGAACGTGCTCGATGCTGCGAAGAAGATGACCGAGCTGGGCGTCGGAGCGCTGCCGATCTGCGGCACGGACCACAAACTCAAGGGCATGCTGACCGACCGGGGCATCGTCGTAAAGGTCCTCGGCGTCGGCGAAGACCCCGCTCAGGTCAAGGCGGGCGAGCTGGCCCAGGTGAGGCGGTGACGATCGGCGCTGACGACGACGCCGAGGAGATCCTGCGCACCATGAGTGACCACAAGGTCCGCCGCCTGCCCGTCATCGACGGCCATCGCCTGGTCGGCATCGTCGCCCAGGCCGACGTCGCCCGGGGCACTGCCGGACCCGAAGGTCGGTGACCTGCTTCAGGCTCTGTCCACCGACTGACCATGGACGGCTGGCCGGCGAGCGGTTCTTCGGGCTTGGGGCTCGTCAGGCCGCTCACGCAGCCCCTTGTGATTCAGCCGTCGGCGGGTTTGGCCGTCCAACACTCTCCCCCTTGCCCCGGCTGGCCCCCGTACGACGTGATCCGCCTGGTGCATGGACCGGGCACCCCGGCTGAGCGGCTCACTTGGTCGGCTTGGTGGAAGACCTTCGCGCCTGGTCCAGCTCGGCTTCGACTGCATCCTGGGTGGAGACCGGAGACGCCGTCCAGGCCGCACGGCTCGCGCCCGAGGTGGAGCAGCTGCCGGGACTGCTGCCGGGCATCGCGGAACTGATCGTCTTCCCCGTGACCGCGCTGACCGACGACAGCGCCCCCTGCGCCCACTCCCTACGTCCTGGACGAGGTCGGCGTCATCTGTCTGACGGCGATCCGCGTGTGGGCCACGCACGGCCTGCAGCTGCCGCGCCGGGGATCGCCCGCACCATCGAGCACTTCGTCGGCCAGGTCCTCGCCCCGCACCGAAGGACGTCGTCCAGGCTCTGCGGGCGCTGCGCGATGAGCAGGCGGAGCGGGCCCGCGCGGTGGTGGACACCGTGGTGGCTCTGCACCGGTAGCCGCGCCACCGTACCAGGTGGATGCGCACCTGGCGCGGTGGTGCGCCCCCACCTGGGGGTGCGCATCGCGCATCCGGTGCGCACCGCCGCCCGCCGCGCCGATGCCACAGCCCGGATTCGGCGCCTCGTCCCCTCACGGATCCACTGCGCTCGCAGGGCACCGCGGCCGATGCCAGACTGACGACGTGGCCGTCTTGTGGCGTGGCCGGGTGAGGAGACCGGGTATCGCCATACGCACTGAGGGAGGCGCCGGTGCCCGCGGGCGGGGCGACCGGTGTGGTGCGTGTACGGCGCCGCGCACGCACGCCGCGCACACACGCCATCCGCCCCGGGAGCGGGCAGCCGAACGGGCACAAGAGACGCGCACACCGCTCCTCGCCAGGTCCGCCAACCGGGTCGGCCATTCCCACGGAGCGAGTCGGTCCACGGCCCCCCGACCTGCGGACCCTGCTTGGGCCCCACCTCAGTGGCACGGCTCAGGGAGGTCTCTCACATGAAGACCTTCATACGGGACGCTGCTATCGCCGTGGTCGCCATGTCGATGGCGCTTGCTGCCTGTGGACAGGGCGGCGGGACCGCCGTCCACGCCGGAGGCGGCCCGAGGATCGGTCTGCTGCTACCGGATGCCATCACGTCCCGCTGGGAGTCCAAGGACAGGCCCTTGCTGGAGGAGAAGATCAAGCAGTTGTGCCGCGACTGCACGGTCGAGCACGCCAATGCCAACGGCGACGTGGCCGCCCAGCAGCGACAGGTGGACTCCATGATCACCAAAGGGATCAATGCGCTGGTACTCGTGGCCGTCGACGCCAGCGCGCTCAGCGCCGCAGTCAGGAAGGCGCACGACGCGGGCGTCCCTGTCATCTCCTACGACCGCCTCGATGAGGGCCCGATCTCGGGCTATGTGTCCTTCGACGGCCAGGAGGTCGGCAGGCTCCAGGCGAGGGCGCTGCTGAGGGCCATGGCCCTCCGGGCAGTCGGTGATCAGATCGTCATGATCAACGGTGATCCCACCGACCCCAACACTCTTCTGTTCGAAGCAGGCGCCCTGTCGGTGCTCAGGGGCAAGGTCAAGATCGGCAAGACGTACGACACTCCCATGTGGCGTTCGGACATCGCCAACATGAACATGTCCGGCGCCATCGCCGACCTCGGCGCCCGCCACATCGACGGCGTCTACTCCGCCAACGACGCCCTTGCCTCCGGCGTCATCTCCGCCCTCAGAGCGAACAAGGTCTCCCCGCTGCCCCCCGTCACCGGCCAGGACGCCGACCTCGGAGCCGTGCGCCGCATCGTCGGCGGCGAACAGTACATGACCGTCTGGAAGCCCACTGAGGCCGAGGCATCCGCGGGCGCCGCCATGGCCGTGGCCGCGGCCCGCGGCGAGAACCTCCACCGCAACGCCACCGGCACGGTACGCACCCGCGGCGGGAACGTGGTTCCGGCCGTCCTGCTCACCCCCGTGTCAGTGACCGCCGGCACCATCAAGGACACCCTCGTGAAGGGCGGTGTGTACACGGTCGAGCGGATCTGCGTGCCCCGGCTCAGAACGGCCTGCCACCGGGCCGGACTGACCGGATAGGCCGGTCCCCCACAGCCGGGCCCGGGGAAGGAGATGGTTTCCGTGTCGGCTCCCCCACTGCTGGCACTGCACGGCGTGTGCAAACGCTTCGGCGTCGTTCAGGTCCTCACCGACATCGAACTGAAGATTCGCGCGGGCGAGGTCGTGGCGCTTCTGGGGGACAACGGGGCCGGCAAGTCCACCCTCGTCAAGGTGATCTCGGGCGTGGCCCCCGCGGACTCGGGCGTCCTCGAATGGGAGGGCCGGACGGTCCACATCAGGCGTCCCCAGGACGCCCGGGATCTCGGCATCGCCACCGTCTACCAGGACCTCGCCCTGTGCGGCAACCTCGACGTCGTCGGCAACCTGTTCCTCGGACAGGAGATCCGCAGGTTCGGCTTCCTCGACGAAGCGGAGATGGAACGCCGTACCCGTGACCTCCTGAAGCGCCTGGCGACGGGCCTGCCCGATCTGCGCTCCCCCGTCGTGGCCCTGTCCAGCGGCCAGCGGCAGACGGTCGCCATCGCCCGCTCCCTCCTCGGCGACCCCCGGGTACTCCTCCTGGATGAACCGACGGCATCCCTGGGCATCGAACAGACCGCCGAGGTCCTGGAACTCGTCGACCAGATGCGTGACCGCGGCATGGGAGTCCTCCTCATCAGCCACAACATGGCCGATGTCAAAGCCCTCGCAGACCGGGCCGCGGTGCTGCGGCTGGGCCGCAACAACGGCTTCTTCAACGTGAACACCGCGTCCCAAGAAGAGATCATTTCCTCCATCACCGGGGCCACGCAGAACGTTCCGCACCGGATGGCCCACCGGGAGGTGGACTGGTGACACAGGACCGCAAGAAGACAGACAACAGTCAGGCCGCCCCCGCCGCCGAACCCCGCCGACCGGGGCCCCGGCGGAGAGTCGTCCGTGTGGTGGAGGGCTGGGCCGCCGCGTCCCGGCACAAGTTCATCGCCGGCGAACTGGGCTCGCTCCCGGTCATCCTCGTCCTCCTCGCGGTATGGGTCATCTTCCAGTGCCTCAACCCGAACTTCCTCTCACCCCGGAACCTGTCCAACCTCAGTGTGGACATCGTGGGTACGGGTCTGATCGCGGTCGGCATCGTCTTCGTGCTGCTGATCGGCGAGCTCGACCTGTCGGTCGGTTCGATCAGCGGTCTCGCGGCAGCCGTCTTCGCCGTGCTGAGCGTCAACAACGGCGTCCCCGAATGGCTCGCCGTCATCCTCGCGGTGCTCGTGGGCACAGCGGCCGGCACCATCCAGGGTTTTTCCTTCGCCAGGACCCGCGTGCCCGCGTTCGTCGTCACGCTCGCGGGGCTGCTGACCTGGAACGGCGTCATGCTCTACGTCCTCGGCACCAGTGGCACCATCGACCTCGACGCAAACGGCCTCGTCGCCAAGCTGACCAGCTACTACTTCAGCAACACCGCCGTCGCCTACGGTGTGGCGGCGCTCGGCGCGGGCCTGCCCTTCGTCATCTCCTACCGGAACAGGAGCCGGCGACGGGCCCTGGGCCTGCCGTACCGTTCCCTCTCCGAACTCGGGGTGCGCACGGGAGCGCTCACGGTGATCGCGTTCGCCGCTGCGTACGCGCTCAACCAGTTCCACGGACTGCCACTGGCCCTTCTGGTCTTCCTCGTCGTGGTGGCCGGACTGGACGTGCTCCTGCACAGCACGTACCTCGGACGACAGGTCTACGCACTCGGCGGCGGTGTCGAGGCGGCCCGCCGCGCCAGTATCGGCGTGGTGCGGGTGCAGACCGTGGTGCTCGCGGTCTCCGGCACGATGGCCGCGATCGGCGGCCTGTTCCTCGCCTCACGGATCACCTCGGTCAGCCAGTCCTCCGGCTCGGGCGTCCTGTTGCTGAACGCCATCGCGGCGGCGGTCATCGGCGGCACCAGCCTGTTCGGGGGACGCGGCACGACCTGGTCAGCGGTGCTCGGCGCTCTGATCATCCAGTCGATCGCCTCGGGCATGGCGATCACAGACATCCCGGTCGCCGTCCAGTTCGTGATCACCGGCGGGGTACTGTTCGCCGCCGCGGTCATCGACGCACTGTCGCGCCGCTCCCAGGAGGCGCACGGCCGGGCCTGAGCAGTGCGTACACCCGGCCCGCGCTGCCCGGCAGGGACGGTGGCCTCAGGAAGCCGACCCTGCTGGTAGGGCGCCTGTGACAGCGGCGCGGCTAACCCGAATGGGGGGCGCGTACGCACCGGGGGGCGTGCGCCGGAGCGGGAAACACACTCGACTCGTGCTTCCACAGGCCCGCCCCGATCGGGTGAGGCTTCCTCGCGAACGACGCTCCCAGTGGAAGGGCTGCATATGCCGGATGAAATTCCGTCCGACAGTTCCCTGGATACCACCCACCGAAAGATGCATGGGGCCGTCATGCCTGCGGCCCCGGAGCCGAGGGACGGCCTGTGTGACGGCCTCGCCCGTCGGGCCCTTCTCCGTGTACTCGGCGTCCTCTGTCGGCCCGGTGCCTTCTGTAGGCACAAGTCCCCTCGTGCGCGCGGTGATGCGTGCGTGCGGTCAGGAGCACGGTTATGCGAAGACGCACGCATCAAGCCCGCGTGCGGCCGTCTGCCGGCAACGTGGCGGCGGCCCGTATCGTCGCGCTGATCCCCGCGCACAACGAGGCCGGCCGTATCGGCGCGGCCATCGCCGCCCTGCGGGCGCAGAACCGGGAGCCGGACCGGATCGTCGTCGTGGCCGACAACTGCACCGACGCCACCGCGGACAACGCCCGGCGGGCCGGGGCAACAGTGGTGGAGTCCTCGGGCAACCGGCACAAGAAGGCAGGGGCGCTCAACCAGGCTCTGGACGGCGTCCTGCACGGGCTGGCCGCCGATGACCTTGTGCTGGTCCAGGACGCCGACACCACCCTGGTCCCGTCGTTCGTGGCCAGTGCCGTGAAGGCGATGGGACCGGGTGTGGGGGCGGTCGGCGGGATCTTCTACGGCGAGCCGGGCGGCGGACTGCTCGGCGCCCTGCAGCGGATCGAGTTCCAGCGCTATGCGAGGGAGATCGCCCGGCGTGGCTACCGGGCCGATGTGCTCACCGGGACCGCGACCGTGTTCAGGGTCTCCACCCTGCGGCAGATCCGACGGGCGCGCCTGGACGGTCTCATCGGTGGCGGAACGTCGTACTACTCCCTGGCCTCCCTCACCGAGGACGACGAGATCACCAAGGCCGTGCGCACGATCGGCTACCGCACGGTCTCGCCCGCCGGCTGCCGGGTGGTCACCGAGGTGATGACCACCGTGCCCAAGCTGTGGCACCAGCGGATGCGCTGGCAGCGCGGGGCCCTGGAGAACCTGCGGGACTACGGCTGGACCAGAGTCACCGCGCCGTACTTCGTGCGCCAGGCGCTCATGGGACTGTCCGTGCTGGCCCTGGCGCTGTATCTCGTCTTCACCGCCTGGATGCTGGCTCGCGGCCGCCCGGAGTTCTCGCCGTTCTGGGGCGCCGTCGGCCTGGTCTTCGTCGCGGAGAAGGTCGTCACCGCCCGCGGCGCAGGCCTGAAGTCCCAGTTGCTCGCGGGCACCCTCGCCGTCGAGCTGGTCTACGACCTGTTCCAGCACGCGGTCTACGTCCGCGCCCTGTGGGACATGGCCCGGCGGCGCGAGGAGCGCTGGTGCGCGACCTGAGACGACCCGCACTGCCCAGGACGCCGTCCCGGACAGCCGCACCAGCGATGCCAGCGCATAGGGACGACAGGCGGGAGAAGAGGCGGGAGATCCGTGTACGCAGGCGTACCACTGGCCAGTGCCCTCGGAGCCGGCGGGGCATCCGCGCTCGCATCCCGGCGCCGCTCAGGCTTCGACACCCTCGCCACCGTCGTGGCCGCCACCACCCTGCTCATGGCCGGAGTGTCCGTGTGCAAGCTGCTCCCGCGACGCCGTACCGACGCGGTCCTCGCCAGCGGGCCGGTCCAGGTCGCCTCGGACCGCCTGGCTCTGTGGCTGCCGCGAGAGCGGAACGCGACCGACGTCTGGGTGGAGGTCCCCTGACCCCGGCGCCCTGGGACGCCGCCGCACCGAGCGCCACGTCAGCCGCCTCCCTCGCACTGCCGACCCCTTCCCACTCCGCGCGTCGGGCACAGCCCGGGCGCGGTCGTACCAGCCCGGGGCCCGCCTACGCCGGAACTCCGGCCGACGCCGCGCCCCGCACCACAACAGGAGGAACAGCGATGACAACCAACAGAGCCGCCGCCACAGCGACCTACCCCGACGGGACAATCATCACAGCGGCGGGCAACGGTGAGGCCGGCTTCGTCGTGGACGGCGGTCCGGCTGTCGGCACCAAGCTCTACAACCCCTCAGGCGTGGCGGTGGACGGGGCGGGGAACCTCTACATCGCCGATGTCAGCAACCACCGCGTCCGCAAGGTGACACCCGACGGGATCATCACCACCGTCGCAGGCAACGGCCAGGCCGGCTTCGTCTCCGACGGCGGCCCCGCCGTCGCCACCAACCTCTACAACCCCTATGGCGTGGCGGTGGACGGGGCGGGGAACCTCTACATCGCGGACCACTCCAATCACCGCGTCCGCAAGGTGACACCCAACGGGATCATCACCACCGTCGCAGGCAACGGCCAGGCCGGCTTCGTCTCCGACGGCGGCCCCGCCGTCGCCACCAAACTCAACGCGCCGATCGGCGTGGCGGTGGACAGGCAGGGAAACCTCTACATCGCCGACTACTCCAACCACCGTGTCCGCAAGGTGACACCCAACGGCATCATCACCACCGTCGCAGGCAACGGCCAGGCCGGCTTCGTCTCCGACGGCGGCCCCGCCGTCGCCACCAAACTCCACTACCCCTGGGGAGTGGCGGTGGACCAGGACGGGAACCTCTACATCGGCGACCGCTACAACCACCGTGTCCGCAAGGTGACACCCCACGGCGTCATCACCACCGTCGCAGGCAACGGCGTCGCCGGCTACGTCGCCGACGGAGGACCCGCCGTCGCCACGTCTTTGCACTACCCCTCACACGTGGCCGTGGACGGGGCCGGGAACCTCTACATCGGTGACGGCCACAACCACCGTGTCCGCAAGGTGACATCCAACGGGATCATCACCACCGCCGCGGGTACCGGCGTCGCCGGCTACGTCGCCGACGGAGGACCGGCGGTGGGCGAACGGCTCTACTACCCCTACGGAGTGGCCGTCGCCCCCTCCGGCGACCTGTACATCGGTGACGCTTCGAACCACCGCGTGCGGAAGGTGTTCGCAGCGGCGACCGTGACCCCGCCGCCCCCTCCCATCGCCGACCTGTACGGCGAAGTCATCCTCCCGGTCACGGTCCCCCGCCGCCAGGAATTCGACCTCGGTGCCCGGGTCCACAACCGCGGCCCCGCCATCGCCAGCGGAGAACACATCACAGTGGTCCTCACCCTGGCCGACGGCCTGGAGAGCGCCCAGGAGAACAACGGACGGCGCCTGACCCGCACCTTCCCCGGCACCGACCTGGCCCCCAACAGAGGCTCGCTGGACGGCGTCTTCCGCGTCCGCGCCACGGACACCACCAAACCGGGCACGTACGAGTCCACACTGGAGATCCAGTACGGCGGCGACCTCAACCTCAAGGACAACAGCTTCACCCTGCCCGTCACCGTCGTCGTCCCCGAACCGACCGCCGACGAGCGCGCCCTGACCGTCTACCAGGAGAACATCCCCGAGGCCGCACCCGGACAGTCCGCCCGCGTCCTCCTGCGCTACGTCTCACCCGTCGGCCAGCCGGTGAACCCCGGCATCATCACCCAGCGCTTCACCGCTCCCACCGGCTTCACCTTCATCGGCCGGCCCACCTACACCTATCCCGACACCGTCGAGGGTGCCATCACGGGTGAACTGCACCACGAGATCTACGACTCCGGCCGCACCCTGATCATCCGGGACAACCCGCACCTGAACACCACCCACACCGACGCCGGCACCCTCGTCTACAGCATCGGCCTGCGCGCCCAGCCCGACGCCACCCCCGGCCTCGCAAGCGACGGCTCGGCCAGCATCGGCCGCCGCTCCCCCGTGCAGATCCTGGCCAAGGTCACCGGCGCCTCCGCCGGGCACAGCGCCCGTATCGTCCAGACCCAACTGGAGAAGGCGCGGGTGAAGCCCGGCCAGCAATGGGTCTACCCGGTCGTGCTCACCCTGACCAACACCGGGCGCACACGCATCGGCCCTGCGGACATCGTCCTCACCGCCCCCGAAGGCCTGTGGTTCACCGAGAACCGGGTCATGATGTCCCGCGAAGGGGCGACGTACGAGACCGAACTGGCCGGCCAACGCTCCGACGGCAACCGGACCCTGACCCTCCGGGACGCCGCCCTCGACCTGGACCCCGGCAAATGGGCCGCCATCTACCCCGAGATGGAAGTCCAGGCAGACGCCGCGACCGGCGCCGTACGCGTCGGCATCCGCATCGGCAACCCGCCCTTCGCCAGCGGAAACGCCACCGTCACCATCGAGGCATAACCCCGCGACGACCCACACTCGGCGCGGGGCGACACCCGCTCGAAGAGGCCAGGCCCTCTCTCTGGACAGAGAGGGCCCGAGCCTCTGCGGTGCATATCGCGAAGGCTTCCCAAGGCACCACCTCGGCCAGACGTACCCGCGAATGCCCCCGGGCGTTCCCTGGCCCCTCTGCCCCGGCCGCCGCGACACCCCAGCCCCGCAGCGGTCACCTCCCGCGCAGTGGCATCCCGTTCGCACGCCGCGCCCAGGGCGCACTGCAGACGGGCCGCCGACGCCCGAGTCGGTGATCCCGTCGCCCCAACGGCGCGGGCCTCCGTGAGGGCGATGTCACGCCGCACCGCCCACCCCACACTCCCGGCAGGAAGCAGAGAGCACGCATGAACACCCCTGCAGCTCCCCAGGACTACACAGCGCTCGACCCCGAAGTCACCGGAATCCGGAGCCTCGGCCACGCCAACCGCTTCGCCGTCTGGGACAGCGAGTTCCGCTACGACGGCCGCATCCGCGTCCCCGTCGGGGTGAAGATCAAGGAGGTCAAGTACTCCTACACCGGCAACGGGCAGGCCGACCTCGCCGCGACGGAGGTCAAGCGCGGCAGGGGCGGCATCGACCAGGAGTACGAGGTCATCGACCTCACCTTCCTCGACGACGCCGACCTCATCACCTTCACCTTGCGCGGCGACCTCAACGTCGACGCCGACCCCCGCCCCGCCTACAGCCGCACGTACCAGATCCGCGTCGACGTCACCCTAGACAACGGCGAGGTCCGCACAGCGAACCCTCAGATCGAGGTGCTCGCCGGCTCCTGGCAGCGCAGCGACCCGGAGAAGGTCGGACGGCCCTTCGTCCGGCTGCCCTACGACACAGGCTGGGGCGGCACCCCCAACAGCCAGGCCGGCTTCGGCCACGTCACCGACAGCGGCCGTATCCCCGGGGACAAGTTCATCATCGACCTGGTCAACCCGCGCCAGGGCGAACAGGGCGTACCGAGCAGCAACAGCGACCACGTCTACTACCAGCTCGTCCACGAGGACGGAACACCTTCGCACTACACCCCGACCCCCCAGCTGCAAAAGGCCGAGGGGCACAAGGACAGCGGCACCAGCCGCAAGGTCACCCTGCCCGCCATCGACCTGCGCCAGCTCGGTGACAAGCCCGGCTACTACCGCTTCCTGGTCTGGCCGCAGTCCGCCGACCCCGACGGCTCTCCCAGCAGCCTGCGCTGGGACGAAGCCAAACCCGAGGACGCCTTCCAGCTCGGCAGCGTCTACTACCGGTACACGGCACCGGCCAGCATCGACACCGGACTGCGCGCCACCATCAAGACACAGAACCTGACGGCGACCGCGGGCCAGGAACGCTGGCTCTACCCGGCCTTCGTCATCCGCAACACGGGCCAGCGCACCATCGGCACCACCAAGGTGGTCTTCACCGCTCCGGAGGGACTGCTGTTCCTCGAGGACCGGGTCGCCTTCACCCGCTCGGAGGACGAGAGTCACGAGCCCGTCGCCCTCGGGGTGCTCTCAGCCGACCGCCGCACCCTCACCTGCCCGGCCGTGCCGCTGGACCTGGTACCCAGCCGGCCCGGCAAGGACGCCTGGGTATCCATCTACCCGGCCATGGAAGTCGAGGCCACAGCACCGGCCGGACGAGCACTCGTCGGCATCCAGCTCGGCCAACCCGCCTTCGCCACCGCACAGGACACCGTCACCATCACACGCACGAACTGACCAGCCGAGGTGCCATAAGGGGGCGGCGCCCCTGTGTGCTGCCCCCGTCCGGTCGACACCGCGATCGTCGCCGACAAGGCCGAAGGCCGACCGCCCGGCATGGCCAGTCCGCCGACTCCACCGGTTTCATCCCCTGCCTCGCCCAACGCACCATCATGAGGGGGCACGGCTGTGCATGGTCACAGCACGTCACGTCAGCAGGCTGAAACACAGCTTCTCAGCCTCGCAGACCCGAGTGCCAAGGAGTCCTGATGCCCAAGAACGTCCAAACCTTGTTGCACAGCACCTCTCCCTATGCAGGTTTCGACGGAAAGGGAATGTCCTACGATCCGCAAGGTTGGGGGTCGGATCATCCGGTCTTCGCCCAGGAGATCGAACGGCTCGCCCCTGGTCTGATCGTCGAGGTCGGCACGTGGAAGGGTGCGTCCGCCCTGCACATGGGCAAACTTGTGCGGTGTCTCGGAGTGGACTGCGAGATCGTGTGCGTCGACAGCTTCCTCGGAAGTGTGGAGCACTGGATCACGCCGCGGGGGAGGTCCGAGCTGAACCTGGAGTTCGGCCACCCTCAGCTCTACTACCAGTTCTTGTTCAACGTCCTGCACGAGGGCCTGGAGGAGGTCATCACCCCCTTTGCGTGCACGAGTACCCATGCCGCAAAGTTCCTCGCCCATTACGGCATCCGGTGCGACCTCGTCTACCTCGATGCCGGACACGAGTACCAAGACGTTCTCACCGACATCGAGCACTACTGGCCGCTGGTCCGTGAAGGCGGAGTCATGATCGGCGACGACTTCAGTAACAACTGGCCTGGGGTGATGCGCGCAGCACGCGAGTTCAGCGACACAAACGGCTTGCCTTTGAGCATCTACGACTACAAATGGGTGCTGCGCAAGGACTGACCAGCCGGCCGTGCCAGCGTGCGCACCTCTCCGATCGCCCGGGTGACGGTGGACCGGTCGACGCCGAACAGCAGCCCCAGCACCGGGTGCGGCTGGTCGTGCCGCAGATGGATCAGCGTGGTCACGAGCCGGTCGACGAACACCAGCTGGTGGCGGGCGCCGGCACCCGCGACCCGCTTCCGGAGTCCTCCTCGCGCAGCATGGCGACGACCCTCGACCCCGGCCTGCCACGGCTCAGCCAACTCATCGGCCAGGCAAGCAAGATGATGTCGAGAGCCCCGTGAACAGCCGATGCGCCAGCACCGTCCGGCTGACCATGATCGCCACAGCGGGCTCATGCCATCCACCTGGCATGACACTCACCCGCTATCACGCACCAACTCGTAAGTCACCTTGGCGTGTTCGCTGGTGCTCAGGACGGTCCGCAGTCGCTGGTAGCGGTCGAGGTCTTCCCAGGTGCCGTGGTCGGGTGGGCTGGCGTTGCGGCATCCGGTGCGCCAGGCCCAGACGCTGGCGGCGATGCCGGCGAGGAGGGGTGCGAGCAGCCACAGCAGGGCGCCCATGGCTTCGTCCTCCTTCGATGCGGTGGGACGGGCAGACAGACGGCTCTCAGCGGGTCAGCTGCTTGGGCGCGCCGCCGGAGATGGAGATCCTGCGGGGCTTGGCGTGTGCGGCAAGCGGGATGCGCAGGGTGAGGACGCCGTTGTCGTAGGCCGCCTCGGTGGCAGCTGTGTCCAGGGCGTCGGACAGGGCCAGGCGGCGGGTGAAGCGGCCGGTGGGCCGCTCGGTGAGTACGGGCCGGGCGTCGGCCGGAATCGGGGAGGGCCGCTCGGCGCTCAGGGTCAGCGTGTGCTGCTGCGTGGTGAGCTCGATGGTGGAGCGGTCCATGCCGGGCAGGTCGAACTGGAGGTAGAGCGCTTCGTCGTCACGCCAGGCATCCGCCGGGATGACGTTGCCGGCCGAGGCGCCGGCATGCGCGAGCTGATGCCCGAGCCGGTCGACATCACCCAGAACACCCGTACGCGCAAGCATGTCCAACTTCTCCCTCCCTGAAGGCAGGCCGCAGGGACTGCGGCCCGACGACTGAGTACCGCCTACTCGTATACCCCGCCGGAAGGTTCAGTGACAAGTGCCGACTGCATGAAGTTGACAGTAGTCGACTCAATTTCCTATCACGTGCAGTGAGTGTTCGGTAGCGCCGATGACTCGGCCGCCTGGGTGGTCTGGGAATCGGCGCACGGGATGACCGGAAGGGAGGCCGCTGGTGGCGGAAAGGACGAAGACTGTCTGGCTGCTGGGGACCCGCGGCGTGGCGGCCGTGGTTTTCGGCGTGCTGACGCTGCTGTGGCCGCAGTTGACAGTGCTGGCCCTGGCCTGGGTGTTCGGCGCGTACGCCCTGGTCGACGGCGTGATGGTCATGGGAACGGCGTGGCGGCACCGGCATGCGCGCCGGTCGGCCGCGGCGTGTGCGGCGGCGGGTGCTCTGGGTGTGGCGGCCGGACTGGTCGCGGCCCTGTGGCCGGGCCTGACGGCCCTGGCGCTAGTGGCCATGGCGGGCGCCTGGGCCATCGTGACGGGCTGCCTGGAGCTGTGGGTCGCTACGCGGCTGCGGCACGAGCTACGGCACGCGTGGTGGTGGCGGGCATCCGCCGTGGTGTCGGTGGCCGCGGGTGTGCTGTTGTGGCTGCGCCCGGAGGCCGGTGCGGTGGCCGTCGCGCTCGTCCTGGGTGTGTACGCGCTGATCGCAGGCGGCCTGTGGCTGGCTGCCGCCTGGCGGGAGTACCGCACCCGTACCGGGCACGGTGCGCGGTCATGGACAGGGCCGGCCTCCGGTGCCCGCGTGGCCCACTGACCACTGCCCCTCGCACCCCAGGCGCGGCGCACCGCAGGGCCATCGTGCCCTGCGGTCCCCCTGCTTGCCGGAAGGCAGGTGAGCTTCATGACGCGGCCGCACATCGACGGCGGCGATCTGGTGGTGCGTCTGCCGTGGCGGTGGGCGCCGGCGGCGCGGCGCCGCACCGTGCGCCTGCCGCTGGAGTTCGTGGACGAGGTCCGCGTGGAGCCGCACTGGTGGCGCGCGGTGCGCCCGCGCGCCGGGCGCCGCTACCGCTTCCGTCCCGGGCGGTGGTGCGTGGGCGAGCTGGAGCACACCCGTGGCCGGGACTTCGCCGCGTTGCATGCCCGAGGTCCGGTGCTCGTGGTGACGACCTTCGGCCGCGACGCGCCCTACGCCCGCCTCGCCGTGTCCACCTCGTCTCCGGAAGCCGACGCGGCATGGCTGCGGCAGACCACCGCGGAGATCGCCCGCAAAAAGTTGAGCCCGTAGTTGTCAACTTTCCCGCGTAGTGGTACATCAGAAGAGAAGCGCAGGACGCGAGACACACATCAAGGAGGGATGACAGATGCTGATGCGTACGGATCCCTTCCGCGAGCTTGACCGGCTCGTCGAGCGGGTCTGGGGTACGGCCGCACACCCGGCGGGCATGCCGCTGGACGCCTGGCGCGAGGGCGAGACGTTCTTCGTGGAGCTGGACCTGCCGGGCGTGGACCCCGAGTCCATCGACCTCGATGTCGAGCGCAACGTCCTGACAGTGAAGGCCGAACGCAAGCCGGCGTACGGCGAAAACACCGAAGCGGTGGTCACCGAGCGGCCCGCGGGGACGTTCAGCCGGCAGCTGTTCCTCGGCGAGACCCTCGACACCGACAAGATCGAAGCCTCCTACGAGGCCGGTGTGCTGAAGCTGCGCATCCCGGTCGCCGAGCAGGCCAAGCCCCGCAAGATCGCCATCAGCGGCGGCAGCGACCGCAAGGAACTGGGCGGCTGACGCCACAGTGACACCAGCACGTCAGGGCCCCGGACATCAGTCCGGGGCCCTGACGCCGTGCCTGGCCTCACGCAGCTGTGCGAGATCACCGGCGTTCCGGCTCCCCGCCGTCGGCGTCGAACACCTTGGTGAAGGTGGCCCCGCACCGGCAGCGGGAGTGCTCGATCAGTTGTCCTTCGTCCGACACGCTCAGCCCCTGGCTGAGCCGCACGTGCACATGATCACCCATGAGGAGCTGCCTTCCTTGACGTCACTGGTCCGGTCATGGTCGGGGCCAGCCGTCGGTGCCGACAATGTCGCAGCTCACACATAAGGGACGATCGTGTCCGCCTCTGTCGGCAGAAGCCCGCGGCCGGCAGAAACCCGCGGCGCGAAGGCGCCGCGAGCTGTACAAGGCCGGCGCTGCCCTTCCTGGCACACAGTGCGCGCACACGCGGCCCGGCGGGCGCGTCGCTGCGTGGATCAAGTGGATCGATGGGACGGTTTTGTGGGCGGTTGGGCTGCTCGTGCGCCGGATGGCGGTTGCGGGTGACCGGCGGCGTGCAGCATCGGCGCGGTGTGCCGTTCGCGACGGTGGCCGCCCTCGGCCGGGACACGGCTGCGGGGCACCTCGGTATCACCGGGCAGCGGCACGGGCCGGCGCGCTACCAGGCGCCCGACCCAGCGGCGGCCGCAGTGCTCGCACGGTGGTGCGCCCTGTGGCGTGTAGGGGGAGGGCACGGCGGTGTTGTCGCGGTAGAAGACCTCCCATTCGGCGTCCAGAGCGTCTCGGTAGCGCTGTACGTCGTGGTCGACGCTCCAGCTGTGCCAGCACGAGCCGCAGGTGAACTCCACGCGTTCGACAGCGAGTTCGGTGATCACTGCACTCCACCTCCCATCCGGTGTACGGGCACGGTCCGGGGCGCTGACAGGGCTGCGTCGAGCGAGGGGTATACGGGCATGGCGGAAGCGACGCCGCTGCTGCGCAGCAGCCGCTCCATCCGCCCTTCTGGGCACACCAGGCACAGCTGACCCTGATCCCGGCCCAGCAGTGTCCGCACGGACATCAGAGCGTCGAGGCCGTCGGCGTCGGCATGGGTCAGTTCGGACAGGTCCAGGATCAGATGCTGGTGCCGGTGCTGCGCGGTGACGGAGTCCGCGAAATCGCGCAGTTCCCGGGCAGTGGCCCCGTCCAGGACGCCTTTGATCTCCATCACGGCCCAGCCGTTCTCCCAGTGCCCCGCGAGGAACAGTGCCATGATCCCCACCCCGCTCTCTGCTTCTCTCGTACCGCGCGGACCGTCCACGGTCGACGGCCCGGCTCCCTCGTTCCACTCCTTCGCCACCGGCACCGCGTCCGCAGTGCCGGGAGCCGTCCTGACACCTCCCGTATACCTCCCCCAGACTTGACGGGACAAGGCTCAAGTTTTATTTCAGAAGATAGGCAAGTCAGAGGAGAAACCGCAGCTCACGAGGGGAGGGGAGGTGTCCTGACGTGCCGGTGCGCGAGCCGGAATCGAACCCGTACGCGGTGCTGGGGGTGCAGCCCTCGGCGACGGCCGAGAAGATCACCTCCGCCTTCCGCGCCCGAGTGCGGGACCTGCGCCCCGACACCCGCGTCGACGCGGCCACCGCCGCACGGGTCGGCGAGGTGCGGGCGGCGTACGAGACACTGCGAGATCCGGCTCTGCGGACGGCCTACGACCAGCGCCAAGAGCACCAGCCGGGGCCGGGGTCCGGTCGGGACTCGGCCCCCACGCAGCCCGCGCGCCCCTCGTGGAGGTACGCCACGGTACTCGGGGACGTCCACCCCGAGCCGCCGCCGCGCGCGGGTCCGGTCCGGTGGAATCCCGGCCGGTGAGACGCAGAACGAGGCGAGGATGAGGAGGGAGAGCACAGATGGCGCGTGCGGTTGGTATCGACCTGGGTACGACGAACTCGGTGGTCTCGGTCCTGGAGGGCGGCGAGCCCACCGTCGTCACCAACACCGAAGGCGCGCGGACGACTCCGTCGGTGGTGGCGTTCTCCAAGAACGGCGAGGTGCTGGTCGGCGAGGTGGCCAAGCGGCAGGCCGTGACGAACGTCGAGCGTACCGCCCGCTCGGTCAAGCGGCACATCGGCGACCACGCCTGGCGGTTCCCCGAGCACGGGGACATCGACGGCAAGCGGTACACCGCGCAGGAGATCTCCGCGCGCGTGCTGCAGAAGCTGAAGCGGGACGCGGAATCCTACCTGGGCGAGGACGTCACCGACGCGGTGATCACCGTCCCGGCGTACTTCGACGACGCCCAGCGGCAGGCGACGAAGGAGGCCGGTGAGATCGCGGGCCTGAACGTCCTGCGCATCATCAACGAGCCGACGGCGGCGGCACTGGCGTACGGCCTGGACAAGGAGAACGACCAGACGGTCCTCGTCTTCGACCTCGGCGGCGGCACCTTCGACGTGTCCCTGCTGGAGATGGGCGAGGGCGTCATCGAGGTGAAGGCCACCAACGGCGACACACACCTGGGCGGTGACGACTGGGACCAGCGGATCGTCGACCACCTGGTCCAGCAGTTCAGGAACCACTACGGAGTCGACCTGTCCAAGGACAAGATGGCAGTCCAGCGCCTCAGGGAGGCGGCGGAGAAGGCCAAGGTCGAGCTGTCCTCGTCCACTGAGACGACCATCAACCTGCCCTACATCACCGCCTCGGCCGAAGGGCCACTGCACCTGGACGAGAAGCTGACCCGCGCCCAGTTCCAGCAGCTGACCTCCGATCTGCTGGAGCGGTGCAAGGCGCCGTTCCACAACGCGATCAAGGACGCCGGGATCAAGGTGTCCGACATCGACCACGTCGTCCTGGTCGGCGGCTCGACCCGGATGCCGGCCGTGACCGAGCTGGTGAAGGAGCTGACCGGCAAGGACCCGCACAAGGGCGTCAACCCCGACGAGGTCGTCGCCGTCGGCGCGAGCCTGCAGGCCGGTGTCCTCAAGGGCGAGGTCAAGGACGTCCTGCTGCTGGACGTCACCCCGCTGTCCCTGGGCATCGAGACCAAGGGCGGCATCATGACGAAGCTGATCGAGCGCAACACCACGATCCCGACCCGCCGTTCGGAGATCTTCACCACGGCCGAGGACAACCAGCCGTCGGTGACCATCCAGGTCTACCAGGGCGAGCGGGAGATCGCGGCCTACAACAAGAAGCTCGGCATGTTCGAGCTGACCGGCCTCCCCCCGGCGCCGCGGGGAGTGCCGCAGATCGAGGTCACCTTCGACATCGACGCCAACGGCATCATGCACGTCTCCGCCAAGGACCTGGGCACCGGCAAGGAACAGAAGATGACGGTGACGGGCGGCTCGGCGCTGCCCAGGGACGACATCGACCGCATGGTCCGCGAGGCCGAGCAGCACGCCGAGGAAGACCGCAAGCGGCGTGAGGCGGCGGAGACCCGCAACCAGGGCGAGCAGCTCGTCTACTCCACCGAGAGGCTCCTCAAGGACAACGAGGGCAAGAGCCCGGCCGATGCCAGGACCGAGACGGAGGCGGCACTGGCCGAGCTGAAGGAGAAGCTGAAGGCAGAGGACACCGCCGCGATCCGGCAGGCGATCGACCGCGCCGCGCAGGCCGCGCAGAAGATCGGCACAGCCCTGTACCAGCAGTCCCAGGCCGGGCAACCGGCGGGTGGGGCCGGGGCGCCTCCGGGCGGTGCGGCCGGTGGGCCGGAGGATGAAGTGGTGGACGCCGAGATCGTCGACGACGACAAGCCGGAGGCTGGCTGACGATGACCAGGAGCGATCCGCGGAGCACCGAACTTGAGCAGCTGCGGCGCCTGGTTCAGGAGCGGACCGCCGACCTGCAGCGGGCCAAGGCCGAGTACGACAACTACCGCAAGCGGGTGCGGCGCGACCACCTGGCCGTGCGCGAGATCGCGGTGGCCAACGTGCTCAAGGCGCTGCTGCCCGTGCTGGACGCCGTCGACCGGGCGTGCGCCAACGAGCCGCTCACCCCCGGTCTGAAGGACATCGCCGACAGCCTGCAGGAGCAGCTGGGCTCGTTGGGCGTCACGTCGTTCGGTGAGGTGGGTGATCAGTTCGATCCGACCTGCCACGACGCTCTGACGCACCATGTTGCCCCCGGTGCGGACCGCCTGGTGTGCTCGGCGGTCCTGCGCCCCGGCTACCGTCTCGGCGAGAGCCTGCTGCGCCCGGCCACCGTGGAGGTCACCGGGCCGGCCCCGCCGGCGAAGAGCGGGCCGGCGCCGGAGTGCGGCGTACGGGAGGCCTCCGCCCCGGCGAAGAAGCCGCCGCTGCCTGTAGCGCGGGGCTGACAACTGCCGGACCGCTCGGACAGGCGCTGGCCGGGGGCCAAGTCGGCGCAGGCCAAGAGCTTTGGAGGCCAGAAGTTCTACCGCAGGGTCGCTGAGCGGACCGGCGCCCGGCCGCGCACCGCAGAGTGGGACGCCAGCGCGGGCCTGACACCCCTGGTCGGCGCCGTCTCCGGCGGTGAACTGAACCAGATCCTCGGCCAGCTCCCCTCCAATTGCGCCGTTCTGCTCGGCAAAGCCGACCTGGCCGGCTGAAATCAGGTCCGGTCGCCATCAGCGACCGCGCGAGGAGATCTCGCTGCTGACCGACCGGCCGTCGTGCAGACCAGGGGTCGAGGACGGGCACCTGATCTCCCCTCGACCGCCCTCCGCCCCCTGCCGGAGCAAAGAAGCCGAAGAAGGGTGGTGGCCGACGTGGCCTTGAGACGCGAAGCGTTCCTCGACCAGGTGAAGGAACGCGGTGAGTACGGAACCGAGCGCGAAGCAGAGCGCGCGGCGCGCGTGGTCCTCGCGCTGCTGGGCGCACATCTGGTCGGCGAGGTGCGCGCCCAGCTGGCGGCGTGCCTGCCCGAGGAATTTGCCCTGATCCTGCTCAACCCCTTGCAGAGCGCCGAGCCATTGCCGCCGGAGCGGTTCGTGCGGGCGACGGCAGCCTGGATCGAGGGGGCCACCGAGCAGACCGCGGCCTGGGACGTCAGCGCCGTCCTCAGCACCGTCGCCGACGCGGCGGGCCGCGACCTCCTGGGCCAGGTCCTGCTGCAGCTCCCCGCAGGCTACGACCTGCTCTTCGGCCGCCCCCAACCCACCTGACCGAGCCCCGCGCCCCCGTGCTCGCACACCCGCACCGGGTGCCGGCGCCGCGACTGCCGGCAGCGCGGCGCCGGCCTCCACCACGCGATCCGGGCCATCGCCCGCATGCACAACCGCGCCCTCGCCGCATGCCTGAAGGCTGCGGCCCCGCCTGGCAGCGGCGGGTGCCGGATCGGTTCGGCGGCTGACTTCGGAAACCGGGTCGCTGAGCGCTCGGCAGTGGAACTGGCCGAACCGTTCACTTTCAGGGTCGGCATGGACGATGCGCTTCAGCTGGCCCCGCGGCGAGGCGAGCACGTTGCTTGCGCCGGCGGAGCAATGGTTCTGAGCGCCGGCGAGATCGGGGTATCGCCGAGGTGACCCCTGAAGCCGCCAATAGTTGATCTTGGAAGCGTCAGCGCTTCCGGCGGGTGGTGGGGTCGCGTTCGGCGACGTGTCGGGCGACGGCGTCGACGCCGGGCGGGCGTATCGCTCCAGGCGGCCCGGCGGTGCCGGCCGCCGCTCGATGCCGATCGTCGGGTCGCCGACGATCCAGCCCCGGCGCTGCCACCACCCGATTGCCTTGCGGACCATGGACAGCTCCCGGTTGACGGTGCCGGCGTCCATCTCGTCCGCCCGGGTCGCCGCCAGTTCGGCCAGGGCCTCCGGCAGAGCCGGGTCGTCGATCGCGGTGACGGGGAAGACGGGCGGCTTCGCGCCCCGCGGGCAGGTCCGGTCGGCGCCGGTTCGCCGGCGAGCAACCATCCCCACGTCGTCAGCGAGATCCGGGTAGATCCGCGCGGAGGACTTCGCGATGCCCGCGCCGGTGAGGTACCGCTCGACCGCCGCGGTGTACGACGACGGCGGGGCGGTCAGGGGCACTACCGGCACTACCCGGGCGCGCGGCAGCCCGGACTCGCCCCTGCCCCCCGAGTCCGGTCACTGGTTCCATCGTCACGCCCGGCCCGCCCCCTACGTGCTGCCGCAGTAAATGCGTGCACCTCGCCCCGGCGGCTGGAATGGCCCGCCGCAGGCCGCAATGATCAGGATAGGGCTTCTGTCGCAGTGTAAATCCGGTATTCACTGCGGTAGTTGTTCCAGTCCCCGCTGGGCGGCTGCGGTGAGCCGGGCGGCCAGATTCTTGAGCGCTTCTCGGAGTTCGTCGGGATGGTGGATGGTGAAGGGCCATTCCAGGGAGGCGAGCATGTGGGCCATGCCGTCCAGCCGTTCTGCCCGTGCGTGCACGAGAACGCCGGTGGGCTGGGCGGTGAGGGTCACCGCTGAGCGAGGCAGTCGGCGGGCGATCTCATCGAGGGGGCCATGGATCGTCACCTCGACCTGCCAGCGGTAGGGCCCCTGGGCGAGGGTCGAGGTCAGGTGGGCGACGGGGTCGAAGCCTTCGGGTGCGATGAAGCCGCCGGCTCGGGGGGTGACGGAGGCGATGCGGTCGATGCGGAAGGTCCGCAGGCTGTTGCGGAGGTGGTCGTGGCCGACGACGTACCAGCGGCCGGTGTGGAAGACCACGCCGTAGGGGTCGATGTCGCGTTCGGTGTGTTCCTGGCGCCAGGACTGGTGGTTGATGCCGACGGTCGCGCGGGCGCGGGAGGCCTGGGCCAGTGCCAGCAGGACGCCGGTTCCGGGTGCCTGTCCGATCACGGCGTTGGCGGTGAACGACAGGGTCTCCCGCATGGCGGCGAGCGGCTCGCGCAGGGCGTGCGGAAGCACCCGCTCGATCTTGGCCAAGGCACCGGCACTGGCCGGCGCGGCAGTGCCCATGCCCAGACGTTCTGCCGCGAGCAGGCCAAGAACGACGGCGAGGGCCTCGTCATTGGTGAGGACCAGAGGGGGCATGCGGTAGCCGCGGGCCAGTCGGTAGCCGCCGTACCGGCCGCGTTCGGCCTCCACGGGGATGCCCAGGTCCCGCAAGTGCGCGACGTACCGGCGCACCGTGCGCACGTCGGTGTCCAGGCGGTCTGCCAGCTCCGCCCCGGTGAGCCGGGCGTTGGACTGGAGGAGTTCCAGCAGGGTCAGCACACGGGTCAGGGGATGCGACATGGATCACTCGGCATTTCAGGGCGGATTCTGTCCTGTATCGACTCTACGCTCCCCGCAGCAGCTACTTCTGGGAGATCACATGGCCACCTTCGTACTCGTTCCCGGCGCCTGGCTCGGGGCATGGGCCTGGGAAAACACCGCCCGCGCTCTGCAGGAGCGCGGCCACACGGCGCTGCCACTGACACTGACCGGACTGGCCGAACACGCAGACCAGGGCGGACCCCAGACAGACCTGGACACGCACATCGCTGATGTCATCGGCTTCATCGAGCGGAACGATCTGCGCGACATCACGCTGGTCGCCCACAGCTATGCGGCTGCCCCGGTCACCGGGGCAGCCGGACGTCTCGGCGACCGGCTGGAACGCGTGGTCTACGTGGACAGCGCCCCGTTCGCCGCAGGCATGTGCATGCTCGACCTCATGCCACCGCAAGCAGCGGACCAACTGCGCCAGCAGGTCGACGCGTCTGGCGACGGGTGGCGGCTACCGATGCCGCCGTTTGAGGTCCTGGGCTTGTCCAGCAGCCTCGACGGGCTCGATGAAGGCCAGCGGGACGCTCTGCGCTCGCGTGCCACCTCTCAGCCATTCGGCACCTATACCCAGCGCCTCGCTGGCCCGGCCGAGCTCAGCGTCGGTGTGGACCGTGTCCTGGTCGCGTGCCATGACTTCACGGGGCTGCTGGATGCCGGGGTGCCGATGCTGGCCTACCTGAACCAGCCGCCGTGGCGACGCTTCGACCTGCCCACCGGACACTGGCCGATGCTGTCCGCGCCCGCCGAACTCGCCGACATCCTCGACAAGGCCGTCTCCTGACCGCACCGGCCGAGAGGCACAGCCCGATGCGTGACCACGAAAACGTCCGCCGACTGCGGGCCCACGCTCAGGCCCTGGCCGGCGGAGCACGGGAGGCCTCTGCCGAGGCGGTCGTCCGACGGGTCTTCGCCATCCAGGCCCAGGACGCCACGGCCGCCGACCTGGGCATCCGGGTACGCGGCCTGGACATCACCGCCCAAGCCATCCGCACGGCATACGAGAAAGAGCGGAGCATCGTCCGCAACTGGTACATGCGCGGCACCCTGCACACCATCCCCAGCAACGACGCCCGCTGGGTGTTGCAATTGCTGTCCCCGCGAATTCTTGCCGCAACCAACCGCCGCTACCAGCAGCTGGGCCTGGACGACGATCTGCGCCGGCGCGCCGACCATCTCATCCGGCGCGCTCTTGCCGCGCACGGCCCGCTCACCCGGGCCGAGCTGACCGAGCACCTCACCACCCTCGGCATCCCGCCGGACGGGCAGGCGCCTTTCCACCTGATCCGACACGCAGCACTCACCGGCATCCTCTGCCACGGCAGACGGCGCGCCGGTGAGGCCACCTATGTACTGCTCAACGACTGGCTGCCCGCCACCGGGCGCTTCCGGTGCGAGGGCGACACCGCCCTCGCCGAGCTGGCCCGCCGCTACCTTGCCGCGCACGCCCCCGCCACCCTGGAAGACTTCGCCGCCTGGTCCGGGCTGCCGATCACCTGGGCCCGCACGGCCTGGAAACTGCTGGCGGAATCGGGCGCGATCCACGAATACGGCGCCTGGACCATGCTCGCCGGGCGGGTGGAAGAACTCCCAGGCTCGTCCGACACCCCGGACGTTCGCATGCTGCCCGCCTACGACAACTACCTGATCGGCTACCGCACCCGCGAGGTGTCCGTCCCCGCTCTCCACCAGGCCCGCGTCTGGCCAGGGGGCGGCCTCATCCGGCCAACCGTCATCGCCGACGGCCTTGCCATCGCCACCTGGACCCGTGGCTCCGGCGCACGCTCCATCAAGGTGGATGCGTTCGAACCTGTCCCGCCTCAGATCGAGCAGTGTATCGACATGGAGAAGGAGGCCGTCGTCGGCTTTCTGCAGCCCACCGCATAGCCGACCCGCATCCCGCTCCACAAATGAGGCGGCCGCGTAGGCGAAGACGTTGGGTCAAGTCAAGCTTCGGGTCGTACGCCTCGGGCTCGATGCCGAGCTCATGGGTGGAGTACTCGCCGAACCGTTTGATGTGCTCGGTCAGGTACGGGTGATGTGGGCCAGGTCCTCCGGGTCGATCTCCCCGCCCTCCTCCAGCAGCCGGCGGACGATCTCGGCGATGTCCAGGGCGTTGTGGAAGATCACCGCGTTCGTGAGCAGAGAGTTGAATTTCATCGCTTTCTCCAGGTGCCGGAACTGGGACTCGATCAGGTCGAAGGCGATGACGTTCTTCCTTCCTGGCCTCGCCGAACAGGGCGTCCAGTTCCTGATCCTGGGCATCAGGTCGAAGCCCAGCAGTCGAAGCCCAGCAGGTGCGCCAAGGTGAAGACCGGCAGGGGCTGGCCCTGGGTGTCGGCGTGCACGGTGGTGGGCTTCACCTCGGAGGGTTCTTGAGCAGACCCTCGATGATGGAGACGGCCTCCCACACCCCGCACGGGATGAAGTGCGTGGACAGCGCGACGTAGGTGTCAGAGATGTGACGGTAGGCGATGCCTCCCGGCTTCCCGTACCGGACGGACGTCTCGGCGAGCACGTTGTCGAGGTAGGTGTCCATGTGGGTGCCGTCCGCTGCCACGGCGGCCCCGTCGCCCCACGCCTGCGAGATGTCCAGGCGGGCATGCGCGTTGACCAAGTCCGCGATGGCCTCGCTCAGCAGCACGAGGGAGAAGTGCCGGTTCGCCGTGTACGCCAGCTCGTGCCCGCTCACGCCGGGGATGTGGCGGGCGTGCGCTCCGGCATCCTGGCCTTGATCTCCTGCTCCAGCCATTCGCCGAGGGGAGTTGCCCTTCCGAGCGGTGTGCCTTGAGCGATGGGATGCCGGTGACCGGGTCGATCACCAGGCTCTCGTTGTCCGGGTACCCGGCGTCGGCCGCCGCGGCGGCTGCCCGCAGCCGGTCCTCCAGTTGGCGGCGGAAGGAAGCGGCGTCGAAGCCGGCGGCCTCGCCCTCCTCAGCGCCTCCGAGCCGACCACCGCCACGTCTCCCGTGCGCAGTTCCTCGGCGAGGCAGGTGAAGACCATCGCCTCGAAGTGCTTGCGGACGAACTGCGCCGGCCGCGTCCTGTCGACCACGGCCTTCTGCCAGTTCTGCGTGCCGGAGGAGATGTCGACCCGCCCGCCGTCCTCGCCGAGCGCGCTGATGTACTCGCCGCGGGCGGCCTCGTTCCGCTGCGCGTGCGCAAGCGCGTCCAGGACTCGCCCGTCCTCCGATGTGGCGGTGAACTGAAGCTTCTCGGCCAGGTCGAACATCAGGGCCCGGTCCCGGCCGATCTGCTCGTACAGCAGCACTTCCCAGGAGTTGCCGTGGTGGGCGGAGACCTTCTCGATCTGCTCGTATTGCTTCGCGACCCCGCCGAAGCCCTCCACCGTCTTCGTGACCGCGCCGAGCCCGCCGGCCTGCAACAGCAGGGCCTTCGTCAGGGCGAGGACAGCCGGGGAGACTTCGGCGTCCGGTGTGCGGCCTCACCGGGACGGTGGCGAGAGTGGTCAAGGGATGCGCACCGAGTGCACGGCATCCGATACACCGTCTCTCGCCGGTGCCACGCAGAGGCGGCTGGTACCGACCTCGGCGCGGAGGGAGCCGTACAGGTAGAGGGTCGATGGCTGACTGCGGGCCGATCCCGAGGCGCCGCGCAAGCAGCGGCGCACGGTGCGGCGGATCGGGGAGGCGTTCGGCGAGGCGATCCCCTGTCCGACGGTTCGGGAGGCCGCAGCCGCACGACGCAGGGAGATCACGGCCCAAGTGGGTGCGGCGGTCGCTGCATGCGCGACCCGGCACAACGCCCGCGATGCGGATGCCGAGGTGGGCGTCGGTGACGTCTACTGCGTGGACCTGGCCGGCCGGCGCACCGGCCGGCACCCGTTCGCCTCCCGGCCGGCCCACCCCGCCAAGGCCGTGCACCGCATCCCCCACCCGTGCGGTCAGCAGGCATTCTTCGCAGGATGCGTCCGCGCGCTGACCGCACTGGGCGGGGGCGGCCGGGCAGGTTCGCTACGACAACCTCATCCCGGCGGTGAAGCGGGGGGTCTTCCGCTCCCGTTCGCGGAGGAGAACCATGCGTCCCACCGCCCGAGAAGCCTTCTCAGACGACGGAACCGGCTTTGATGACGTGCCGAAGGTGGCGTTCGGGGCGGGTGAGGACGGTCAGGTCCGCGAGCGGGTCACCGTCCACGACGAGGAGATCGGCGTGGGCTCCCGGCTCAAGGGTGCCGATCTCGCCCTCCATCCGGAGCAGGCGGGCCGCCGTGCTGGTGGCGGAGCGGATGACATCCACGGCGGGCTGGACCTCGGCGCGCAGCGTGAACTCCTGTAGCTGCGCCGAGTGCAGCGGCCCGAGCAGGTCACTGCCGTACACCAGATTGACACCCGCGCGGTGGGCCTTCTCCAGCGCGGCCAGCCCGTGGTCGCGAACCTCGGTGAGCTTGCGGTAGGACGACTCCGGCAGCCCGGACTGCCTGCTGAGTTTCGCCGTCTGCTCGTAAGCGACCAGGGTCGGCACCAGGAAGGCGTCCCGTTCCAACAGCAGTGCGATGGTCGCGTCGTCGATCAGGTTGCCGTGTTCGACGCAGCGCACCCCGGCCCGCAGGGCCCGGTCGATGGCGCGCGGGTGATAGGCGTGCGCGGTGACGTACCGGTTGTGGTTCTGCGCCTCCTGCACGGCGGCGCGTATCTCCTCCTCGCTGTACTGCACGGCCGCGATCTCATCGTGCGGCGATGCCACCCCGCCGGAGAGCAGCACCTTCAGATGGGCGGCGCCCTTGCGGAACTCGTCCCGGGCCGCCGCACGGACGGCGTCGACGCCGTCCGCGATCCGGGCGAAGTTGGGACGGCTCTCGCAGCAGGGCACCGAGTCGTCCCCGAGGGGCCGCAGGTCGCCGTGGCCGCCGGTCTGGGAGAGGGCCTTTCCGCCGTGGACGAGCCGCGGGCCGAGCGCCAGCCCTTCGGCCAGGGCCCGGGCCATGCCGTGGTCGGCACCACCGACGTCCCGGACGGTGGTGAAGCCGCGGCGCAGCATCCGTTCCGCCTCCGCGAGGGCCCGGACGGTCAGGTATCCGGGGGTCCAGGAGGCGATGGCCGCCAGGTCGAGGGAGGTGACGAGCAGATGGACATGCGCGTCGATCAGCCCGGGCAGCACGGTGGCGCCGGCCGCACTGAGTACCCGCACGTCCTGCCCGGCGCCGGGCGGGCGGCCGCTGCCGGTGGCGGCGATCCGGCCGTCGGCGACCTCGATCCAGGAGGGGTCCGTGCGGACACCGGTCTCGGGATGGAGCAGGTGGGCGTCGGTGATCAGCAGTCGGCTCATGGCGGTGGTCCTTCCCCCCGTTTCAATACGACACGTATTGAATACACCATGTATCGTAAAACTGTGAACTCCTCCCCCGCCCAACCCTCCGCGCCGCGGCCTCCGCGGCGCCGCGTCCACACCAGAGCCCGCATCCTCTCGGCGGCGGGCGAGTTGTTCCTGTCCGCGGGATACGCGCGGACGAGCATCGAGGACATCTGCACCGCCGCCGGCTACACCCGTGGGGCGTTCTACTCGAACTTCACCACCAAGGAGGACCTGGTCCTGGCCCTCTTCGACGAGAAGGCGGCCGAGCGGATGACCGAGTTGGAGCACCTGGCCGCCGCGGCCGAACAGTTGGGGCCCGCAGAACGGGCACGGCGACTGGTCGAGGCGCTGCTGCGGGTCGAGGCCGCCGAAACGAGGTGGATCCTGCTCTTCCTGGAGTTCCGCCTGCTGGCCGCCCGTACATCCGAGCTCTCCGACCGGGTCGCCGCGCACGACCGCACGGTGACGACGGCGGTGGCTGGGCTGCTGGAACGGGTCCTTCCGGAGCTGGTACCGCCCGGGGCTTCCGCCGAGCAGGCCGCCGAGGTGATCCTGGCCGCACGCGAGGGCCTGCTCGCCCGGACCACCGCGGGCGGCCCCGCTGCCGAGGAGTTGCTGAGCGCGGCGACGGCGGTGCTGACCGGACTGCTGGGCTGACACAGCGGAAGGGGCGACCCCGTCACGTACGGATGCCCCCGTTCACCCGATCCGGATCCTCCCGGCCCTCACTGCGCGTCAGCGAAGGGCTGCCAGCTCCAGGGCCCGGCAGCCCGGAAGGGATCCGGGGGCCTTGACCGAATACACTCCGCGCAGGGTGGCGCGGCCTCGCCACCACGGGATCACGGGTTCACGTCCGCGACCTGGAAGCCCTCGACGCACTCGATCATGGACGTCAGATCCCTCCTCGCGTCAGGAGCAAGCCGGGCACGGCCGGTGCTGCTGGGCAACCCAGCGGTCACGGACTCAGGCTGCGCTTCTGCCTGTCCGGCACCCTGCACGGCTGGAGGCCGGCCGCCGGACAGTGGGTCAGGCCGCGCAACGGGCAGTGAAGACTGAAACGTCCCAACGGCCGCCCAGCGCCGGTGCCGTGGGGCGCCCGCCTGTGCCCTGGCGCAGGCACGCGCGGACGATGGCGACGGGCAGGCAGCGCCCACGCATCAGCGGCCGTCCTGCGCGTCGGTTGCGCGGAACGTGTCGAACCGCGGTGCCCCCGGCTCCGGCGGGAGCCTGGTGGCGCGGGCGGTGAAGCTGATGGCGTGGTACCAGCCGCACAGCATCAGCACGTCGAGGATCTGTTCGGGGCTGTAGTGAGTGCCGAGCCGGGCCCATAGCGTGTCGTCGATGTCGTGGCCGTCGTGCAGGGCGTCGACCGTGTCGATGAGCAGTCGGTCACTCTCGCCGGTCCAGCAGGGGTCGGCGCTGGATCCGTGGGTCAGGGAGGTGATCTCTTCGGTGGTCAGGCCGGCGCGGTCGGCGAAGCGGGCGATGTGGACGCCCCATTCGTACTCGCAGCCGCACCGGGCGCAGGTGCGGTCGATGACGAGCTCGCGGTCCCGCAAGCCGAGGCTGAGCCGGCGGCTGAGCTGGTAGGAGCCCCAGCCGTGCAGCGCCTCGGCGAGGGGCAGGTTGCGGGCGAAGGTGCGGAAGAGGGCGATCGGCTCTTCCCCGCTCGGCATCATGCGCCGCAGTACCGCAGCGCTCTCCCCGCGATAGGGGGCCGACAGTGGTGGGATCCGGCTGGCCATGGCGTTGCATTCCTCCCCAGAGACTGCTTCGTATTTCGAAGCACCCATGGGGAGGGTAGTGTTTCTGATTCCGAAGCACCATCCCGTGCCACGCACAAGAGAACGGCATCTCCCGTGACGTCAACTCCTCGCCCGCGCAGCCCGGTCCGTGGTTCCACCACCGGTCGTCCGCTCATGGCCGCGCTCGACCTGTTCGGTCGGCGGTGGATCCTGCGCATCATGTGGGAACTGCGCGACAGACCGCTCGGTTTCCGGCCGCTGCAGCAGCGATGCGACGGTATGTCATCCAGCGTGCTGCAGCAGCGCCTCAACGACCTGCAGGCGACCCTGCTCGTCGAACGCGACGCTGCCGGCGCCTACCGGCTGACCGCCCTGGGCCGGGACGCCTGTCATGAACTCCGCGGGCTGGTCCGCTGGTCCGACCGCTGGGCGGCCGAGCTCGACCGCCAGCCGACCGATCGGCCGACCGCAGGTCCGCCACCGTCGGCCTGATCCGTCACACGGCGGACGCGGGGAGGAAGCGGTCGGTCGGCGAGGGCCACGGCGCATCGGAACGGGTGTCCAGGGCGTTGGCGGCAAGCAGGACGGCACAGGTGAGCCGGTCGGCACGGACGTCTCGCCCAGGTGCTCGTGGCCGACCCTGCGGCACCACGCCGGCAGGTCGAGCGAGGCAGCCGGGTCATGGGCGATGACGTGTACGACCGTCCCCGCCGCGGCGCCGCCGATCCGTTTACGCACGCGCAGCAAGAGCGTGAACAAAGCAGTCCAGTGCCGTCGAAAGTGACGTCCGGGTCCGATACCGGCGTGACGGCCATGGAGAGAACCTCGCAGCGAGGAGGAGACGCATGCGCGTCATGCAGTTCGAGCGGTTCGGTGGGCCCGAGGTCCTTACGGAGGCCGAGGTGCCCGAACCGGTGGCGGGGCCGGCTGAAACGGTGGTCGAGGTGGAGGCGGCAGGCGTCAACTTCGGCGATATCAAGCAAACCGCGGGCGAGCAGCCCGACGGCCCCTATGCCCCCAAGGGCCCGCTGCCCCGGATCCCGGGCATGGAGGTCGTGGGCCGGACGGCGGACGGGCGGCGGGTCCTCGGCCACGTCCTGCAGGGCGGCTACGCCGAGCGGACGGTGGTCGCCGAGCGGGACCTGGTCACCGTGCCGGAGGGCGTGAGCGCGGGCGAGGCGCTGGCGGTCCTCGTCCAAGGGCTGACGGCCTGGCACCTGCTGCGCTCGGTCGCCCGGATCAGGCCCGGCGAGAGCGTGGTGGTGCATGCCGCCGCGGGCGGCACCGGAAGCCTCGCGGTGCAGCTGGCCCGGGAGTTCGGGGCCGGGCGGGTCATCGCCACCGCGTCCTCCGAGGCCAAGCGCGCCTTTGCCCTGAACCTGGGCGCGGACGTGGCGATCGACGGCGAGGCACGGGGTTACCGGGAGCGGGTTCTGGCCGCCAACGACGGGCGGCCGGTCGATGTCGTGCTGGACGCCATCGGCGGACCGGTTCTCGACGCCGCCCTGGACACCTTGGGCTATCTGGGGCGGCTTGTCACCTATGGCGCCTCTGCCCGGCAGCCCGCCTCCGCCATCGCCCCGAGCCGCCTCGCGGTGGACAGTCTCACCGTCGCGGGCTTCTGGCTCACCCCGCTGCTCGTCCGGGAAGGGGCCGGGGGCGCGCCGCTGGAGCAACTCCTCGACCTCACGGCCAGGCAGCGCCTGCGACCGCTGGTCGGAGGAGAGTACCCGCTCATGCAGGCCCGCCAGGCGCACGAGGACCTGCTCGCCCGCCGCACGACAGGAAAGCTCATCCTGGTCCCCGGAAGCTGAACGTGCAGGCCGTTCTCGCCTTCACGACAGGACGGCCGCTGGCGGGCTGGTGAACGGGCGGACATCGATGACGCGCATGCCGTCGGCTCGGCGGCTCGGGCGGCGGCCATGCCCGGACGATGGACAAGAGCCTGACGCCAACTCATGGCGAATGGCCGTCTTTTGCGAGGTGGCTGCGGCAGAACGCCCCCTTCGAGGCATCGCACGAGGGGCGGCCGGGCCCGGGAACGCAGTGCCGCCCGTCTCCAGGCGGTGGTCCTTCCGGTGCTGCTGCCGCTGTTCTTCGTCGACCTCGGACTGCGCACCGGCCTCGCCTCTGTCCCGGCCGGCCAGTGGGGCTGGGCGGCACTCATCCTGGCCGTCGCCGAGACGGGCAAGTGGGTCGGTGCCGGCGGGGCGGCTCGACTCGCCGGCTGCTCCTGGCGGTGGTCGGTGCTGCTGGGCACCCTGATGAACTGCCGCCGGATCACCGAGATCGTCGTCCTCGGCATCGGCCTCCAGCTCGGTGTCATCTCCCGAACCTGTTCACGATCATGGTCCTCATGGCCGTCGTGACCACAAAGGCCATAGCAGCACGGTAGCGGGAGGCTGTCGGGACCCTCACGCCGCGGAGCACTTCTGACGCGCCCACCGTTCCTCAGCCGTCCAGGCGCTCGCTTGGGACCGCACTGTGCTGGACGGGCATCTGCTGCCCGATCGCGCTCAGTTCGCCGGGACGGCCGGCGCCGCCTGTGCGACCCGGCCCCGCACCCACGCACTCGGCGATCTGTACCGGCTCGTCGGGCAGGACCGGGCCGCGACCGACAGCTACGCGCTGCCGAACGCGTCACGCTCGCGTGGGGCTCACCGCACCGCACCGCCGAGGGACGCCAGGCGGTCGCACGCCTGGCCGCGGGACGGGAGCGCCGGCGACCGGGCGACGCAGGTCCGGGTCCGTCCGCGCCGGTCAGGCCAGGATGGCGGGGCGGTCCCAGCCGTTGCGGGTGACCTTTTCGAACCACAGTCGTGCCGAACCGTCCACTACGGCGGCCACGCACAACCGCCACCCGGGCCCTTCGGCGACACGCACCCGGGTCGCCGAGGCGGACTCCCTCAGCAGGTGCCATTCCGCGGCTCCGGCGCCGTGCGTCAGCACCCGCACGCCCGCCGGGCCGGCGAGGGCGACGGTGGGACCGCCGCGGTGGCCCGCGGCGGTCACGTCGTGGACGCCGTCCTCTTGCGGGAGGTTCTCGAACTCCCAGATCCCCGCGTCCTGTTCGGCGCGGACGGGGGGCGCGTCCGGCCGGGCGAGGACAGCTTCCAGGTGTCCCCACCGGTTCAGTGCGAGCGCCCCCCGGTCCGTTCGGCCGACCGGGACGACCTCCCGTACGGGGGGCAGGCCCGAACGCAGCCGCAGGCACACGACGGTGCCGTCGTCCTCGGCGAGCACCCCGGTGCTGCCGTCGATGTCCCGCGCGGCCGTCATCACTCGCCGCGCCGGGGCGCCGGGCACCCGGTTGCGTTCCGGTTCGCCGCCCTCCGCCGGGCAGTGCACCGCGAACAGCGCCCCGTCGTACGCGGTCCACACGACGACGTCACCTGAGGTGGAGCAGGTCGCGGCGACCCCCTCGGCACCGCTCAGTACCTTGCTCCATCCGGTGGACGTGCCGATGTGCAGCGTCCCTGCGGGGTCGAGGGCGGCGATCACGGGTCGGCCCGTGCCGGTGCGACGGGCCGCCACCTCGCGCACCGACCTGGGCGCGCCGTCCCCGGGCGGCAGGCCGGTGTCGGCCGCCGCCCGGTCGGGTCCGTCGGGTCCGGGCACACGCAGGTATTCCACGCCCGCCGCGCCGCCCGCGACGACGATCAGGCCGCCGCCCCCGGTCAGGACGTCCACGCACCGGTGCCGGGCGGGCCGCCCGCCCGCCCGCAGCAGTTCGGTCAGCCGCTTCGCCCACGGCAGCAGCCGTGGCCGGTTCGCCGGGTCGTCGGAGAGCGGACGGGCGGCGTGGCCGGCGGCTTCCGCGGAGAAGCCCGCGTCCAGCAGTTCCTCCCGGAACTGCGCGTCGGCTCCGCCGCCGCTGTCGGGCAGTATCGAAGGCCGGCCGAGGAGTGCGGTCCTGGCCACCGCGCCGACGGCGTAGCGCTCGCCCTCGACGGTGAGTCGGCCCGGGGACTGTTCGCGCTCCGGCGCCCGGTGTCCTTGGGAGTAGACCACCGTCTCCCGCCGCTGCCCGGCCGGATGCATGAAGGTGAGGTCGATGAGCTGGACCGAGCCGTCCCGGCCCACCATGACGTTGCGCGCCGACACATCCCCGTGCACCCACCCGCTGTCGTGGAGCCGGTCCACGATGGAGCACAGCCGCTCCAGGACGGCCGCGGCCGCCAGGGGATCGGTGCCTTCCGCCGCCCACTGGGCCAGCTCCGCGCCGTCGAACCACCGGCTGACCAGGTAGGAGCACAGGGCGTCCGCGGCGGCGCCCGGCGCGTGGGGGGCCGGCCCCACCAGGACCAGGGGCGCGATCAGGCCCTCGATCGCCAGGAGGTTCGCGGCGTGCACGCAGTCCTCCCAGCGGGCCTGCCAGCGTCGCAGGGCGGCGTCGTCGCGCTGCGCGGGGAGGATCTTCACCATCCACCACGACACCTGGCCGGCGCGGTCGGTGCGCCGGGCTTGCCAGCACTCGCCCTCCAGTCCGTTCGCGCCGATGAACCGTTCCAGTGTGTACTGGTCGGGGTTCTCCCTGCTGCCCACGCGCATGCCGGGATCGTGGGGCGTCTGATCCATGGGCACACCTCATTCCCGCAGGCGGAACACGGCCGGCGCCGCGGGGGCGGAGACGCCGCCCGTCGCCACGCCGAGCGTGCCGAGCGCCGCCTCGACGTCGTAGGGGTCCTCGTCGGCGGGCAGCGACCGCTCCGGCCGTCCGCCGCTGTACGGCGCGGGATCGACGGCGGGCGCCGGAACGGTCTCCAGTGCCGCGGTGAGGGACTCCAGCAGGTGCGCGAGTCGGTCGCAGCGGGCCACCACCCAGGCCGTGTCCGGTCCCGGCCCGGCGGCCGTGAGACCGTCGTACTCCTGGGAGAGGCCGGCGAGGAACCGCTCCGCCTCGTGCAGGTGCGGCCGCACCTGGGCGGGAGGGGGGACGGCGTCGGACTGCGGCTGGGGCAGCGCCCGGCCGATGGTGCGGACGAACGCGCGGGGGTCGGGCACGCCGTGCTCGCCCTCCAGGCCCCGGTCGATGGCGTCCCGCACTCGCATCAGATCCAGCAGCGGGGTGCGCAGTGCGGCCTGGGCCGCCTGCGCGCAGCGGCCGGCTGCCGCGGACAGCCGCTCCCGCACCGCCTCCCGGCCGTGGCCCGGGTCTGGTGCCGGGGGGCGTCCGGCGTCCCCGGCGATCCGGGTCCGCCACGTGTCCAGCGCCTGCGTCGTCTCGGCGGGGAGCCCGCCGGTCCGGGCCCGGGTGACCTGGACGCGCCGGGACATGCCGGCGCCGAGGCCGGAGAAGTACTCGTCCAGCACCTCGTAGCCGCCGATCGCCGCCGGATCACCGCCGCCGACCTGAACGAGTTCGGCGAGCAGCGCGTGGTCGGGCCGCAGGGAGACGTGGTCCTGCACCTGGGCGCGGGTCAGCCAGTCCTGGTAGAGCTGCGGCGTGCTGATGCCGATGGCGTGCAGCCGGATGCCGGTGTCGGCGTGCAGGTGTTCCATGAGGCTGACCGGTTCCTCGGTGGCCATCAGCACCTCGCCGGAGCCCTGCTCGCCCTTCGGCGCCCAGTGCGCGCCGTCGCTGACCAGCACGATGAGCTTCTCGTTGCCCGGCTTGTGATGGTGGTAGAGGAGGTTGGCGGCCTCGTGCAGCGCGTTGCCGATGTCGGTGCCCGCGTTCTGGGCCTTGAGCACGCCGACGGCGTTGCGGAACAGGTCGGACTCCGCCGGGGTGCCCGCGTCGATCTGGGCCATGCCGCCGCCGGGCGGGAAGATCTGGCGGGTGCGGTGGGTGAACTCCAGCAGCGCGATCCGCGAGACCCGCCCGCCGGCCTGAAGGCGTACCTCCAGCAGATGGCGCAGTGCGTCCTGCAGCGCGCGCATCCGGCTCAGTCCGGCCCGGGGCGGCCGGGTGCGCGACCCGATCAGGCCGCGCCAGCGGGAGGTGGCGGCGGTCGCGGCCGCGTACTCCGCGAAGGGAACGATGTCCTCGCATTTCATCGAGCCGCTGCAGTCCGCCAGGACCACGACGTCGACGCCGTTGCGGGCGCCGGGCACGAAGAGGTCGACGGCGGTGCGCTCACCGATGGCGAGGATCACCTCGCGCCGTCCGCCCGAGTCGAACTGCCGTACCCGGTAGGGCACCGAGCCGGCCTCCAGCCACATCTCCTGATCGTCGGCGGGCACCCACAGCGCCCGTCCGGCCAGTCCCGTGCCGGCCAGTTCCCGGCCGGCTTCGTCGAGGGAGCGCTCGGTGGGCGACTCCAGCTGCACGGAGCGCGCCTCCACCACCGGGGCCGCGTCGAGCCGCCAGGCGGCGCGGTCGGCCGCGGCGTCGAAGTCGGTCGCCCTCGCCAGGTCCTCGGGCACCGCCAGCAGTCCGGCCGGCACCTCGGCCAGCGGTACGACCTCGACGGCCACGGCCGTGGCGTCGTACCCGGCACCGAGGCTCAGCACCCGGTACCGCTCGCCACCGGGCGGTCGTGCGGCGGTCTCCCACTCCGCTGCGCACACCCCGACCCGGGCCCCGGCGAGCACCCCGCCGGCCGGCACGACCACACCCCGGGTCAGCCGGGGATCCGTCGTCGTCCCCGTCATCGTCGGCTCCGATCGCCCTCGAACCTCACGTCCACGCCCAGTGCCTGGCGGTACCGGGCCGCATGCGCCCCCTTGGCGCCGATGAACCGTCCGCGCAGGGACTGCGGCAGGTCGACGAAGAGCAGGCCCCGCCGTTCCGCGACGCCGTCGCGCATGCGCGGCGCTTTGTACTCCACGAAGCGCAGTGCGTCCGCGATCTCCGCCCGGCCCGCTTCCTGTTCGCGCACCAGCGTCCGCAGCCGCTCGAACAGGCGACGGCCCTCCGTCGCGGTGTCGCCCAGCCGGGTCAGTTCCCGTTGCCAGTCCGGCTCCGCCCGGCGTACGTGCTCTGCCAGGCGGCGAGCTCCGTTGCCGTGGCCCGGGTCGTCGGCGAGCCGCCGCAGCAGGGCGTGGATCGCGCGGTAGTCCACGGCGAGTTGGCCGTGTCCTGTGTTGCGCAGGTTGTGGCCCAGCAGGGCCAGCGACACGCGGGGGCCTCCCCGGCGGCGTGCGGCCGTGGCCACGATCTGCCGGACCAGCTCGGGTGGGGCCGCGGCGCGCGGGGCACGGTGGTGCTCGCGGCACAGGCCCAGGCCGACCTTCTCGTGGCCGTAGGCCTGCCAGCGGTGGACGTGCCGGGGGCACACCTGTCGGCCGCACGGTGTACCCGCGGGGTCCGCCCAGTCGCACCGGACGCGGCCGGCGCCGCGGCAGCCCTCCTGCTCGCAGACGGGGAACTGGCGTCGGTGGCAGGCCGGGCAGTAGTCCAGGTCCGGGTCGGCGGGGTGCGGGTGGCGGTGCGCGTCGCACCAGGCCTCAGTGGTGCCGCACCGAGGGCCCGCGCAGCGGAAGGACGCCGGCCGCCCGCACTCCTTGCAGGAGGGGTGGTGGGCGGCGCACGTCGCGGTCAGCGCCCCGTCGAGGAGCACCACATGGTCGTCGCACAGCCTGGCGGGACGTCCCTCCTTCTCGCAGAGCTCACAGGTGAAGGGCCCGTAGGCCGTGCGCCCGCCCCCGGCGCAGGCCGCGCAGGCCGCGCGGGTCAGGTCCGGGCGTTCCCGCACGGCGACGACGTCGAAGCGGGTGTCCTGGCGGACGACCGTGACGCCGGGGCCGCAGCGGACGACCTCCAGGACGATGTCTCCGGTCTGCGACTCCCAGCGGAACGGCGTGCCGGTGCGCAGCGGGCGCCCCAGCAGGGTCGGCTCCAGCTGCTGCCACAGCTCGCCGTAGGCCTGCGCGGTGGTGAGGCCGAGGTCTGCCTCCCGCAGGTCGAGGACGACCTCGACGTCTCCTGCGGGGACTTCGGCGGGTGCCGTGGTCACTGCTGGTTCCCTCCCCGTGCCTGACCCTGGTCGCGGCGGCCGTCCGGAGCGGCGCCCGGTCCCTTGCCGGGGGGCCGCCGGCGCCGGTGCGACGGTGGCCGGTCCTCGCGGCGCGGTCCGGCGCGGCCCGGTCGCCCCGGCTCGTCGCGTCCCCGGCGCTCCCGCAGCGGTTCGCCCGCGGCGAGGGCCGCGCGCCAGGCCTGAAGCATGAGGGCGGCGCTTCCCGGGTGGCTGGCGACGACCGTCGGCAGCAACGGGCCGCCCGGCCGGGTGTCCGTCAGCCCCGCGCGAAGCGTCTCGGCCGGCGGCCGGCGGGCCGTGTCGAGCCGGAGCAGGTCCTGGCCGCACGGAGGCCGGGTCCGGCCCGGCAGCTCGACCAGGTTCAGCAGGGGCAGGAGCTCTTCGGCGGTGGCGTCCAGCTTGGCGAGTTCGGGGACCAGGTCGTCGAGGAGGGCGCGGGCGGCCTGCCGGGCGGGGCGGCGGCGCTCCCGGCGCTCCCCCGCCGGCCCGCCTCGCCGCGGCTCGTCGCGCCCTGGGGCGTCTCGTCGCGGGCCGCCTCGTCGCGCGTCGTCCCGCCCTGTGTCGCCCCTCCGCGTGTCGTCTCGGTCCCGCCCCGGCTTCTGGGGGCGGTCCTCGATGAACACGGCTCGCAGGCCTTCGGCGACGGCGCGGGCCCGGTTGTCGTCCAGCAGGTCCTGCCGGACGGGTCGCTGCCGTTGGCCCTTCCTCGCCTGCCCGCGGGCGCGCAGGGCGAGCGCGTCGAGGAGCAGCATGTGCGCCCGGACCTCGGCGAGGGTGGCCTGCGCGTCGAGGCAGCGGACCAGCACGGTGCGGCCGTCCTCGGCGGGCGCGAGGTCCATGCGGTCCAGGTGGCTGATGCCGTCGCGACGGCGCAACTCCGCGTACACCCGCTCCAGGTGGCGTTCCGTCACGGGACCGATCTCCCGGGCGGTGAGGTGCTCGCCGGAGTCGGCCAGCCACCGGGACCCGATGCGGTCCCGGCGTCCGCCCGGGGAGAAGGAGCCCCGGCCGGCGAGCGCGATCAGCGTGGGTGAGTGCCGTCGCAGCAACTGGTACAGCAACTCCCGTTCCACCGGGTCGGTCGTCTCCAGCCGGTGGAGGTCGCCGTCCGGAGGCACGGCGGTCCCGTCCAGCGAGACGCCCGGTACGGTGAGGGCCCCGCCGGCCTGCCGCGCCGCGTCCGCCACGGCGGCGATCGCTTGGGCCAGGACGTCGAATCCTTCGGCTCGCGCCGCCCGGGTGCCCCACCAGGCCGGCGGAGTCACCAGCCGCATCACCGCCCGGTGGCGCTGGTGCGGCAGCAACAGAAGCCGCTCGCCGCCCAGTTCGGGAAGGCCGCGGCGCTCCACGGCCGTCATCACCATGTCCCGGTCGGCACCCTGCACCGCGAGCCCCTTGGCCAGCGCCTGCCGTGCCGCTCCCACTCTCGTCAGACTCACCAACACACGCAGCACCCTAGTCAGGGAAGTGGAGGGAATACCCGAAGTTCCCATATTTCATCATTTACCGCTGGAGCGAGCTAAACTCCGGCCGGTCCTGGGGGCTACCGCAGCACCGTCCTCGCCCCGCCCCCGCCGCCGAGGGCGGGCGGGACCACGTCCGGGCTGTACCGACGACCGGACAGCCGTACGGCCACGGAGTCCGCGAGCACCACCTGATCCGATGGGCCCAGGCGCACCGGCTCGCCCGGCTCCAGGGGGCGCGGGCGGCCCAGGACGTGGCCCTCCCAGCGCCGGACCGCCGTGCCGTGCGAGGACCCCACGTCCCTCACCGACACCGTCAGGGCGGCGTCCGCCTCGATCAGCAGGTGCCTGCGGCTGACCCGGGCCACCGCGTCGCGGTGCTCGCGGCCGATGCCGTCGAGGTTGATGCCGTGGGTGAGCGCGCCGCGGCCGATCTCCAGGCAGCCGTCGGCCTCCAGCGGGAAACGCAGGAGTACGGCCTTGTCCTCGTCCAGGTCGAGGCGCTCGACGAGCAGTTCGCGCGACGGCCTGCGATCGCCCACCCTCACCAGGGGACGGCCGCACCGGGGATCAGGGCACACGGGCTCGCCCGTGCGCCGATCCAGCTCCGGCCACAGCAGGAGGCCCTCGGGCCAGACCTGGGCCATGAAGCAGCGTGAGGCGCAGCGCCACACCGAGCGCACGACGTCCTTGTGGTCCTTCAGCCCTCTGATGAAGAGGTCCTTGTCCTCCTCGGCCCGCGACTTGACCTGCCCGGACACCGGCACGATGCCGCTGGGGACGAAACGCAGTCCGTTCCCGTCCCGGCGCCAGCCGTGGAAGCGCTCGGGCTGCTCCTCGATCCAGCGGAACTGCCGCCGCAGATCCACGAACCGGTCCTGGCTGACGATCTGGAGGTCGCGCTCCTGGGCGAGGGAGAGCAGTACCGGATCCGCGAAGGGCACCACCCTCAAGAGCCCCTGCCGACACCGCCGGTCGAAGTCGGCGCGCTGTTCCCCGGATATCTGGTGCCGCAGGGCCCGGTCGACGACCAGGACGAGTTCGGCGCCCGCCCCGTAGCGGTCCCGCCACGCCTCGGTGACCTGGTCCAGCCGGCTCAGCAGGGGGCGCTTCGATCGTGGTCCGATCTCGTCGGACCAGCAGACGTTCGAGACGTCGACGACAGCGTTCATGTTCGGCACCTTCGGGAGGTCAGGGCGCGGGGTTCGGGCCGGTCCGCCGGTTACGGCGGTTCCGCTGGGTCGTGGGCACCAGACCCGGCGCACGGTTCAGGTCACGCGCCGGGGCGTACGGCTCCACGGCGAGGCGGGGTCTGGGGCAGGAGAGGGTGAGGTGGGCACACGAGGGCGAGCGAACGCGCCGTCAGCGGCGGGCCGGCGGACGGCCCATGCTCGGGAAACGCCGCCGGGCACGTCGTACGGGTGCATCCGTCGTGGGATCGGCGGGCTGTCGTGCGGTGGAGTCCGACGGGTCGTGCGCCGCGCCTGCGCCCTCCGGCTCCCAGGGTGCGGGCCCGTCGGCCATGGCGGGCCGATTCGGGTCGCGGCCCAGCCACCGCAGGGGCCGTGGATACCGGCGCGGGGAGTGCCGGTACGTCACGGGGCGCCGGCGCGCCCCGGACTCCCCGCGGACGACCTTGTGGACCTGACGCCAGGTGCTGAGGGGGCACAGGCCCATCTGCCGTCCGAAAGCGGCCAGCGGCACGTCCTCGTGGCTGCGCACGTTCACCCAGTTGGAGTGGCCACGCGACCGAGCGTTCCACGCGCCGTCCCGCACGGCGACGGAGGCGTCGGAAGTCTCACCCCGCCAGTGGGCGATCCGCAGGACGCGGGCTCGTCCCTCGTCCCGGTCGATCACCAGACAGGGTCGGTGCTTGCCCCCACCGCTCGGCTGGCACCACCAGATCTCGCCGGGGCTGGGGAAGCGCTGGCTGAACGGCCGCATGGCGGCTGCCCAACGGGACCGCGGCGCGGGACTGACCCTGCGGACGACGAGGAAGAACACCACCGCCACCAGCATGACGGCGAGCGTCTGCGCCTCCGCGACCAGACCCCAGACGCCCTTGGCATCACCCTTCGCCATGCGCAGCGCGGCCGGCTCGACCCGCGACCTCACCCACAGCGCCACCACGACGGACAGCGTGACCAGCCCCGCGGACTGGGCGAGCAGCAGCCACGCCCGCACCCGCCGGCGATGCCCGGCGCGCCACGTCACGAGGCCCGCGACGGCCAGGGCGATGCCGAGCAGCATCCAGGGAGCGGCGAAGGGCGGGCGGACCGGCGGCGACTGGACGGCCATCAGAGCCGGGACGGTCACCGGGGCGGCGAGCAGGTATCCGACCGGAACCCAGACGTGGAGCAACACCAGCCCGGCACAGCCCAGTCCCGCGCAGGACGCCGTGTCGTCATGACTCATCCGATATCTCTCTGAACGGCCGGAAGATGAGCCGCGAACGTACCGATCCGCATGCCACGCGCGAGGGCGGCTTACGTTGTTATCCGATCTCTCTCCGAACACGACCAGTGAAATGCCGCAACGAAGCCAATTTCGACAACAGATGACCGACTTTTGTGCACGACCGGCCGGCACAGGTGCGCTGCCCTCGCCCCGTCGGCTGCTGCGTCGTTCGGCGGTGCATCCGGTGTCGCTGACGTGGTCGAGCCAGGTGACGTCGTCGGTCTCCCCCAGGGCGATGTGCGTCATGAAGTGGTCGGGGGCGGCGCCGTGCCAGTGCTCCTCCCCTGGCGGCGGCCACCGGATCAGGGCGACGCCCACGACGACGCAGAGGGTCGGGCACGTCGCCTACTGCCGCGACACGATGTTCAAGCGCCTCGGCATCAACCGGCGCACCCTGGAGCGGCACATCGCCGTCCTGCGCGAGCTCGGCCTCCTCGTCCGGGCCGTCCACGACAGCCGGACCAACACCCGGCCGCGACCCCGCCGCCCGCACGAAGTCCCGTGGTGGTGACGTGCAGCGTGGCCGTCCTTGGCGGCTGCCTTGGAGGACCGGGTGTTGCTGGTGGCAGCGCACTGGCGCACGTATCTGACGTTGCGGCAGGTGGCACCGGTGGCGATCGGATCGTGTCCAGCATGGCGCGAGAGCTGTGCAGGGCCTTGATCTCCTCGGTCATGCGTGCTCGCCCCTTCCTGAGGTGGCCGAGTAGCTCAGGTCAGGCGGGGGCGAGCCCGGCGGCGCTCTCGTCATCTGTAAGGCAAGGCAGGGCCTGCGCGATCACCGCTGTGGAGAAGCCCGGTAGCCGCTTGGCAGCCGCTTCGGAGTGAGGAGGCCCTGCCTCGTAGTAGCGCAGCAGGCGCTGGTGAACGCCGGTGCGAGCGACCATGTCCTTCATCCGCATGCAGGCCTGCCTCCGCGCGGCTTGACTCTGACACGGATGTCAGAGTTTAGCGTACGGACTACGAGCTGCCAGAGGGCAGTTCGTCAGGGAGGGAGCCATGATGTCCGGACACTCAACGGCCGTGGTGCTCGGCGGCGGTGGGCTCGCCGGCATCGGCTGGACCATCGGGGTCCTGGCGGCGCTGGAGGAGCAGGGGTTGCTCCGGCTGGATTCCGCCGACTGCGTGATCGGTACGTCGGCTGGCGCCGCGGTGGCTGCCGCCGTGCTTCAGGCCGAATCGGCGGGCGCCGAGTTCGACAGAATCGTGCGCAAGTCGCTCCGCAACAACGAACTCGCTCCGGCTGTAGCGCTGGCTGATGTGCTCCCCGACGTCCTGGCCGTCCACAGCAGCGGGGACTCTCCGGCGGTGAAGACCAGGCACTTCATACAGCTGTCCCGGCAGCATGCGGGGATCGATCCGTCGCGACGCCGTGCGGCCATCGCCGGGCGCGTCAAGAGCGACACCTGGCCGAGCGATCGTCTGTACATCACCGCCGTACGCGCCGACGGTAGCCGCACGGTCTTCACCAGCGCCTCAGGAGTTGGCCTTGTGGACGCTCTCACCGCGAGCTGCGCCGTTCCGGGGCTGTGGCCTGAGATGCGCATCGGAGGAGAGGACTACATCGACGGCGGTACGTTCTCCCTCACCCACGCCGAACTCGCCCGAGCGGCCGAGCATGTGATCGTGATCCGTCCTACGCCGGAGCTGCCCCAGTACCTGACCGAAGAGCGTCAGCAGGTCCTCGAGCGTGCCACGCTGATCGAGCCATCCGAACGCGCTCGCGTCGGCTTCGGCCCGGACCCCTTCGACCCGGATATACGAGGCGTCGCCGCGATTTTCGGCTACGAGGACGGGCTCACAGCGATTGCCTCGCTCGCCGGCCCGCTACCAACGTCTCTCAGCCCGCGCTGAATTGCCGGTCGGAGCAAGCCTCGTCAAGTAGAGCGACTGGCCTGGCTCAGAAGCCCAATAGGTCGCAGCCGAGGTGGCCGCCGGGGCCGTTCCCTTCCGGCGCACCGGACGGGCGTCTATTTCGTCCCGTTGGCCTTGTTCGCCCTGGTGCGAGCGAGCCGATAGGACTCCGTGCCGGTCGATGAGGGTGGCGTTGAAGGTGCGCCGGTCGACGGTCGCCGCGCAGAGCAGAGCCGCGGGTCGGTGAACGTCTTTGACCAGCCCGTGAAGGCCTCGTTGGAGGCGATCGCGATGCTGTTCTTCTCCTAGCGCTCCGTGAGAACCTGGAAGGCATCTCCGCCCCGTGCCGGTCCAGTTCGAGGCAGCCGAGTTCGTCGATTTCCAGAAGGTCGACGCGTCCGTAGCGGGTGATGGTCTTGCCGAGCTGCTTGTCGTCGGCGGCTTCGGCGAGCTCATTTACCAGGGCCGCCGCGGTGGTGTAGCGGACGCGGTAGCCAGCCAAGGCGGCCGCGCTGCCCAAGCCGATCAGCAGGTGGGACTGCCGGTGCCGGAGTCCCCGATCAGACCCCCGCGGCTGGAAGGTCATCGCTGTCTCGAACGCCTCTGCCGGCAGCGGCAGCAGGTGCGGCGCTCCCGCGCGAAGTCCTGGGGCGTCCTGGGACGCCCTGGCCGACCCCTCCATCGCCGGGCCGCACCTGAACTGGATCCGCGGCCGCTACCAGGACATGTATGCGAAGACCGGTGGCGTACCGGCGGCGCCAGGGGCTGACCACGAGCGGCTGCATCGGACCAAGGCGCACTGAGATCCGCGGAACGTCTTACGCCATGAGAGTCGGTTCGTCTCCCGGAGACGGATGGCTGAAAGGCCGGTCAGCCGTACGCCATCAGGGCCGAGGCGGAAATCTGGAGGGGATACGGGCCCTCGTTGTTGAGCACCACATACGTCGCCGGGGGCAGCTCGTTCAGCAGGTCGCTCATCATCGCCTCGGACAACCGGGCGCTCGTGTCGAAGCTCAGCACGTCGGTCGAGGCGTACTCGCGCGAACTGTAGACGAAGACGGCGGAGCGCCCGTCGTAGATCGAGGCGATGACGAGGTGACGGCGGTCGCCTCCCGAGGTGACGTACCAGACGCGGCTTCTGCGCAGTTCGGCCGCGATCAGGTCGAGAACGGGCTCGCCGGCGGCGTACCGGGCGCACAGGCCCGCGACTTTGTCCGTTGGGGTGACGGGCGCGGGAGCGGGAGGCGGTGTTTGCGGGTGTGCTTCCAAGGGCGGCGTTGGTGCGGCGGCCTCGCTGGTGCGGGGCGGCTCCGGTTCGCCGGCCTCTTCCGCGCGGCCCGCGGTCCTGGTGAACCGGTAGGGGACCGGTGAGGCCGGGTTGATGTGGATCGTGCTGCCCACCGGGAGCGACGCCAGCAGTTGCACGCCGGAGACGCGGGTGGCCGTGATGCCGTCGGGAAGGTGGCTCGGTGAGCTGAAGACCGCTGTTTCCGGATCCGCCGTCGCGGAGGTGGTCACCTTCGCCACCGCGACCGTGATCGACCTGAGCGCACGCTCCACCGCCGACTGCGGCCCGTAACCGGTCAGGGCCAGCTGAGCGGCCTCGTCCAGCGGATCCGTGGGCGTGGGAAAGTTCAATGCGAGGGGCGAGGGGCGGTAGTGCTCATTGGTCTCGTATCCGGTGATCTCGCCATCGGCTCCTACGGTGAACGCGCCCCGAATGCCGTACCCGGGCACCTCCCCCTGGGGATCGAAGGCGGGGTCGATGGCGTACAGGTAGCCCCCGGCCATGCGTCGTGCCGCGGCTCTCAGTTCGTCGGTCACCGGCGGGACCTCGGCCCTGACCTCCGCCGCTGTGCGGACAGGGCCGGGGTCGTCGGACCGAGGATCGAGGTAGCGGGCGCGCACCGCCTGTGCCCGCGTGGGGTGTCCGCTCTGGTGCAGGGCTTGCGCGAGGTTGTGCGCCGTGGTGGCGAGACCCGAACCGCCGGGGCGGGCACCCTGGGCCTGCCTCAGTGCCAACGCCTCTTCGAGAAGGGGCACCGCCCGTGCCGGGTCGCCGCACTCGCCGTACAGCGTCCCGAGGTTGGCCAGCGCGTTCGCCAGTTCCTCCGCCGTGCCCGGGTCGCCGCCCATGCCCCGCAGCACGCCGACGGACTCCTCCAGGTGGCGGCGCCCCGCCTCCGGGGAGCCGGCCGCGGCCAGGGTCGAGCCCAGTTGGTTGAGCGCGCCCGCGAGATCCAGGAGGGCCTCGGGGTCCTGTGCGGTCAGTGCGCGCTGGAGTTCCACCGCTTCCTCGGCGTACGGGATCGCCTGGCTCGTTTGCCCGAGATCGTGCAGGACTCCCCCGTAGGCGCGCAGCGTCTGGACCAGAGCGTGGCGGATGCCCGGCCGGTCGTCCGCCGCCAGGTGCCGCCGGTAGGCGGCGAGAGCCTGGGCCAGATAGGGCTCCGCCTGCTGCGGCCGGTGGGCCGCCCGGAGCTTCATGCCGTAGTCGGCACGTGCCCCCGTCAGCTCCAAGTCGTAGCGCCCGGGGTGCTGTTGGGCCGCCTCGCCGTAGAGCGACAGGGCCTCCGCGGAGCATCCGGCGGCGGCGTGTGTCCGCCCCAGGGCGTACAGCCGCAGGGCGTGCGCGTTCAGGATCGCGGCGCGCTCCGCGGTGTCCAGCGGCTCGGGGGAGGACAGCGACGACCAGGCGCCGTCCACTGCGACGGTGCTGACTTCCAGCGCCGCGTCGTCCAGTCCTGCCGCGGCGAGTTCGCGGCCGGCTCGTGACATGGCCTGTGCAATACGCCCGTTGACCGCCGCGTCACCGGACTCCCGCATCCGGCGTGCCAGGGTGACCGCCTCCTGTGCCGCCGTCGCTGCGCGCTCCGGGTCGCCGGCCCGCTGGAGCCCACGAGCGTGCCGGGCGAGTTTCGTCAGCCGGGCGCTCGCCTGCCAGGGTCCCTCGCCCTGCCACGGCTGCGTCGCCGCCTGTACGAGACTGCCGCTGATCTCGACGGCGATCCTGGCCCGGCTGTCGCTGCCCACCGGGAAGGGGAGCAGGAGGTCGAGTGCCTCCAGTTCCCTGATGGTCAGCCGGGACTCGGGGGCTGCACTGCTGTGTCCGGAGACCGCCGCGCGGATCTGCTGCTCGAACCGGTCCGCGGCCGTTTCCAGCGCGGCGGCCACGTAGCCCCGGGGATGGTCGAGGATCAGCGCCCGCAGGGCCCCGCCGATGCGCTCGGGGACCGTCGGCGCGGCCGCCGCGTCCTCGGCCGCCGTCCCCATGGCTCTGATCAGGACGCGGGCGCAGTCCCTGCCCTCGAACCAGTCGTCCGTCGCGCACAGGGTGCCGAACAGGCGCTCCGCCTCGGTGTCCGATCGGCTGCCGGCCGCGAGCGTGTGCAGGACCGAGTCGGCCAGCCGGTCGGGGCCGGGGGCCCGCCACAGCGATCGGTCACCGCCCGGGTAGAGGGCTTGCAACTGCCGTGCCCTCCTGGCAAGTTCTGCCTCCGCCGCGGTCGCTTCGACGCGTTGCAGCGTGCGCACCGCTGCTTGTTCGTCCCGTGGTGCGTACAGGCAGACCAGTGCCAGGAGCAGGCGGGCGCGGTCATGGCTGAGGGGCAGACCGGCGGCGGTGAACGCGCCCGCCACGTAGCGCTGCTCATGCTCGACCAGCCCGGCGATGGGGTGCTCCCGATGGTCCAGCGAGGCGGCCCGTCCCTCGGCCGCGTCGAGGACCTGCAGGAGTGCCGCGGCATACAGGTGCAGCGTGGTCGGTACGACGTCGGGGCGGCCCTTGGTGATCGAGTGCGCCGATTCGGGGGCGAGGCGCATCCCTGCCTGCTCGGCGACCTCGGTGAATCGTGCGGCCGCGGCCCGCCACACCTCGCCGATCCGGGCTTCGCTCATGCCGTCCGTGACGGGCCCCAACCGCGTGACCCGCCGCTCGATCCACTGATGCCGGTGGCTGCCCACGGAGAGTTCCTCCCACCATTCCCCGGTGTCCCGGGCGAGGAGGAGCAGCTTCACCGGGGCCACGCCGTGCGCGGTGGGCAGTTCGGTGACCGTGCGGAGCAGTTCCTCGATGCGCGAGCGGTGTACCTCCGCGGAGTCGACCACCAGCAGGGCGCGGCCCGACAGCCGAGGCAGTGCGGCGACGGCCGCCAGCTGACGGTCCCAGCGCCGGATCGACCGGGCGAGCGAGCCCGTCTCCGCTCCCCCGCCGCCCTGGTACCGACTGGGTGTCTGCTCAAGGTCGAGGACGCCTGCGGTCCAGCCCAGCCCGCGGAGCCGCGCGCAGACCTGCAGAGCCAGTGTGGTCTTGCCCTGGCCCGAGGGTGCGCAGACGAGTCGTAGCGCGGTGCCACGGCCGTCGCGCGCCCACTCGATCAGCTGCGCCTCCTCGGGCCGGCTCACCAGGGGGTGCAGCCCCGCCTCCGGAGCGAGCCAGGTCCACGGCCGGTCCGTCGGGGCGGCCGGTTCCGGGCCGAACAGCAGGCGCTCTGCGTGGGTACGGGAGGCAGGCGGCTCCGGCTCGGCGTGATGGCCGTCGGCGTAGTAGATGACGATGTTGCCGTCGCCGGTCACGACGACCGAGTCGACGATGTGCTCCGCGGCGACCCAGCGGTCGCCCGAGCCCGGCACGCCGCCTGTCACCCGTTGATCCGGTTGTTATCGCCGGTGACGACGGTGCCGCCCGTCATGTGCCGGACGTTGACAGCACGTTCACCCAGAGTCGTGACGTGCGCGCCCGACAGGGCCAGCAGCGCGCCGAGTTCGCCGGCCAGCTCCGGATCCTGTTCGAGGATACGGCGCAGTTGTCCGCGCAACGCGGCCTGGAAGTCGGGGTCTTGGGGGTTCTCGGCCAGATCGCGGACGGCGGATTCGAGTTCCTCCCGATGCCGGTTCCGTCGCGCGAATCGCTGCAGGATCTCCCGCCCGAGCGTGACGGTGGCGTCCGCCGCCTGCTCCCTGACCCGGGTGAGCACCGCGGTCCCGTAGGCGCCGATCGCGGTCACCACGTAGGGAGTGATCTCCGCTGCGGTCAGACTGGCGTCCATGTGCGACCTCCGTCGGCTCGGCCGGCCTCCGCCCGGGTCGGCGCGCAGTGGCCCCTGAGATCTACCGTACCCCGGCGCAGCGGAGGCGCTCCGCCCTGACAGCCGTCTACGAGGAAGTCCCGCGAGCCGCCGGCGCCCATATGACGACCAGCCCGATGACGACCAGCCCGCATCGGGCGCATGTCGTCTTCACCCAGGACTCCCAGGTCGGTTTCCGCCCGAACGCTTTGGAGTTTGCCGCTGAGAAAGCAGCCATTCGCGTCCTTGAGCCAGTGGCCGACGCTGCTGGAAACCTGCTCAGCGGCCAGGCCGCATGAACCGCTCGGGCCGTAGAACTCGCAGCCGGTCACGGACAATGGCAGCATCCCCGCAGGAAGCACGCGGGGAAAGCGTGACATCGCATTCCCCCTGCTCTTTGTAGGCGTGTACCGCCACGGTGCGCTCGCCGAAGTTGTCGCCGCGCTTCGTGCCGCTCAGGAGCCTGACCCGTCGCGGCACGGCTGAATGGCCTCGTGCCGGCGCAGGAGCGTGCGGATGCAGGCGAGCTCATCCTCCAGGCGCTGACGGGCGAAGGGGTCGCGGTCGAGGCCGCGGCGGATGAGGTCGGCCTCGGCGCGCTCGCGCAGCAGCTGGGCGGCGTGCTCGGGGTTGCCCGTGACGCCGACGGCGGCGGGTTCGGGGAAGCGGGGACGGCCCAGACTGAGATTTTCCACGGGGTCGGCGGCGGTGTCGGGGGTGGCGGCCATCAGGCGGGCCGCGCGGCCGTCGCCGTGACCGGCGGCCACGGTGATCCGGCGGGCGATCTCGTACATGGCGGCCGGGCCCTTCAGTCAGCGCTCGCCGGAGTCGAGGGGGGCGGTCGACGGGACGCCGCAGGCGGCCGGCGTCCAGGACGCCGGCGAGGTGGTGCTGGCCGGCATCGGCATGGCGGACGGCGTCGGTCAGCACGGCCGGGATACCCAGCTGGTCGACGAGGGTCGGGGCGCGGGCGGCCAGGCGCAGTGAGGCGGGCCCGATGCCGGGGAGGCCGCGCCAGCAGGTTTCCAGGCGCAGCTGGATGCCGGGCAGCCGCCTCCAGGAGGCGAGGAGGTGTCCGGTGCGATCGCCTCGGCCGGCGGCCAGAGCGCGGACGAACTCGGTGGCGGTGCCGAGCAGGACGGTCAGCCCCTCCCCCGCATGCTGCTCCAGGTCGTCCCCGGTCAGCGGGGGCGGGCCGTGGCCGTGGGCGTGAGCAGCGGATCGCGACTACGACGCGGAGTACGACGAGGCGGTCACCATGAGCGACTGTCACCGGGTGTGGGGGCCGATCCGCACCACCTGGGCGGCCGCGGAGCGTGGGGGGACATCATGCGCAAGCGCTCTGCCTGGGAGGGCAGGTGGGACTTCCTGCCGTCGGGCGGCGGACACCGCGCGCTTGGCGATGCATGCGCGGCGCTGGACGTCCTGCGCTCCCTGGCGAAAGGCTGTGGGTTCGCGTTCTCCGAAGGGGACTCGAACCCGAACCTACGGGGTAGTGCGGCCATACCGCACCCGGGCAGGTCCGGGTTTGCTCGGTCCCACCGAACCGGCGGTGCATCCGGCGTGAGGTCGTGGGGCGGGCCAGACCACCGCAGGGCTCGCAGGGACCCGGCCGCTGGCATCATCGCGGATGACGAGGCGGAAGAGGCCCTCGAACTGCTCTGGGGTGCCGTGGCGGTGGACAGCTGAAACTCCCGCCTGACGAGTGCCGTCCTGGCTCGGCTGGTGGCCGCGATCAGGCTACGACGGGCCAGCGGTCCCAGCCTGGGCGACGTGTCAGCAAAGCAGCTCGTGGTGCCGGGCTCTGAGACCCCAGCCCGCTCCAAGATGACGACCGACCCGGCTCATCGAGTGTTTCGGTTCAGCCACCAGTGCCATATTGGCTGATAGGGCGCCCAGTGCAGGCGGGCCACCGGAAACAGGGCGATCCAAACGGTTCCGATGACGATGGCCAATGCGCTGATCTTGGCCTCTGTCTGGTCGGGGCCCGCGTGGGGCGTGCTCAACCAGTCCAGCGCAAGCACCTCTGCCAGGACTTGCGCCAGCATCACGAGACTCCACGCCAGCCCAAAGGCGGCCCTGGCAAATTGAGTCAACGCCTTCGGCCACCGTCGGCGCAGCGATTGCCGTAATCGCCTTCTGGCTGATTCTTGCCGTGCGCCGGCCGTCAATCCCTCACCAGCGGAACCGAGAGCCTCCAAAACGGGAACAGCGACCTGCCGACTCCAATCGCGCAAGGAATTCCCGTAGATGGCCAGCTCCACTGATCCAGCCACGATGATGACTGGGGCAACTGCTGCGACAGTCGTAGCAAACGGCTCGGTCATCTGCATGACCTCACCATCTCAGATGATCGCTGAGCGTCGCAGGAGGTGAGTCATGCCGTTGGCTGGCTGACCGACTCCCCTGACCACCACCGCAGTTCACTGGCGCGTACACCCGATACGACGGTCGGCGGCACTTGGCGCAGCGGCGACCGCGACTCCGCCCGGCCCTGTTCAAGGAATGCGTGAATCGGATGGGGAGTGGACATGCTGATCGAGAAGGTGTTCCGGAGCAACGACGTCCCCACACTGATCCTGCCGGTCATCGGCCGAATCGAAGTCCGTGAGGGATGGTGGCCGGTCTCCCCGGACGCAAGCGGGTGGGGCTGCTGACGGGTGCTGGGGTGTGTTGCCGGAGGTGAGCGCCCGTGCGCCCTGTACGCCCTCTGCCCGACCACCCCAGGTGCGGCGCATGGTCGAACGCATGGGGGACGCCTGGGAACAGGAGTGTGCGGGCCGCGGTGACGGCAGCGGATGCCCGCACGGGGCCGTACTGACGATCGACGCGGGGATCCCGGTGTACCGGTGCGACGACTGCCGGCACTACTGGGAACTGGACGAGACGGAACCGGGACGCCGGATGAGCGAGGATGATGCGCTGACCCGGCCGTTGGGGGATCCCAGGGAAGCAGGCCCTGGGACAGCGGCGTAGCCGGATTGCGGAGAGGCCCGCCACAGGGGTTGCGGCCGGACCTCGGTCAGTCGGCATACGTCTCGATTCCCCAAGTCAGGCGGCGCAGGCGGCGATCGCTGACCCGGCGGATCCTCCGGCAGGTCGGCGCATCGCATAGCTCGGGGCGGCGGACCACCTCCGGGCGGGTGTTCTCCGGGGAGTTCACGGCGAGCATGTCCAGTACCTCCTGGGTGGGCGCGGGCATGAAGAACCGCTGCGCGCCCTCGCGTCCACGGCCTGGTGCTCGGTGGCGAAGGGCCGTATCGCCCTCTCGTAGGCCATGAAGCCTGCCCGGTGGTCGCCGCGGGCCTGTGCCAGCTCGCCGTCCACGTCCAGTACGTGAGCGCCGTTCAGCGCCTGCGACGTGCCGCGTCCCGAGGTGCGGGCCGCGCAGTAGCCGACGTCACCGAGCAGGGCGACTCGTCCGCTGGACCAGGTGTCCATCAGCACTTGGACGTTGGCGTCGAACCAGACGTCCTCGGACTTCCGCATCTGTGCCAGCAGCCGCGGGATCTCCCAGCCCTCCCCGGTGAACCGTTCGGCGACGATCCTCTGTTGTTCACCGGTGCCGTGGCGGTCGTAGGCGAGCTCCTCGGCGGCGAAGTGCAGGGCTGCTCGGGCTCGGCCGCCTGCGTCGCCGGCGAACATGTTGGCCGCTTTCCCCGGGGAGACGTAGAGCTGCCCGGTGTGGTCCAGGCCCGGATGGTTCGGCAGGCTGAAGAACACAGTGTGGATGCCCAAAGACTGCACGAAGTGCTCCTCGGGGCCGAAGGCCAGCGCTCGGGTCCGCGCCATCCTCACCAGCTGCGCGTCGTGGCCGATGGCCGATGCGATCAGCTTGCAGCGGCTGCGAGGACCGGGGTGACCGCACCGCGCCCGACGGGATCCCCGCAATACCTCGAAGGGGTGATCCGAGCTGTTCGAGCGATGCAGGCACACCCCGCGACAAGGCCCGCTTGACCACGGCGACCCAATAGAACATCCATCCACGATCTGCCCCGGATTCGCCCGTGACAGACCCGTCCGGGGGCCGTTGTTAGAGCACCAGTACCCCTCATGCGTCCAACTGGAGGACTCCGTGAATCCTCTGCCCGTCCCCGAGAATCCCACCGCCGTATTCGAACGTCCCGTGCCGTCTGTCCCGTGCTCCGCACGGTCCGGGCGGCAGGTTGACGCCGCCACCCCGCGCGCAGCGCGACCGGATACGGGGTGGGCGGCATGAGTGAGCCCACCGATGCATCACCCGACGACATCCCGGGGCCGCGCACCGCCCCGCTGGAGTCCACGCCCTCTCCGTCGCCTCCTGGACCGGCGTCGGGGCCCGAGGCGTCCTCCGCAGCCGAGCCGGATGAACCATCGGGAACGGCCGCCAGCGAGCCGCAGATGCGGTATGTCGATCTGACGGGCAGCCGTGAAGCGGCCGGCCGTTCGATCAGGATGCGCGACATGGCCCGGCGGCTGCCGCAGCTGGTACGCCGGTCACTGGCTCTCGCGTGGCGGGTCGACCGCCGGGCGACCATCGGTCTCCTCCTGTGCCAGGCCGTCACCGGCGTGATGCAAGCCCTCGGCCTGGTCGCCATCAGCGGCACCCTGACCGCCCTGCTGACCAGCGGAGACGTCTACCAGCGGCTCCTTCAGGCGTGGCCGTCCGTGGCCCTGCTGGCCGGCACCGCCGGCGTACGCGCTCTTCTGGGGATCGCCGTCTCCTGGTTGTCTTCCCGGTTGGGCCCGCTGATGTCGCGCGAGGCGGAGCAGATGCTGCTCACCGGGTGCGCCGAGGTGGAGCTGTGCGCCTATGACGAGCCCGACTTCAACCACGACCGCGAAGCCGCCGACCGCGGGGCGCAAGTCACCGGGGACCTGATCGACGAGGGGCAGGACCTGATCGCCTCGTCGGCCTCCTTCGTCGCGGGTGCGATCGTACTGGCCGGTGTGCACTGGGTCCTTCTCCCCCTTCTGGTCGCGGCCAGCCTGCCGCAGGCCCTGGCACAGGTCAGCGCCGCTCGTGTGCGATATCTGGCGAATCTGCGCAGCAACGGCGACCTGCGGATGCTGTCGATCCTGCGCTGGCACATCTACACCAAGGAGGCTGCCGACCAGATCCGTGCCGGCACCATGGCCGGATTCCTCTCCGGCCGGTACCGGCAGACGGTCACCCGGATCAACCGCGAGGACCGCGCCGCCGCCGACAAGGGAGCCCGCATGTCCCTGATCGGCGCGCTGTGCGGCGGCGTGGGATCGGCGGTCGTATGGGCGGCGGTCGTGTGGCTGCTGGCCACCGGCCGCATCAGCGTCGGACACGCCGGCACGGCTGTGTTCGCCCTGCAGACGGTGGGCCAGTCGGTCCGCGGTCTGGTCTCGGTAGGGGCGCGCGCCGTGCGCACGGGTCTGTACATGGACGACTGGAGCGGCTTCCTGGACAAGGCCGGAGGGTTCCGCATGCGCCGGGGTGCGCATCGCCCGGGGCCGCCGAAGAAGATCGAGGTCAAGTCGGTCACGCACCGGTACGCGGGCAAGAGTCAAGACGCTCTGTCCGACGTGACGCTCACCCTGCGCCAGGGCGAGGTGACCGCCCTTGTCGGCTTCAACGGCTCAGGTAAGTCGACGCTGTCGAAATTGATCAGTGGCCTGTACCTGCCCACCGAGGGGCAGGTGCTGTGGGATGGCGTTCCCACCGGCGACGCCGAGCCGCAGGCGCTGTGGAAGCAAGTGGCCCTGGTACCCCAGACCTACGCACGTTGGCCCTTGACGGTGCGGGAGAACATCACCCTCGGGCAGCCCACGGCGCGTGGCGACGTGGCGGTACGCGATGCGTGTGAGGCCGCCGGCGCCGACGAGGTCATCGACAAGCTCGGCGCCGGCCTGGACACCCTCCTCGCCCGCGAGTGGCTCAACGGGGAGGAACTGAGCGGGGGCCAGTGGCAGCGCATCGCTCTCGGACGGGCCTTCTTCCGCCAGGCGGGGCTTTTGGTCCTCGACGAGCCGACCGCGAACCTCGATCCACTTGCCGAGTACCGGATCTTCCAGCGGCTACGGGGGCTTGCCCGGGACCGGGTGGTACTGCTGGTGACCCACCGCATCACCAGCGTCGCCGTAGCCGACCGGATCGTCGTGCTCGACCAGGGCAGGGTCGTGCAGGAGGGCACCTACGAACAGCTGGCCGAGCAACCGGGTCTGTTCCGGCAGCTGCTGTCGTGCCAGGTCTCCTCGGATGCCCGGGACGATGACGAACAGCAGCAGGCCCCCGCATGAGCACACGCCCGCGCAAGAGCAGCGTGCTCACAGACCTGTCCGCCACAGTGGGCACACAGCACACCGCCATGCCGGCCCGTCCGGATGCCGATGCGCTGACCGGCCCACATCCATCTCGCGCTCCCGTTCTGCGGCGAAAGGGGGTTCTGCTCCGCGGCTGTATCCGGGGCAGCGACCCGGGCGTGGACACCGCGGTGCCTGGGATGCCCGAGCAACACGATCACGCAACCACGGTCGTGCCGGGCGTGCGCCCGACTGCAGCCGAGGGGGTACGTCATGTCCTCCTCGTGTGACCCCGTCCCGTCGGCCGGGCGGAGGTCGCTGTGGCGGCACCAGGACTTCCGTCGATACCTGACCGGCCAGGCCGCCAGCGTGGCCGGCAGCTCGATCAGCGCGATGGCCCTGCCCGTGCTGGCCGTTCTTCAACTGGATGCCAGCCCTGCCCAGGTCGCCTGGATCACGTTCATGGGCCAACTCTCGCCCGCGCTACTGGCGTTGCACGCCGGAGCGCTGGCCGACCGGCACTCCGAGCGGAAGCAGATGATCACCGGGGATCTGGTCAGCGCCGCCGCGCTGGCCAGCGTGCCCGCAGCGGCGGCGCTGGACAGGCTGTCCCTGGCCCAGCTCATGGTGGTCGCCGCGGTGCAGGGTGCGGCAGGGGTGCTGCATGATGCCGCAGCGATCAGTCTCCTGCCCAGCCTGGTCGACCGGTCCCTGATCCAACGGAGCAACAGCCGTATCGGCGCCCTGTTCGCCGTCGCCGCCACCGCCGGCAGCAACATCGGCGCCGCCCTGACCGCGCTCCTCGGACCGGCCCGGGCACTGCTCGGTGACGTCGGCTCCTACCTCGTCAGCGCCTGGTGCACCGCCCGCATCCAGACACGCGAGACCCCCCGAACGCGAGCAGGAACCCACCGTCTGCACGCCGAGATCGGTGAGGGCCTGCGGTACGTACGCCGTGACCACCGGCTGCGCACGCTGACCCTGGTCAACGCGACCACCTCGGCCGCCCTGGCACTCCTCAACACCCTGTGGGCCCTGTACCTGCTCAGGTCCCTTTCGATGAGCCCGACCGCCTTCGGCGTGGTCCTGGGACTGGGAGCCCTCGGCTCGGCGGCAGGAGCACTTGCCGCCCCCGCGCTCGCGCGACGGTACGGGCCCGGGCCGATGATGCTCGTCGCGCTCGCGCTCACCCCGCTCACCCAGATCCCGCTGCTACTCGCCTCCTCAGCCCTGGCCTGGCAGATCGGCATCGGCGCCGCCCTGATTCTCCAGCTGGCCTGCGCCGCGGCGGCGGGAACCACCCAGCGCACCATTCGTCAGGTCGTCACCGCGGATGACATGCAGGCCCGCATGCAGGCCGTGAGTACCTGGCTCACCTCAGGCGCCCGGCCGGTGGCCGCCCTGGTCGCGGGCGGCCTCGGAACGCGGATCGGCGTACGGCCCACCATGATCGTCGGGACCTGCCTGCTCCTCGTCCCCCTCGTGGTCCTCTACCGCTCCCCACTACGCAGCCTCCGCCAGATGCCCGGAGCCCAGCCCGTCCCCTCCCATCCAGGAGATCCACTCATGCAACCACCCGTCCCCTCACCCGGCGCCGCCCCCGCCGGCGACGCACAGCGCAATCCCGCGGTGGGCGGAGGTGGTACGGCGTGAGCGCGGAACTGAACGTGATCGGCGGCCACCTGTACCTGGAGCGGGACGGCATGGTGCTGCTCGGGCAGCGGCACCCGGACTCGGCATACGCGGGCGGCCAGTGGCATCTGCTCACAGGCCATGTGGAACGAGAACCGGCCCGGACCTGCGTGGCACGGGAGGCGAGGGAGGAGGCGAAGCTGGTCGTCGCCGAGGAAGACCTCACCCTCGTGCATACCGTGCAACTCCTCGACCACGAGGACGCCGTTCCGCGCGTTCAGCTGTTCTTCCGGCCCAGCCGGTGGGAGGGCGAGCCCCGCGTGCTGGAGCCGGACAAGTGCCTCCGTTGGGCTTGGTGGCCTGTCGCCGGCCTGCCCGAGCCGACCGTTCCCTACACCCGAGCGGCCATCGAGGGGATTCGTGCCGGCCGGCTGTACACCGAGACCGGCTGGGAGCGGCGGAAGTGAGCGCCCCGGAGATGGACCCGCACCGGCCCGGTCCTGAAGCCGCCCGACAGCCGGACTCCTCTTGCGAGCCATGGATACACCAGGGCGATCGCGTTCGAGCGGCGCGGTGAGGTGCTGTACGCGCGAGAGTTCATCCACTGCGGATTCCTCCGCGCCCAGGACGAACACGCCCGCCCGGTCGTGGACCTCCCCGACGGCGAGCTGAAGCTCCGATGCGAAGACGGCACCCCGGCCACGACGGAGGGATTGGAGGAGGCGCTGCGCGGGCCGCGCTACCAGGTCGCCACCGACGGGACCATGGAGGCGGGCTTCTACTTCGGCTCGCTGCAGCTCTACGCGGCCACCACATTGCCCGGCTTCGTCCGTCTGTCCGCCCACCGGGACAAAGGCACAGGCGCCACCCAGATCGCGAAGGACGGCGATGCGCCGGCGATCCTCGGCGACGCCTCACTGGCCTACCTCGTCCATGTTCAGACCCGGCACGGTGACAGCCCTGCCGAAAAGGAGTGGGAGTGGGTCGTCCACGGCTTCGGACAGCACGGCGCGCAGCGCGCCGAGCAGTTGGCGGCCACGGTGAGAGCCTGGGATCACGCCGTGCGCAAGAACGACGGTAAACAAAACGACCCTGTCCTGACCGTGTACCCGGTCGGCACCGCCGACCGCGAGCTGCCTGCTGGGGACGTCCTGCACAAGCCCTACTGCCGCCTCGTGTTCCAGTGGCCCGGCCGTAACGGGCTGCGCCCGGCATCTGTTGAGCATTGTGACGAGGCGCTGTAGTTGGCACCGAAGCGCGATAGATGGCATCAAGATCGCCAATCGCGAAGACCTCCTGATCGAAGGTACCGCGACCGGCGACCGGCTGTACGGAAGTGCCAACAAGACCGCCTAATCGAGCGATCCGCTCCGCAGCACGGTTGGCATGTGTGCTGGTCAGGGAGTCGCTCAGGTGCCAACTACGGCGCCTCGTCACAAGCATGCGACTGACGCCCACACTTGACACATAACAGCGACAACTGTCACCAACACCCGGCTGCGGACACTGACCGGACGACGCACGTCGCCGATCCGATGCTGCCGACTTTTCGGCGGATAGCGGCGGCGTGCTGGCGGGCGCACGACGGTGGAGTCGATCTGGACCAGCCAGTCGATGTCGCCGGCTGCATCGGCCTGGGCCTGGATCTGCTGCAGGGCCCGGGTGAACACACCGTTCAGGGCATAGCGGCGGAAGCGGGTGACACCGTCTTCCACGGGCCGTAACAGGTCCGCAGGGCGCGCCAGGAGACCCCGGTGCGGATCTTGTAGACCATGCCGTTGATGATCTCCCGGTCCTCGACGCGAGGTCGCCCCGCTACGGCTCGCGGTATCAGGAAACCGCGTAACTCCCACTCAAGGTCGATGAGTTCATGGCCGGCCTATCGCAGCCACAATGATCCATCACGAGATGATCTCTGAAGACGTGGCCTTAAAGCTCTATCTCCTCAGTGAAGTTGAGTAGAACCTTCACTGGTGAGCGGCCACGATTGACGGTGATTCGACCAAGTTCCAGGTTTTCCCGTCGGCGCTGTTCGGCAATTTTCCGCATGTCCTGCCACGCGAGTCTGCTGCCGCAGTACTGGAGCCGTTCTTCAATGCTGTTGCAGATCGCCGCCCGCCCCGACTGCGGAGAACGCACGATGTTGATGCCGCGGGCGCGCGCCCGATCGATAAAATCAACATCCTCCTGTGAAGCCGGTGGCATCTCTTCGTCATAACCACCCAGGGCTATAAAGTGCGAGCGCGGCAGACCGATTCTTCCATACGTTCCGTTTCCGTCAGCTGGCTTGCCGTCTCTGGCCCCGACACAGAAGGCATCAGTTTCTGCACAGAAGCCATGAATCAAGGTGTCATGACACGCGGTCCACAGTGCACGCCAAGTTTGGATCGTGTCCCCGATGAAGTTGTCGCCGTCCAAGTTGACCAGGAACTCACCGGTGGCTCCAAGATGCGCAAGATTTTTCGCCTTGGGGAGGTGGATGAATCGGGCGGTTCGTTCATGAAGGTAGCGAAGCAAGCCGCAATCGATCTGTTCCCGGTATCTCCGCACCCACTCGTCGAGTTCGTCGTCCGAATTGTAGTTGATGAGGACGATCTCCGCATTACCGTCGGCCTGCACTCGCGCCAAGTTCTCCGGCAAGGTCTCGCGGAGCTGCCACAACCGGTTCTTGCAGGTCACGCAGTAAGAGATTCTCTGTTGGGCTGCGTTCGTCATCTCTGGCCTTCGGCGTGATCGGCGGCAGTATGCGTGGCTGAAGCTGTTCTTCTCTCACCAGCGGTAGGCGTATGACTGTGTCGTGGCCAGGACCCTCTTGCCGAGACCAGGCGGGACTCATTGCGCGCCCTTCGCCGTCACTGACCAGGAACTGGCCGGCGGCGGCCAGGAGCTCGACGTCTCACCGTCAGCCGGGTACGAGTATGGGAACTCTCTACCTGTCACTGGAGTGGGGAGCCCGCCAGGGTAATCCGCTCCAGTTTTCGAGGATGCGGCCAGTAGTCGGACACCGCGTAGTGTTGCGTGGCCAGATTTTCCGATATCGCGACGTCTCCCTCTTCCCAGTGGAACCGGCACTGGAATTCGGGAAGCCACGCCCGTAGATGGAGCATGTCCAGTAAAGAGCGGCTTTCCGCCTCTGGCAAACCTTCGATGCGGACCGCCGATACTCTGTTGGAGAACAAGACCTTCTCGCCACTCCATGGATGGCGTAGGACCAGGGGATGCATCTGGGCCGGATAGTATTTCCGCAGCCGACGGAACGCACTCTCGTTGCCCTCGAAGGCCGTTCCGTAGCTCTGCACCCAGTCGTGGACCACCTGCAGGCCGTCGATATCACGCTTCATCGACTCGGACAGGGAGTTGTACGCCTCGGACATGTCGGCCCAGCAGGTGTCTCCGCCGACTGGCGGGGCCAGCACGCTCCGCAGCATCGTGACGGAACTCGGCGCATGGTGCCAGACTTGGTCACTGTGCCAGGACTTGAAATCACGCGTGTTCTTCTCGTCGTGGTATACGCCATTGATCTCAGGGTGCTCTGCGTACGGAAATAAGAGCGAGAACCCGTTCAGCATCATCTCGTCGCCCGAGAGGAACGGATGAACCTCTGGGGTTCCGATGTTGCGAGCAACCGCTACGAATTCGCTCGGTTTCAAGTTCTGTGCCTTGAAGAACAGCGCTTTGTGCTCCAGCAGCAGTTCCCGGATGGTATCCCGCTGCGAGTGGTCGTTCCCGTCGAGCGCGAAACCTTCGACGACGGCGCCGACATAGGTCCCCAGCCGCTTTACCTTCACGTCCCGACCTCCGCCTCGAATAGCAGGTCATGCGGCGCAGGGCCTGATTGGCGTCCACGTCGCCGTCACGCGTTCGACGTCCCGGGGAGTAGCAAACCCCCCGGTAGAGCAGGTGTCTTGCGGCTGCATGTCGCGCTGCACGAAGCCTCGCGTGACGATGCACCTCGACTCGGAGTCGATGCCAGCCTACTGGGCATGCACGGCACCCGACAGATCGCCCCGCGCCACAACAGGCGTGCCCGTAACTCGCCTTCTGGTAGCGTGCGTTCACACAAGGGCTTGGACTTGCGGAAGGCTCGGCGAAGTCACGGCCGAACCATCCGCAGATGTGATGGAACGCGGAGGCTGAGCAGCGCTGTGCCGCCGTCGACCGCGCCATCGCGTCGCAGTCTTCGAGCCGCCGACGCAGGGGCACACGTGCCCCCGGTCCGTTCCCGCTCTGCCGGTGTGGCCTCGAGTGCCGCTTGCACCCGCGCCAGGTTGCACGGGCATGTCCGGGCTCGCCATGTGGTGGGGTGGGGTCTCTTCACGGCGTGGATGTGTCCGGAAGTGCATGTCCTGTGCGTGTGTGACCTTCTGTGCAGCTTTCGCGCCTGTTACGGTCCGACCGGATCGTCTTCCTACGGAAGGACGGATCATGCCGGAGCCACCGCCGAAGCCGCCCTTGAAACCGGCCGCCTGGACGACACGGCGAGTGCCGGGACGTCCCTTCGACCCGCCTCCTGAGCGAGCACGTTTGATCGCGACTGCGCCGATTTCCAAGGTCACCTTGTGGAACGGCACCACGGCCTGGCTCGTCACCCGCTACGCCGACCAGGTCGCGCTGCTCAGGGACAAGCGCATCAGCGCGGACGACACTCATCCTTCCTATCCGGCCGTCAGCGCCGCCGAGGACGCCACACGCGACCACAACCGCACCTTCATCAGCATGGATGATCCCGATCATGCCGCAGCACGGCGTAAGTTCATGGGTGAATTCTCTGTGCGGCGTGTGGCCGGGTTACGGCCGCGTATCGAACAGATCGTCGCCGAGTTGCTGGATCTCATGGAGGACGCGGGGCCGCCTGCGGATCTCGTCTCCGCATTTGCCATGGCCGTACCGGTCAGGGTGATCTGCGAGTTGCTGGGGGTGCCGTACGCGGACCGGGGGTTCTTCCAGGAGGCGAACGCCGTGGTGGTGGACACCCGCAGTACGCCTCAGGCTGCGCTCGACGCGTCCTGTGCGCTGACCGCCTACCTCGGCAAACTGGTCGAGAAAAAGCTCAACGCTCCCGAGGACGATCTGCTCAGCCGCCTGGCCGTCGAGCACTTGGCCACTGGCCGGACCACACGTGAGGAATGCGCGCGTGAGGCACGGCTCTTGCTGGCGGCCGGCCAGGAGACGACCACCGCCATGATCGCGCTGGGCATCTGCGCGCTGCTCCAGCACCCCGACCAGCTGGCCCTCGTCCGGGACGGCGGTCCTCACCAGGTGGCGACTGCGGTCGAGGAATTGCTCCGGTACCTTTCCGTCACGCACATGGGACGGCGTCGGGTGGCGGTCGCCGACATCGGCCTGCACGGATACGTGATCAAAGCCGGTGATCCGGTCATCTTCGCCGGCGACCTCGCCAACAGGGACCCTGAGGTGTTCGAGGATGCCGGCCGGCTGGATGTGCGTCGCTCGATGACACGCCGTCACCTCACCTTTGGTCACGGGCCTCACCAGTGCCTGGGACAGCACCTCGCTCGTCTGGAGCTCCAGGTGGCGTACCCGGCGTTGCTCCAGCGGTTTCCCCGACTTCGTTTGGACCGGCCGCTATCTGAGCTGTCATTCCGTACGGAGAAGTTCGTCTACGGGGTCCGCGACCTGCCGATCGCCTGGTGACCCCGACGCCGCGGCCGGGGCAGTTGTATGGCGGGAAGAGATCTGGCGGGGTGTGCGGTGGCGCACGGAGAATCCTCCCATGTCTCCTTCCCTCACCGGCAAGACAGCAGTGGTGACCGGCGGCTCGCGGGGCATAGGTAGAGCCGTGGTGCGTGGGCTCGCCGAGGCGGGGGCCCACGTGGTCGTCAACTGGGTCAAGGACGAGGGCTCTGCCGACGAGATCGTGGCGGAAGTCGAGGCGGCCGGTGGTCGAGCCATGGCCGTTCACGCGGACGTCGCCCGGGAGGGGGAGGTGCGCCGGCTGTTCGACGAGGCGGAGGCAGCCTTCGGCGCCGTGGACATCGTGGTCGCCAATGCCGCAGTGGTGGTCACCAAGCCCCTGACCGAGAGCACGGAGAAGGACTTCGACCACGTCTTCGGTGTCAATGCCAAGGGTGCCTTCCTCACTCTGCGCGAGGCCGCTCTCCGCCTCCCCGACGGCGGTCGCATCATCGCCGTCTCGACGGTGGGCACCCGGCTCTTGCTGCCCAACACTCCGCTCTACCTGGGCAGCAAGGGGGCGGTGGAGCAGTTCGCGCGTTCACTGTCACGGCAGCTCGGGCCACGCGCGATCACGGTGAACACCGTCTCTCCTGGTTTCACGGAAACGGCGCTCATGCCCGAGCACGACCGGACCTGGGCCTCGGGCCTCGCCTCGCTCGGCCGGGTCGGCACCCCTGCGGAGGTTGCCGAGGTCATCGTCTGGCTCGCCAGCCCGTCGGCCTCATGGCTGACAGGTCAGAACATCAGCGCCTGCGGAGGAGTCGGCTGAGGACACGGCGCGAAGGAGACGCTGACCCCACGCCTCCCCTCGCGCCCGCTGGACGGTCAGCTGAAGTAGTCCTCGGCTTCGCCGGCCCGGACGGTGTCGAGCGTGAAGCAGTGGAATCCCCCACCGAACAGGCGCCGGTGCCGGTGGCGTACGGGGACGACGGTGAAGCCGTTCTGCTCCAGCACCTTGATGAGTTCGGGGAACAGCGAGTTGGCGATGACCGTGTTCTCGTCCACCGACAGCACATTCATGTCGATGTACTTGGTGGTGAGGATCATGTCGTCGTCCTCGTACCGCGGGAATATGTCGTCGGTCGGGTCCGGGGGGTAGATCCGGTCCCATGACCGGAGAGGATCCGGAAGTTTCTCGGCCACTTCGGGATTCCGTACCAGCAGGGTCCCAGGACGTAGGGGAAGAACGAGACTGTCGATGTGGTTGTCCGAGAACCGGTACATGACGTGGAGGCGGAACCGGCCTTCGAGATGGCGTTCCAGCCAGCGGACCGCCAGCGCGTGATTCTCCGTCGCGACATTCACGATCACGTCCTTGCCGAAACGCACGCACTGCGCCGCATCCAGCAGCATCTCGAAGCCCACATCGAATTCGGAAGATTTCGGGTCGGAGATCTCCTGAAGTGCGGGAGCATGCTGGCCGTTGACATACGAAATATCGAACGACCGGTCCGTCATCACCGGGCGTGGCATGGTCGTCCATTTCGCGCCCTGTTGGAAGTACCGGTAGAACACCGGCTTTAGGAGATCATTTTCGAAGTATCTGGCGCGCACCTGCGGAGGTGTTTCGATGATCTCGTCCCCGAAGACGACGGCCTGGTCCCGCACATTGAGCGCGGGTACGCAGCTGGCCTGCCAGTACGGTGTGCGGAACTCGACGGACCGCGTGAGCGTCTTCGGCCGGTGCACCGTGACCGATAGGTCCTTGAGTGCTGTGACCAGCTCCTCCACGTCCTCGTTCAGTTCCTCCACGTACCGCTTCTTCAGCTCCTGCCGCCCCTCGACCGGGGTTCCATACGTGGGGTAGTAGAAGGCTCCGGCCACATCGTGGAAGAAGAGCTTGAAGGAAAGCTCCACTTCGTGGGCGTCATAGCGGACCCCGGAGCCCACGATGACCTCTTTCAGGGGCGACCATTCGTCGTAACTGTGTACGGACATCCCGGATCAGCCCTTCTCGACGGGTAAGTGTGCCACTGCACGAGTGAACACGCCGAGCACCGGTGAAATCTACAGCGACTATCGATAATGGCTTGAATGTAGCATCCAAATAGAGTCAGGTGCGGCTGGTACCCGTCATGATTCATTCGCCTCCTTGACAGCGGATCACGCCGGGGAGAGGCTCTCATGGTCCTATCTGGACTTCTCCGTGCGGTCCGACCGGCACGCCTAGGGAGGCGCAGTGACAGCCGATCAGGTCAACAGCACCGTTTTCTCGGGCACCGCATCCGCTTCGCTTGGTTCGAGCAACCCATGGAACTCGGACGGGCTTTCCATGATCCTGTTCGGGCATGCCGCTTTCCAGTATCTCAACGCCGCGTGCGAGCTCGGGCTCTTCGATCTTCTGGCGGAAAAAGGACCGCTTTCTGTTCAGGAGGTCCGTACCGCGCTCGATCTGGAGAAACGTGCCTGCGATGTCCTGCTGCTGGGCTGCGCGGCGCTGCGGCTCATCCACCGCGAAGGTCCCGTGTGCCGGCTCTCGGCCGAGATCGGCGAGCTGATGGACCGTGGCGAGTGGACGCACGTCGTGAACACCGTCGCCTTCGAGCAGTACATCGTCTACGAGGGCCAGGCCGACTTCACCGAGTCGCTGCGACGCAACACCAACGTAGGGCTGCGGCGGATCCCCGGCGAGGGAAAGGACCTCTACCCTCGCCTGGCGCAGAACCCGCACCTGGAAGAAGTCTTCTACCGCTACATGCGGTCCTGGTCGCAGTTGGCCAATCAGCACTTGGTGCGCCATCTGGACCTGACCGAGGCCCGGTCGCTACTGGACTGCGGTGGCGGCGACGCCGTCAACGCCATCGCTCTCGCCGCGGCCAACCCGCACCTGCAGGTCACCGTCCTGGAGATCCCCTCCTCCATCCCCGTGGCCGAGGACAGCATCCGGCAGGCGGGCCTGGCGGACCGCATCACCGTGCGCGGTGTCGACCTCTTCGCCGACCCCTTCCCGGCCGGCTTCGACTGTGTCCTCTTCGCCCACCAGCTGGTCATCTGGACACCGGAAGAGAACACCACCTTGCTGCGCAAGGCCCACGACGCCCTACGGCCAGGCGGCCGGGTGGCCGTGTTCAACTCGATGTCGGACGACAGCGGGGACGGACCGCTGATCGCCGCCCTGGACAGTGTGTACTTCGCCGCGCTGCCGGCCGAGGGCGGCATGATCTATCCCTGGTCGCAGCACGAGGAGTCACTGCGGGCCGCGGGCTTCACCGAGCTGCGGCGGATCGCGCTGCCCACATGGACCCCGCACGGCATTCTGATCGGCACCAAGGCGATATGACGGGCCACGCGGCGGCTGTGCGGACCATCCCCACCGTCAGCACCTGGCCCGTGCTGGGCTGCCTGCCGGACCTGATACGGCGAAAGGAGTCGTTCTGGACCGACATCCACCGCGCACATGGGGACATCGTCCACCTGGATCTCGGCGTCACCGGCCTGGTGGCGGTCAGCCACCCCCGCCATGCCCACCACGTCCTGATCGAGAACGCACGTAACTACGTCGACAAGGGCGGACCCACCGGATTCCGGGCAACGCTCCTGCCGCTCACAGGGCAAGGGCTGTCCACCATCGACGTGGAGGACGAACACTGGCGCAGCCGCCGCGATCTCATCGGCCCGGCGTTCCGGCAAGGAGCGTTGAAGGCAATGACCGACCACATGGCACAGCTCGTCGAACAGCACACCGCTGCCTGGCCCACAGCGCAGGACGGTGCGGAACCGGGCCTGGACGTAGTGCCTCCAGTCACGACCGCGGTCACCACGGCACTCGCCGAACTGCTCTACGGGGCACCGATCAACGATCATGAGATAGGCCAGGTCTCGCGGGCCTTCGAGCAGATCATGAACTACATGTGGGTGGGCATGCTCGCCTCCGCGGTGCCGCCCTGGGCGCCGTTCCCCGGCCGTCGTCGGCAACGGCAGGCGATCGGGGTCATCGAGAACGTCGTCCGCGACGTTGTCGCCCGCCGCGGCCCCGCACGGTCGGCCAGGGCGCCTGAACTGGTCGACATACTCTCGGCGGCGGAACGCCAACTGGACGCGGAAGGACTACGGGACGAGGCAGTTTCGCTGCTCCTGGGCGCGGAGCCGCTGGCGATCTCGGTGAGCTGGGCGTTGCACCTGCTGGCCCGCCACCAGGACGCCCAGCACGCTGCCCGTACTGAGGTCGACAAGGTACTGGCCGGACGGTGCCCCCGTTTCGAGGATCTCGCCGCCCTGCCGTACCTCCGTATGGTCCTCAAGGAGGCACTGCGGCTGTGCCCGCCCACCTACTGGGTGCAGCGCCGGGCCGCCCGGGACGACGTCATTGACGGCGTCGCCGTCCCGGCCGGCACCAACGTGGTCGTGCTGATCCACCGCATCCACACCCACCCCGACGTCTGGGAGGCGCCCGAACACTTCGACCCGGAGCGGTTCGCACCGGAGCGTGCGAAGCTCCGGCACCGGCAGGCGTGGATACCCTTCGGCAGCGGCAGACGGGGCTGTGTGGCCCGGGAGTTCTCGATGACGCTCGGGCACCTGATCCTCGCCCAGACGCTCCAGCGGTACGAGTTCTCCCCGCACCCCCGGCGCACACCGAGGCTGACCGTGGCGGCGAATCTCCGGCCGCGCGCCGGCGTGTGGCTCACCGCACGCCGACGCGCAGCCGGCTGACGACGGTCCGTCGCCGTGTCCGGATACGGCGACGGCCGCCGGGCCGTGAACGGCTCAACTGGCGCCGGGGCTGCCGTGCATGAGCCGTTCGGCACAGGCGGACATCTGGTCCTTGAGCCGTTCCAGATCCGCCCGCGCCTCCACCTGGAGGACGATCCGGTGCACGCCGAGCGCCGCCAGCTCGGCCGCCTCCCGCCGCCTCAGCTCCGTGAGCCCCCGGTACAGCGTCACCTCCATTGCGTCCGGATCCCTGCCATGGCACTCCGCCTCGCGGCGCATGACGTCCAGCAGCCGCAACAGTTCGGGCCGGTCGACCCCCAGCGGCTGGAACCCCTCGCCGTACCGGCCGGCCCGCCGTGCGGCAGCGGTGCTGTGACCGCCGAAGTGAACGGGTATTCCCGTGGGCCGCCAGGGACCGGGGCGGCACACGACATCCCGGAACCGGAAGAACTCCCCCTCGTACGCTGCTCCCTCGGGGCCGGAGTCCGCCCAGAGCGCGCGCATCACCTCCACCTGCTCGGACGCACGACGGCCACGCGTGGCGAAGTCCACGCCGCACGCCTCGATCTCCTCCCGGAGCCAGCCGACCCCGACACACAACCGGAGCCGGCCACGCGAAAGGGTGTCCACGGTGGCGGCGCGCTTGGCCAACACAACGGGGTGGTGGTTGGGCAGGATGAGCACCCCGGTCGCAAGCCCGATGCCGGTGGTGCGTGCGGCGAGGAAACTCAGCAGTTCCAGCGGGTCCGGGACAGGGCTGTCCGCGGGGACAGCCAGACGCCCGGTGGGGCTGTAGGGATAGCGGCTCGACGTGCCGTTCACCATGACGGAATGCTCGGCGGCGACGACGGATTCGAATCCGCAGATCTCGGCATGCCGGGCGAATTCAGCCACCCAGTCCCCGTCCATCACACCCTGGCCGCCGAAAGGTAACGCGATGGCGTAATCCATGCAGACAGCGTAGGGACCGCCCACGCCTGCCGCACAGCCGTTTCACGCCGAACAGGAAGGTGAAATTCATGTGGTACGGATCCCGTGACCCGGGCTTGTCCGAAATACGGTCCCGGAAACAGCACCGCGCATACGGTATGGGGCTGGGAATCATGTTGATCGACGACGTGTACCCGGGATTCCCCGGTGATATGCGCAACCCCAGCGCGTATCCCTTTCCCATCCAGTACGACATCGTCCGCGGAGTCGGTTTCGACGAGCTGATCTTCGAATCGGACAAGTCGTCCTGTGTGGAGCCGATCATCGCCTCCGCGCGGCGGCTGGAGGACCTGGGCTGTCGGGCGATCGCGGCCGAGTGCGGTTACTTCGCGTACTTCCAGCGGGAAGTGGCCGACGCCGTCGACGTGCCCGTGTTCATGTCGAGCCTGCTCCAGGCTCCGTTGGCTCGAGCGGTCGCGGGGGCGCACCGGACGGTCGGACTCATGGTGGCGTTCCGCGACCACCTGACCGACGACCATCTGAAGGCGGTGGGTATCGAGACGGATGGCCGCCACCCGGTCACTGGCATCTACGAGTCCGGGCACTGCCCCACCCTTGTCCGCCTGTACAACGACCCCGATCCCGCCGCGCGGCACGCCGAGTACGAGGTGGTGGAGGCGGAACTGGTCACCCTTGCCGAGGAGTTCGCCCGGCAGCACCCCGACATGGGCGCGATGGTCCTGGAGTGCGGGGCGGTTCAGCCGTTCGCCCGGGCGATCCAGCGGCGCATCGACATGCCGGTCTTCAGCTGGGGCACGCTCCTGGACTACGCGTACTCCGTGGTGGTGCACCGCGACTACTTCGGTCACGTCTGACCCGGATGGCCGTACCCGACCGCCCGCTGCACCGGATGGAGCGGGCGGCTCTGCACATCGGTCAGGTAACGGTCCAGGCCACCGGCAGCTCGCGCAGGCCGCGCACCACCAGGCCGGTACGCCACCGCAACTGTTCATGGGGGACGGCGATGCGCAGGTGAGGCAGGCGGGTCACCAGACGCCCGATGGCCACCTGGAGTTCCAGCCGCGCGAGATGAACACCCAGGCAGTGATGGATCCCGTAGCCGAACGCGAGATGGGGGTTGTCGACCCGGTCAAGGCTGATCTCGTCCGGGCGGGAGAAGACGGCCCGGTCACGGTTGGCCGAAGGACGGGACACCATGACCGTGTCTCCCGCCCGGATCAGCTGCCCCCCGATCTTCACGTCTTCTGTAGCCACCCGGGGAAGTCCGGCGTCGGATCCCAGGGGGACGAAGCGGAGCAGTTCCTCGACGGCCCTGGGGACCAGGGCCGGGTCGTCCCGCAGCTGCCCCCACAGGTCGGGCCGGCTCAGCAGGACGTAGCTGAAATTGGTGATCTGGCTGGCCGTCGCCGGAAACCCGGACACCAGCAAGCTGACACCGAGATGCACCAGCTCGTCGTCGGTGAGGGGGTCTTCACCGCTCTGCCGCGGATCATGGACGAGGGCGGACAGCAGATCATCGGCCGGATCGGCACGGCGCTGCCGGAGCAATCCGGACATGTACGAGTCCAGGCCGGCGCACGCGGAGTCGATCTCCTCCTGGCTGTGCGCCGTCAATGACAGCAGCACCTCCGACCATGGATGCAGCATCGCGCGGTCCTGTGCGGGTATGCCCAGCATGTCGCACATCACCGTCAGGGGCAGGGGCTGAGCGAACCGCCCCACCAGGTCAGCCGGTTCGCCCTCCGTCACCATCGCGTCGAGCAACTCGTCCGCGGTCCGCTCCGATGCCGGCCGCATCTGCTCGATGCGCCTGTGCGTGAAGGCGCCGACGGCCCTGCTGCGGATGCGCGATTGCGCGGGCGGGTCCATGTCGAGCATGAACGTCGGCTCGACGCCCTTGTCCCGCAGGCCCGTGGCCACAGTGCGGCTGAACGCCGGATGGGTGAACACCTGACGGGTTTCCGCCCACCCTGTGACCAGCCAGGCCGGGCGTCCATCAGACAGCGTCGTCCGGGCGACGGGCTCCGTGCTGTTCTTCGCCACGAGGGCGGGGTCGACGTCCAACCGAACCCCTTCAATCTCCTCCTGGTGCTGCCAGCGTGAATTCGTCACCCAGTCCTCCGGGGATCCCTGGATCTCTTCCGCGGTCCGAATTTCTTGACCCTGCCCGAAAACGAACGACGCCAACCTTCTATGACCACGACACAGCGGAAAGGAACCGGAAAATACGCCTCGCACACCTAAATTCAGCCATCAACGGATCCGGCCTTCAGTTGTCAGCGATCACCTCTATAGTGATTCGGGCACCAGTATCGCTTTCCGCCGGACGAAACGTGAAAGACGGATGTCGACGGGAGATCGGCCATGACCAGCACGTCGATCATGCAGACACCCAGGCTCGCGGAACACGGCTACGAGGTGATCCCCGACGCCCTCACGCCACAGCAGGTGGAACGGCTCTCGGCGGCAGCCCGTCTGACGCAGGAGAAGTTCCGGGACCGGGCCCGCGGCTACTACACCCCGCGCCGCCATGTGCTCTTCGCGGTCCAGGAGCTGGAGCCCGCCTTCCTCGAACCGATGGCACTCGCCACCACGCTGCCCACTGTGTGCGCCGCACTCGGCTGGAACATCTTCGTCTACCACTCGCACCTCGACCAGAACGAGTCCCTGCCGGACGACGTCGACTTCCCGTTCAACTGGCACCGGGACCTGCAGGGCATCACCTATACCCTGACCTTCCCGCTCCCACTGCTCTCGGTGAAGGTGTCCTATCCGCTCACTGACATCACCCGCGTCGAGGACGGCGGCCCCCTCGTGATTCCCGGCTCCCACATCGGCCCGGAGACGCCCAAGCCCACAGGCCCCGAACCGCCTGGATCCGTACCCATCCTCGCTCCGGCAGGTTCCGCCATCGTTATCGACTCCCGCGTCTGGCACACGGTGGGTGCGAACCGCTCCGGCAGCACGAGGTCGACGCTGTTCTACGCCTACGCCTACCGGTGGATCCGCCCCATCGAGAAATACGACCTGTCCCCGCAGCGGCTGGCGGCCCTCTCGCCCGTGCAGCGCCAGCTCCTGGGCGCCGGAGACCGATACGAGGGATTCCACCTCCCCGAGACCGACGACGAGGTACCGCTGCGACGGATCATGGAGAGCGGTGACTGGTCCGCACTGTGAACCCGCGCGCGTAGCCGTCATCACGGCCTCCAACCCCGGGTACCGGAGTCCGGGCATGATGACCGTGGACCTCGCCTTCGAGTCCCTGCGCCGTCGAGCCGCGGAGGAACACGGACGGGAGATCCACGTCACCTGGCACACCCTGCACCCACCGGAAACCGCGCCGCAACGCACTGACATAGGCCAGGTCGACTTTCCCGCCGCGTTCAGGCCGTTGGACGAGTACCGCCCGGCACTGCGCAAGCACGACGCCGTGGTGTTCTGGGGAGACTTCCTCCACGCGCGCCACTATCTGATACAGGACGCGGCGAAGCGCCTGCGGGACCACGCCGGGATGACCGACCCCGCCGCCGTGCACCGACTGCTCGTCCGGAACCTGCTACTCGTGGAGGAACCGGATGACGTCCTGGCACGGACCCTGGCATACGGAGGCTCCATTCTGCACAACACACAGTCCGACTACGAGGACAAGGAATACGGCCCGGCCTTCATCCGGCTGATGACCCGCAGCAACCGGGTCTGGATGCGTGACCCCCTGTCGGCCGTGAAGATCGCACAGCTACGTGGTGACCAGACCGGGGAGACCTTCGGCGCGGACGCGGCCCTTCTGTCACGGCCAGAGGAGGAACTGCTTCCCACCACCCAGTGGTCTCGGGAGCTGCCTGCGGGGAAAGCGGTCGGAGTGTTCCTCGGGTCACGAACGGAAATTCCAGACTGGCTCCCGGGATTCTGCCGGAACGTGGCAAAGCGGCTGGGGACGCAGATGGAGTGGCTCCCCTGGTTCGACCGCCCGGTTCCCGAGCCATTCCGCGATCTCACCCTCCGGCCCGGCGAGCGGACCATGGGCGACCTTCTGGCAGTCCTTCCGCGATACCGGTTGGTCATCACAGACACCTACCACCTGGCGTTGAACTCATGGGGGCGCGGTACACCGGTCCTGTGCGTGGGAGCGCCACAGCCGGCAGCGCCGAAAGAAGGTGACTATCTGACCGAGAACGACCTGAAGAAACAGATCTTCCACCTCGCCTACGAGGCGGCCGACTTCTACCTCGCAACCCTCCCCTACACCTCGCATGTGCACGACCAGCGCATCGACCGGCTGGCACACCTGATAGAGGGTGACGGTGCCACCGCCATCGCGAACCGGATCAACGATCATGCGCAACGTTCAGCGAAAGAGTTCACGACAGCGTTGACCTCGACGCTCGACAGTCGCTAGAAGCGCAGTGGAGTCGTCTACCAGTGGACACAGGGACGTTGGAGCAACGACCTTCACTCCCCACCCACGGCCAGACCACAGAGTAGAGCGCCCTCTGGGACCGGCTCGCCAAGGCAACTTGATCCCGCTTCATCTCATAATTCGGCGACTTTGCTCCGGTCAGATGGAGCTGTCGCAGTGTCCCGCCCGAAGGTACCGGAGGCCGCGGAGTCGCACTGCACGGCGAGGCGGGCGGCGTACAGGCCAAGCCGGCGGCGGAGCTCGAGACGCCCGGCCTTCTGGTTGGCCGGGGTGAGGAACTGGGCAACACGGTCGACCAGCAGGTACCTCTCCCGGCTGTCAAGAACCGTCGCGGCAAGAACAGGGCAGTTGAGGTGCTCGGACTGGGTGACTTCAGCCCAGACCAGGACGGTGCCAAGGTTCGGCGCCTGCCCGGCGAGGCGGCCGAGCTTGGGAATGCCGTCGCACAGCTCGGGCCAATCGGACATCGGCATCCGCCAGGTGGCCATGGCTCGACGTCGTCGCGCGTAGTTGATCCGGTTGGGGTTGTGGTCGAGTTCGGCAGCGATCCGCTCCACGCTGGCTGCGAGCTCCTCCCACAGGTCACCGGGCAGCGCCCCGTTGAGCACTTGGAGGGTCCCGGCCGCGCAGCCGCGCGGCATGCCCAGTGTCTCCGCGCATTCACCCCAGGTGCCGCCGGCGGTCATCTCCACCAGCTTCAGGGACGCTGCTCGCCGCAGATGGCGCACGGTCCAGCTGTTTTTCTTCCTCTGCGGAATGCGGTCGATGAGGTGAGCGAGATGGTCGTCGAACCAGGCTTGCGGAACCAGCTGCGGGACTTCCTCCGCGCTGAAGCGGCAGTCCCGTGAGGGGCCTCGCAGGCGGCCAGGTCCTCGGCTGCTGCCGCCGGCGTGGAAGATCTGGCGCCGCCGGACCAGGGAGCGGGCCACGGCCGCGGACACCTCTGCGCCTCGCAGCAGATGGTAGGCGCGCTTCGGTGCGCGCTCGTAGGCAGCCTGTACCAGTGGCTGGACACGTTCTCGTAGTGACGAGGGCTCGCGATCGCCGAGGAGGGTGTCCGCAGCCAACAGGAGGGCGCCGCAGGTTGCTGGGTCACTCGGGGCTGGCCAAAGGTCCGCAATCCGCAGGTACGTACTGTGCGTGGGCCGGGGGCCGTCGAGTATCGCGGTGATCGGTGCGGCGTGGGCGTCGATGAGCGCGGCTATCGCGTGCGTGGGTGCAAAATCGGCGCCGGCGGGCCAGCTGAGCTTGATCAGCCCGGCTGCGAGGATGAGATCAGGGAAGGGGTCGCCTGGCGTGGCGGCAGCAGGTTCGGCTGGGTCTGGGGCGAGCCGCCGGTCCAGGCGTTCCTGCAAGGTGATCATGAGAGCTCGCTCCTGCTCGGACAGCTGGCTTCCGCTGGTCTGCGGGGTCATGTCCAGCCGGGCCCCGCAGGATTCCTTGCGGAGGGCGCGTCGCCCAGCAGAGGTCTCCTCCGGCAGCAGGTTGCGGCACTGCAGAGGGTGCAGGCCCTCGCGCTGTGGCTGCCGGACCAGGTTTCCTCGGTTCTGTGCAGCTCCGCCCACCACGTCTCCGCACTTCGGACAGCTCACTTCCAGCAGGCGGTGATGGAGGGGGCAGGCGAAGACGACGGGCAGGTGCCAGCTCAGCTTCCAGGGCCCGCCGAAGGCGGACTGTACCGGGCTGCGGTCACCGTTCAGGCACTCCGGGCAGTACCGGCTGCTGGCATTGAACGCCCAATAATCCCGCAGAGCGACCGTGTTGATCTTGGAGTGTGCCCGGGCCTTCGACAGCACCGGGTAGGTGGCCGCATAACGGTGGCGAAGGGTGAGGCCATGAGCCTCCGCCTGGGACAGCCGCGTGACGGCGGCGAACGTGGCGGCGACATCGTGGGGCAAGTCGATCAGGTGATACGCAGGCGGCCGGCGCTCGTCCGAGGTCAGCCCGCACAAGCCGGCGATCCGGCCAGGGGATCGGCCCAGGCGGTGAGCCAGCCGCAAGAGGAAGCCGGGCAGCGACTCCTCCGGCAGCGGCGCGAGACTGCGCGCGAGCGGAGGCGGTGTCATCACGCCCCTCCAGCGATTCCGGCCGCCGGGCCAGCGTCATCGAAAACGCTGTTGCGGCCTTGCCGCTTCTTCTTGGGGACGGGCACCTCGGGGATCGACGGCTGTTCGCCCGACTCGGCGTCGAGGTCGGGCAGGTCGGTGGGGCTGAGCGTGCACCGCTGCAGCAGGTCGATCGTCAGCTGCTCCTCCTTGGTCTCGATGGCGTGGCGGCAGCCGGTCTGGATGAGCTTCTCCAACAGGCCGACGACGCCGTTCGTGCGGCGGAACAGGTATTCCGGCATGTCGCCCGCGGTGACCATGCCGTCGGTGTCGTTCAACAGCCGCAGGCAGCCCTCCAACCCTCTGAGGTGGGCTGTCCAGGCGGCGATCTGCTCCGGCGTGTCGTATCTGAAGGGGTCGAGGTCGATCAGTTCGAAGCGGCGTTCATGCTGGGTGGCGGCACGGGCGTTGGGGCTGCGGCCCCGGTCCCTGACCGGCGGGAAGACCCACTGCTTGGTGACCGGGTCGCGTCGGCCGTCCCGCAGCAGCCCGGAGGTGGGAATGCCGACCCCGACCAGGATCAAGGTCACCGGCATGCTCATCATCTCGCGGATCAGGTCCAGCACGTCCTGGTCCGCCTCGCGGTGGAGCTTGAGCCTCGTGATGTCGTCAATGACCAGCGCCTTGGTGGCATGGTCGATGATCACGGCGTTCACCGTCCGGACGAGATCCTCCAGGCGCATCCCCTTGTAGTCCTCGCCGTAGAAGTCCAGGATGCGCTGGCAGGTGGAGATGGGGGTTGCTTTGACCGGGCAGCGCACGTATGCCACCGGGGCGTGCAGGTCGCGCGTGCCGGGCATCGCGTCCGGGTTGATCTGCTGATGCAGCTCCAGCCACTCGTCCTCGAAGGCGGCAACGGCCTCGCAGACGGTCTCGGTCTTGCCCTGGGCGCCGCCGCCGTTGACCATCACCCCGGTACGGGTGCCCGCCTTGTGACTGAAGGCCCCGTCCTCGATCCGGGTGCGCACCAGCCACGCCACATCCTCGCTCATCGGAGTGGCCTGGACCGGCAGACTGCTGTGGGTCGCCAGGCGGTGCAGGTTGTAGATCCGGCGCTGACGCGGGCTGAGCCGGGCGTACTCGGCGGCCGACATCACCGGCGCCGCAACGAAGCTGTCCCGGGTCGTTCGCCAACGCTGCCAGCTGGCGTAGCGGGTGCGGTCCAACGGCGGCCCGGGCAGGAACGAGGTCGCCCCCGACCACGGCGGTGTACTCACAGTTCCCCCTCGATGTCCTCGCGCTCGTCTTCGTCCGGCAGGGCCAGAAGGCTGCGTTCACGCAACCGCTGTCCGAGCGGCGGAGGCGGGGCGGGCCGCTCGGGCACCGCCTTCTCGCGCCGGCGGCGACGCTCGTCGTCCACCGCGGCCTGCCCCCGCTGTGCCCGCTCCCGCCATCGCAGCGGCACGACGTTGTCCGCTTCATCGGTAGCCGCCCGCTTACCAGCACCGGTCCCGGCGGCGGGTGGCCGGTCCGCCGCCGCAGCGGCGGCCTGGGCCATCTCGCGGGCATGCTCGATGCGCTGGCTCTTGGTGAGCCGGGCCGGCCACTGCTCGACGGGGATGTTGCCGCCGATCAGCTCCAGCAGCAGCGGCAGCAGTTCCGCGTCCGACTTCGGGGCAAGGCCCCGGGAGCGGACCTCGCGCATCACCTCGCGTACCCGTGCGTCGCTGAACGCAGGCACCTCGCCCTCGCTGGGCAGGCCGGTCCAGCGCAGGGTGTGCCAGTCGTGGGTGCGCGGGTCCTGGAAGAAAACGAAACACGGGTCGCGCGGGTCCCGGTGGAAGACGTACTTGTTCTTGGCCACTCCGCCGCGGCGCGAGGGCAGGAACCGGTACTCGTCAAGCGCCTCGCCGTTGTACCAGAGGTTCTTGATCTTCACGCCGCGCTTGCCATGGATCATCACCCGGTGGGTCGGCAGCAGTTGGTAGTACAGCTCAGGGCGGGGTATCTGCAGCGCGAAGCCGCCCTGGGCCATCGACGCCGCGAACAGACTGTTCGGGCTGTGGTCCCCACCCGGATCCCAGCTCGGCGCATAGGACCCGAATCGCCGGTTTTGCCACGCCCGGACGATCCAGGTGGCGATCAGGTGCTCCATCTCGGCGATGGTCAGCACGGCGTCGCCCTCCGGGTCCACCCCACGGTCCGCGGCATCCACCCCCTGATATCCGGGAAGGATCCGGAACAGCAGCGACTGGATGGCTCCAAATGCCCGTTCCACGGCCTGCTTGTCGGTCGGGCGAAGAACCCGGGCCGGACGTATGTTCGCACCGATCACCCGCTGAACCTCGATCAGGTGATGATTTTTGTAGACCGATCCGTGGTCGGTGGTGACGGTCTCCGGGGCGAAGAACGGCAGGCCCGCGACCTTGTGCCCGGCGAAGTCGGCCACCAGCGTCGCGGGGACGCCCGGGTAGGCCCACTCCATCTCCTCGCCCCAGTCCGGCCGCATCGGCAGCGGCATCATCACGTCCCGCAGCACCATGGCCACATCGATCGAGGTGTCTGAGACCAAGGTGAGCCGGAACGCCACGATCGAATGCGTGTAGACGTCCAAAGCCAGGGTCAGATGGACAGAGACGGGGTCACCGAAGACGTCCTCGCGCACCTTGACCGGGAGAATCGTGGTGTCAAGAGCCACCACCTGGCCCGGGCGGTGCACCACGACATGCTTGCCCGTCGCTACTTCCTGAGCGCGGGCGGCGGAGCGTGCATACCGCTGCCGTGCGCCGGTGGAGCCGAACCACTCCTGCCACACCACCCGCAGCGTCTGGTAGCTGGGCACGGGCTCGTCCGGCCCGAAGGTCTCCCGGACGTACTGGTGGATCAGGCGCTCGCGATCCTTCGCGCTGAGCTTGGAACGGTGCAGCGTCTCCGCACGGACCGCGAACAGCGCCTCTCGCACGCTTGGTGAGATCCGGCGCCCGGTCGCCTCGCGAAGCCACCGGTCGTCCGCCAGCCCCACTGGCCCGAAGCGGCGGCGGTCCATGTCCCAGCGGATCAACGTCCGGTAGCCGACCTGTTTCAGGCCGAGTGCGGCGGCCTGCTCGGGGTTCTCCGCTACGGCCAGGCGCAGTTCCTCCGCCTTGGCCTGTCGGCGCTGCGTCAACGTCGTGGTGTCTGGGTCGTACTGCGGGCGCGGTTCACCCGGTGCGGCCAGCAGCGGGTCACCGCTGCGGTAGCCGGTTTCCACCTCGTTCAGGTGTGCCAGCCGCAGCTGGGTCAACTGCTGCTTTTCGGGCGTCAGGTCGGGCATCGCCTTCGGCTGCCGCCCACGGCTCGCGGCCGGCAGGTCCTTGCGAGTCCGGGTGGACGAGCGGCACGTGGGGTGGTGCATCAGCTGCCGTACCGAGGTGTGCCAGGCGAGCCCGTCAGCTCGCACGAGGACCACCTTGCCCACCTGCGGTTCGAACAACTCAACTGTCCACTCGGCGCTGTCGATGATCAGCTCGTTGCCGGGAGACAGGTCCCAGGCGACTGCGGCGGGGGTCGTCACGGTTCGCCTCCGCATCGACGCGTGTCCGCCGCTAGGCGGACCAGGCTCGAGTCGGCCAGCGGCGCGGACATGTCGACGCCGAGACGGCGGTGCCACAGCAGATGCAGAGCGTGGGCTCTGGCGATCGCCGGATAGCTGCAGTGCTCGACCAGCTCGCCGAACGGGAGTGGGCCCGATGCGGCAGCTCGTAACAGCTGTTCGTCCAGGCCAAGTTGGTCGGCCAGGTCCCGCCGGCCTGCCGAGAGAGTGTCGACGATGCTCACAATGTGCTGCCGCCAGCCGGTCACCACGCTGTAGTTCCAGCCGGCCGCCAGTGCTGCTTCGGCCGACGCAGCGAACTTTACCTCGTCCTCCGGCCGGATGCGTGCCGCCGGCCGGACATCGATCAGCCACGGTCCCGACTCGGTCAGCAGCAGATAGTCCGGGGTGTGCTTGACCACCCCGGCCGAGGTCAAGCACTCCAGGCGAAACGGTTGCGCCAGCGCCTCCACCAAGTCGGCCGCGAAGTCGGCCATCAACAGGAGCAGTTCCTCCTCGAAGCTCTCGAAGCCGTGGTGCCTGTCGGTGCTGACCAGGTACTCCAGGCCCGGCCGGTGCCACTGGCCCGTTCGCCAGGTGAAACGGCGTACCGGCTGGCTCCGGAACGCCTCGACCTCGGCAAGGTTCCGCACCGAGCAGGTGACCGGCGTCCGGCCGAAGCGCCACGTGGCGGTCCAGCGGTCGCTCCAGCCAGCCCCGAGAGTCAAGGAGTCCGCGTAGGTCTCGTGTCCCTTGTGTAGACGCGCGAGGTCGCCCAGATCGCAGGCATCGGACCACATAATGGTCGGCTCAACTATCCCCTCCACCCGGGGCCCGCCAGATAACGTCGAGACCACGTTCCCTCGCCCTCCGTCGCGAACTGATCACGTGGGGACGAACCTATGGCCAAGATCCACGCGAAGATCTGTGTTTCCGAAAACCCATCGCACCAACGTTCGCCCCCGCCGGAGTGTCGCCGTGTACGCAGATGACAAGAAGACTCGGCAATCTGGCTGCGGCCGTGCCGAGTTGAAATGGCACAAGCCCAGGTCAACGGGCCTTCCCAGTGCCAACTACCTCAGGCAGTCGCAGAGCACCGTCCGCCGACCACCGGCGGACGACCCCAGGTGCGGCCGATGCACCATCATGCCCACCGGAATCGGGTTGACGTCGGGCCGCATGCGGTCGGTGCAGAACAGCCCGTCGAGGTGGTCGATGTCGTGGGCGACGGCCCGCCCGCGCAGGCGTTCGGCTAGGTTTGGTCCGCTGCGGAGGCCACTCTTCCACCTCAACGATCGCCGGGCCGCGGACGGCCGGCCACACGCCAGAGCACCCAGCAGCAGCGCAGCAGCCTACGGGATCCGGACGTGCACCGAACCGCCCCAGCAGGCACCGCTCGGCGGCTATCGCCCGGTAGCGGCCGGGTCCAAGACTGGCACGCCGTGATCATGTCGTAAATCAGACTTACTCTACGTCAGCTGTACCAGGCAGTCTTCCGTAGGCACCAGCCAGAGAGCCACTACAGCGAGGAGACTGCACACATGTCCAAGCTCCGCAAGATGGCCAGGCGCGCCGTCGCCGCGGCTGCCACGGCCGCGGTTGTCGTCGGCGGAACCGCGATCAGTACCGGAACTGCCCACGCCGACGCGACCGTCTGCCAATGGCGGACGGCAGTCGATGTCAGCGGGGTCACGCTGAAGCCCGGCATCTGCATTCTGCCCAACCAGTCCGCCAGCCTGGTGACGATGGTGGGTGCCTCCTCCGCGCTCCCGAGCGGTGCGCATGTGGTGTTCGCCCTGAACAAGGTCGTCAACGCCCAGGCAATACCGCAGTTCTATGTCAACGGGGCGAGTTGCAGACCGGGCCTCAGCTGCAGTTACACGCCCTGGAGCGGAGGCGTTCAGCCGGGCAACTACTACAACGTCTCGATGAGCTGGGTGGACGCGAGCGGCGTCTGGCACGGCAACGTCCAGTCGCCGACCTACTGGCTCAGCTGAGCCCTGCCGCTTACGGCCCGGGCCGGAGCAGCGGCGGCTATCTGATCCTCCGCGGCTCCGCCGTGGTGGTGTCCGGTACACCAGCGAACGCGACCTGCAGGCAGCGCCGCCGCCAAGCCGGATCGTGCCGGAAGCGGGGCTACTGCACGGACTTCAGCCGGGGCCGCTGGCAGAAAGCCAGGAAGGCCCGTCTGCCGGCATCAGGACGACCTTGCCCACCTGGGGCTCGAACGTCTCCACCATCCACTCGGCACCGTCGACGATCAGTTCGCTGCCGGGCGCCAGATCCCGGGCAACCGCCGCGAGTGCCGCCACCTTTCTCCCCGACGACAGACGAGCTGCCCACAGGATCGGCCGGTCCTCCTGCACGAACGGCTCCGCGAACGCCAGTGGTCCCGTTCCGGCCTCTGCTTGAGCGCCCAGTTGTGCCATCTCATGACATGGGTTCCTCGCTGTCAGGCCTGGCGGGCGCAGGACGCGAGGCGATCGGCGAGAGCGATGACGAGGTCGCGCAGTTCATCGGGGCGCTCGATGACGAACGGCCGGCCGAGTGAGGCGAGCACCGGAGGCAACCAGTCGAGCCGCTGCACCCGCAGCTCGACGCGCAGCCAGCGCTCGGCCTCCTGGTCCTGGCCTGCCGCGGGCTCGTACTCCTCCAGGCTCGCGACGCCGGCGGGAAGGTGGGCGCGGATCTGCTCGACCGTCCCGTGGATCCGCAAGGTCACCTCATGCTGGTACTCGGCCGTTGCGAATCCTGACAGCACGCGCTGTGCCGGACCGGGACCCGCGGTCGCTTCGAATGAGCCGGGCAGGGTCCTCGCGTCTGCGATGCGATCGAGGCGGAAGGTTCGGTCCTCCCCGATCCGGGCGTCTTTGCCCGTGACGTACCACCGGCCCGCATGGGCGACGATCCCGTACGCGTGAAGCGTGCGTTCGCTGCGCCGTCCGTCACGGTCGGTGTAACGGATCGAGACCGGCCGGCGGTGGCGTACCGCATCGGCGAGGGTGAGCAGCACCCCAGCGTCCGGGGTGTCGAACTCGCCCGGCTGATCCGTGAAGGCGAGAGCCTCCATGAGGGCGTCGAGCCGACGGGCGACGTGCTTGGGCAGCACTCGCCTGATCTTCGCCGACGCCGTCTCGCTTGCCGTGCGCTCCGCCGTCGCCAACCCTGCACGGCGGCCGGCGACCAGGCCGAGCAGCACGGCCAGCGCCTCGTCGTCGCTGAGCATGAGCGGAGGCAAGCGGTACCCGGGCGCGAGCCGGTACCCGCCGTAGCGGCCGCGCACCGACTCCACCGGCACGTCCAGGCCGATCAGCTGGTCCACATACCGCCGCACCGTGCGCCCTTCGACGCCGAGCCGGTCGGCGAGTTCGGCCACCGTCCGGGTGCCGCCCGACTGCAGCAGCTCCAGGAGTGTCAGCACGCGGCCGGTGGGTCGTGACATGTGCCCAAACCTAACCCGAATACAGGACCGATTCTGTCCGCTATTTCTCCTAGCCTGCGACATGCACGCCTCCAGCACAGCCAAGGAGATCCCCATGAACTTCGTCTCCATCCGCATCATCACCAGCGACGTACCGCGCCTCGTCGAGTTCTACGAGCGAGCCACAGAGGCACGGGCGACGTGGGCCACCGAAGACTTCGCCGAACTCAAGACCCAGGACGCGACCCTCGCGATCGCCGGTACCCGCACCGTCCCGCTGTTCGCCCCCGGCTCTGCCCGCCCGGCGGCCAACCACAGCGTGATCATTGAGTTCCTCGTCGACGACGTGGACCGTGTTCACCAGAACCTGACCGGCTTCGTCACCGACTTCGTCAATGAGCCCACCACGATGCCCTGGGGCAACCGGTCGCTGCTGTTCCGCGACCCCGACGGCAATCTCGTCAACTTCTTCACCCCCGTCACCCCGGCGGCCGTCGAAAAGTTCGCACACTGACGCCCCGCAGAGCCGCTCACGCGGGAGCCTTGAGATCCCAGGGCTCCCGATGAACGCGGCCCCCGAGTCCAGGAGCTCAGGAATCTCCCCCCGCCGCCTGGCCAGCCAAGTGGTACGCCCGCTGACTCGCCCACGGCGAGGACGGACCGACGGATCGTTCCTCCCTGCCCATCGCCAGCCCCAACCGCGCGAGCGAGGACATCGCCGATGCGGCCAGTTCTGTGACAAGTTGGCGACGGGTCCGGAGCAGAGCCACCACAAGGCCGCCCGCCGTCAGGGCGGGTCACGTGGCGGGCGGCTTGCGGGCTTCGACCGCGACGACACTGAAATGGCAGTCGCGGGCTGAAAGGCCCGTCGGTCAGGCGGCCTCCTGGCGCTCGGGCGTCTTCCGCGTCTTCGCCCCGCCGACGATGAGCGCCAGCCCCACGACGACGATGCCGAGGTCAGCGATGGACGGAAGGTCGACGACCTTGTGCATCCAGCCCCACTCCGTGCCGAAGAAGGTCCGCGAAATGAAGCTGATGAGCCCCTGCGCTCCTACGACGTAGCCGATGCTTTCGACGGTGTAACCGATGGTTGTTCGCACGGATCAACCGTCTCGCGGCGGTGCCGCACGATCGTCCTCCGCAGGGTCGAAAGCACAGTAGGCCAAAAGATGCAGTCGTTGCCCAGCGGGGCGGAGAAGGACGGGGCGGCCACAGCAGGCGCGGGCCAGGCGGAGCCGTGGCGAGCAAGGTCCAGAGACTCAGCCAATCGGAACCCGACGGCATTCTGGAACCGCTTGACCAACAACTGGTACCTGAACTCGGCACCATCCGTTCTCGCCTTACACCGGCACAGGCACCGGTCGAAGGCGGCCTGGTACGACTGAAGTCCTGGCGCATCTTCCGCCGATCCCGGTGCAGCCCGAATCGAACGACGTCAATCGCAGCAGCCGTCCCCGCTTTGAAGCGGCCGCGCTGAAGACGATGCCTGACTCCTGCATCCGGTTTGCCAGGCCGCAGGGATCACTGGTGCCGGCGGAAGCGGCGGGCTCGGGGTGCGGGGCGGGTGAGTGCCCTGGAGAGTTCGATGTCGGCAAGGTCGGGGAACGGCATTCCGGCGGCGCGGTGATGGGTTCGGGACTGCTGGAGGACATCGAGGACGTCGTGGTGCTTGCCGGCGGCGCCGTAGAGACGGGCAAGGCGGAAACCGCGCGCCGACGCGTACGGCGGCAGCAGCCGCCTGAGCTCCTCAACGCCTGCCGGATCCTCACCCAGAGCAAGTACCAGCCGCCGTCGCAGCAGTGCCTGGGCGGCAGGAGAACGGCCCGCCTCTTCGACCAGGGTCGCGCCCTCCTCACCGGGCAGCCGTCCGGCGATCCAGCGGTACAGCCGCCCCAGCCGGGCGGCCACCGACTGCTCCAGACCCTGCACCGCGCGATCCGCCAGACCGGCACCCAGCCTCTTCGCAGATACGACAGCCAAGGCGACGACTGTCGCCACGAGCTCCTCGACCGTCATCGATCGCCCCCTGGTGCTGCGCTGCAACTGCCGCGCCGTCCCAAACGCGCTTCCGCGGCCCCGACGTCAGTCATGCCCAGAATGACGCCCGACGGCACCCGACTGCTCTTGCAGCAGCCACCGGCCGGCAGGGCGGGGCATGAACGGCCAGTCCGAGGTCTTGGGGCATCTTCGGGAGAGCCTCGTGCAGCACGAATCGAGTGTCGGAAAAACCTGAGCAAGCGGCTCGCCGAGCGGGGGATCCTGGCCGAGACCGAGCAGGGGCTGTTCACCCGGCCACGGGCGCTCGGTCGCGCCGATGAGCGGGCACGTCGTTCTGCGGGCCCGTCGCGAAAACCCGTTGCGAGTGACCCGCATCGGTTGTCTGATGGATCGGCCACCGCTCAGGGGAGGGACATGAGGACGTCATTGCCCACCCCCTCGTTGCACACCGCCCGCCTTCGACTGCGTGCCTTCGAAGACGCGGATGCGAACGACCTCTTCGCACTGCACAGCAGCGCCTACGTGCTGCGCTACTGGGACGCGCCACCGTGGAGCGAACGCGGGCGCGCCGAGAAGTTCATCACGGCTTGCCGGCAGATGGCACAGGAGGGCACCGGGGCGAGGCTGGCCGTAGATCGTGTCTCCGACGGGGCGTTCATCGGCTGGTGCAGCCTGACCGGGTGGAATCCGGACTACCGCAGCGCGTCGCTTGGCTACTGCTTCGACGATGCAGCGTGGGGCCACGGCTACGCGACCGAGGCCGCGCGCGCTCTGCTGCGCTGGGCATTCGACACGCTGGACCTGAATCGCGTCCAGGCTGAGACCGATACGCGCAACGTGGCTTCCGCCCGCGTCCTGGAGAAGCTCGGCTTCGCGCGTGAAGGGACGTTGCGGGAAGACTGCGTCGTCAACGGCGAGGTCTCTGACTCATGGGTCTACGGGCTGATCAGGCGGGAGTGGCAGCCGCCGTCCGATCCGGTTCCCGCCCACTGAGTTCCATCGCTCGGCACCCGGTATCGGCTACTGAGATTCGCCGCGCGATGTCGCGGTCTGGCGGCGTGCGTTGAACTGCGCGGACGGGGTCCGTCGCACCGCGGCAGGCGGAGATCACCGGTAGCCGGACAGAGTCCTGTGAGGCTGTGACGATGTGCTGGCGGTCTACCGTGCGGGCTCGTACGTGGGCTGCTGGATCAAATCGTGCAAGGCCCCGACGACCTCTCGGCCCATCGGGGTGGTGAAGTTGCGCACCAGGTCGGTGGCGAAGCTGACGACGCTGGTGATGCGGCCTCCGGCCGCCTCGATCTGGCGGAAGGCGGCCTGCTCGGTGCGCGGCGACAGTCCTCCGCAGGCGTCGAGGAGCACGGAGACCTCAAAGCCTGCCGCGATGGCGTCGAGTGCCGTGTGCAGTACGACCATCTCGCTGGTCACGCCGCAGATGGCAAGGTGCTTTCGTCGCTGCGCGGTGATGGCCTGACGGGTGGCCGCATCATCCCAGGCGCACGGTCCGCTGCGGACGAAGACGGGCTCTGTGGGGAGGGAAGCCTCCTTGATGACCGCGGGGCCGCCGGGCCGTGGCGCCGCGGAGACGGTGACCGGGGTGTCCAGGAGTTGGGCCAGGTGGGTCAGGAAGCCGATGGATTGCCTGATCGTGGCGGGGGGAGTCGTGCCGCTGAGCTCGATGATGCCTTCCTGGAGGTCAGCGAAGTGCAGTTGGACAGTGGCAGGGTCAAGCATGACGAACCCCTTCGGTCACTGGCTGAATCATTCAACAGTTGAATGGTTCCCTTAATGTAGCATCGCCTTTGTGGCTCAGAGCAAGGTGAACTCCAGCGTTGTTTTCCGTCTCGGCGTACTCGGGGCCATGGCGGCCGATCTCTTCGCGGCCCGTATCGAGCCCCTCGGACTCAAGCCGAAGCACGTCGGCTTGCTGGTGGTGCTGGACACCCGGAGGGCCTCGTCGCAGCTCGAGATCGCCGGGGTGATGGGCGTGGCGCCGAGTTTGGTCGTGGCGTTGGCCGACCACCTCGAGAAGCTGGGTGCGATTCTGCGGGTCAGGGATTCGGCCGACCGCCGGCGGCAGGTGCTGACGCTCACCGAGCACGGCCGGGAACTACTCGTGACCTGCGGAGAGCTGGCACACTCCGCCGACGCCGAATTGGCTGCGGGACTGACCGCCGGGGAAACCGCACAACTCACCGGTCTGCTTGACCGGCTGGCCACTCGCCAGGGCCTGCCGACGGAGGCCGCCGGGGACCAATGATCTCCGTGTCATGGGCCGCCGCGGACGCCCGTTCCCGCAGTTGAGCGCTACTGACGTTGTTGCCGTGACGTCGTCAACCTACGTCCGGTTCCGGCGAGACCTCCGTCGATGAGGTTGCTGCGGTACTGGATCTGGCGGAGACCAGCCGGAGCGTGTTGATGAGGTGGTCGGGGTCGGTGAAGGCGGTGTTGCCCTGGCTGCTGCGCCGCAGCAGGGACCAGATGCCCTCGACGGGGTTGAGGTCTGGTGCGTAGGCCGGCAGGAAATAGCAGGTGATCCAGTTGTGGGTGTCGATGAACTCCCGCAGTCGGGGGTCCTTGTGGTTGACCCACACGAGCACAATGGGTGCGCCGATCTGCTGACGCGCGGCGATGAGCAGGTCGCGGTAGTCGGTCCGGGTGAAACTGCGTCTACCTCCGCCGGCCGTCACGGTCACCGGCGGCAACCGACACGACGTCACCCAACTCCTGCCACTGCTGGAGGCGGTCCCATCGATCCGGGGTCTGCGGGGACGCCCCCGCCACAAGCCCCGGCGGCTGTACGCCGACCGGGGCCACGACTTCGACAAGTACCGCCGCCTGCTGTGGAAACGCGGCATCAAACCCCCTGATCGCCCGACGCGGCGTCGCCCACGGCTCCGCGCTGGGCAAGGTCCGTTGGGTGGTGGAACGCGCCTTCGCCTGGCTGCACCAGTTCCAACGACTCCGCATCCGCTGCGAGCGACGCGCGGATCTCCACCAGGGACTGCTCGAACTGGCCTGCAGCCTCCTATGCCTCAGCCGCCTGCGAACCTCATTCTGAAACGATCAGTAAGTGATCAGCTCCGAAAGCGCTTCGGGGCTGACGCGATGTCAGGCGCAGGCCGCTTGGAGGAGGGTTTCGGCTGCGGTGGTGCGGGCGTAGAGGACGGCGCGGCCGGCGCGGTGGGCGCTTACCAAGCCCGCGTCGCGTAGCGCGGTGAGGTGTTGGGACACCCCGGCTGGGGAGAGTCCGGTGCGGTGAGCCAGTTGTGTGGTGGAGGCCGGGATCTCCAACTCGGTCAGCAGCAGGGTGCGTGAGCGGCCCAGTACGGCGGAGAGGGTGTCGGCTCGTGTGACGGGCCGTGCCTGCCAGAGTGAGCCGACACCGCGTGCCTGATAGGCGAGTTGGGGTGGATCCGGCGGCGTCGTCCGGGTGCGCAGCCCCGGTCCGGTGAAGACCGAGGGGATCAGCAGCAGTCCTGTGCCTGCCGTCGCGCGGGTCAGTGGCTGCTTGCGGTGGGACATCCGCAGCGCGTTGTTGTCCCAGCTCACGGACGTGTGCAGGTCGTTGAGGAGGTGGCCGGTGCCGTGCTCGGCGGCCAGGCGGGCCCGGTAGAGGATGTCCGCGTCCAGGACTGCCCGGATGCGTGCCCAGTAGGGGGCGAGTGCCAGTTCCCAGTAGGTTTCGATTTCGTCTGTGACCTTGGCGAGGAGCCCCTTTGGGTCGTTGTGCAGGGCTCGTAGCCGGGAGCCGAGGGTTCCCTGGTGGCGGGCCAGGTGGTCGAGGTCCTGGCGTACTCGGTCGGCGGGCGCGGCCCGGACCGCGTCCCGCTCTGCCGCCGGGGTGGGGGCCGGGCCGGCGGGGGCCGGGGTGAGGAAGTCGGGGACGTAGCCGCCGGTGGGCGGGATCAGCTCGCAGAGCCATCCCCGGTCCAGCCCGGCGGACACCAGGCGCGGGCGTACCTGGTCGACCCAGGGCCGGTGGACCGGATGCGCGGTGCCGGACCTCAGCAGCCGGAAGCTGGGCGCGACCTCCCACATCGGTGAGACGGCGAACCGCACCTGCGACAGATCGCTCGTCGAGAACGCCAGCTCTGCCAGGACAACCACTCCTCAATGGATTCACACATATCTGAATCAATGGCGGGCCAGCCTACCGTGCGGAGATCATCCCGCCATGACCTCACAGACGATCACCGCGGCGGCGTCGGGCACCTGGAGGCTCGGCGACCTGACGGTCCACCGGGTCGGTTTCGGCGCGATGCGCCTGCCGCAGCACGGCGAGGCGTTCGCGGCCGATGCCGTACCACGCGACCGCGACCAGGCGATCCGTGTGCTGCGCCGCGCGGTCGAGCTCGGCGTGAACCACATCGACACCGCTGCGTTCTACTTCTCGCCGCTGCGCTCGGCCAACGAGCTGATCAACCGTGCGCTGGCCCCCTACCCCGACGACCTCGTCATCGCCACCAAGGTCGGACCGGGCCGCGATCCCTCGGGCCAGTGGGTGGCGCACGCCACCCCCGAGCAGCTGCGCAGCCAGGTCGAGGAGAATCTGCGCCAGCTCGGCCGCGACCACCTCGACGTTGTGAACCTGCGCATCGTCGGCACCGACTCGATCGCCGAACGCTTCGGCGCACTCGCCGAACTGCGGGAGGCCGGACTCATCCGTCACCTGGGCCTGTCCAACATCCGCCCTCACCACCTCGCCGAAGCCCAGAGCATCGCGCCGGTGGTCTGCGTCCAGAACATGTACGGCATCGGCGCATCGCCCGAGCAGAAGGGGTTCCTCGACCTCTGCGGTGAACAGCGCATCGCGTTCGTGCCGTTCTACTCGATCGCCGGCGCCGGACGCACCGCCGGCGCGACCACCGACCACAGCCCAGAGGTCCACGCCATCGCCCGCGCCCACGGCGTCGGCGCAGCCCAGATCCGGCTGGCGTGGACGCTGCACCGGGGTTCCCACGTCCTGGCCATTCCCGGAACCGGCGACCTCGACCACCTCGTCCAGAACGTCGCCGTCGGCTCCCTGCGCCTGTCGGAGGAAGAACTCACCGCCCTGGACCTCCTCCACCACGAGACGACTTGAGCAAGACCCCCCTGGCGTTGCGATCCACTTCTGCTGATCGGGCTGTCTGCCTTGCCCGTTCCGCCGCCCGCCCCATGACCCTGACGGCCACCGAGCGGCAACGGCTGAAGGAGGCGGCCTACGGTCACAAGACCCAGTCTTCGGCCGCTGACCCGGCCACCGGGCGGCGTCCAGTCTCCCCTACTCGGTCGCGGCCTCGGCGCCCGGTCGATCCCGTTCACCCACCGCCGGGCTTCCGCGAAGTCCGCGGCGGTAGCCGCGGGCTCGTACGCGGACATGCAGAGAGCGGGCCCGGTGACGCCTTCATCGCCTGGACGCGCCAGCGACCGGCGACACGGAACCTGGCCTGTTGAGCGGCACCCAAGCGACGTCAGACACGCAAGCGACAGCCGGCCGATGTCACCGCCGTCGACTTCGCGCACCTGACCCGGGTGGTCAAGCGGCAGCTGAAGAAGATCCGGTATTGGCCTCACGTGATCGGCGGCTGCCTCACGCCCACCGGCCTGACCGTCGGTGAAAGGCCTTGAGCCCATCGGACTCCGCGAGTTCAAACCGAGTACCTCTTCTGCGAACCGCGCGTGCGGCGCATCGCGCGGACAGTCAGCCGCGTCATCTCCTGGACCAGCGACATCCTCTCTGGACCGCGCGGACTGCTGCGCCCAGGCCCCCTCACGTCATCGCCGCACTCGCCGAGGAGAACGCCCCCGATCTCATGAGAACAGCAGCCGCGGCATCTCGACGCCGCCTCTGACATCGGTCCGCCCGCAGTACGGAGACGAGCCGGTTCCCTGTGAGCCTCCTCACCCATCGCTGTCAGTTCCCGGGCGCGAACCAGCTGGCCAGCACCGCTCTCTCGGATCCGACCACGGCCTGTTGGCCGAATACGTCAATAATCTGTCATTGCAGCCAGTGGGGCTCTCGATACAGGCTGTGACCGTGTCTGAGCGACGTGTTGTTGTGGTGGTGTACGCGGGAGCGATGGCCCTGGACATCACCGGACCGATGGAAGTGTTCGATACGGCCAACCGGCTCCTCGCCCCGTCGGGCCTCCCCTACCGGATCGACCTGGTCTCCGCCGACGCACCACTGGTGCGCACGAGTTCAGGGGTAGTGGTGGAGGCCTTACCACTGGAGACAGGGCAGGGCGCCATCGACACGCTTCTCGTGCCGGGTGGTTGGAGTCTCGACAACGCGCTGCGGGACCGGGCGCTGGTCTCGTGGATCGGCCGGGCAGCAGCCCGGTCCCGCAGGGTCGCGTCCGTCTGTGGCGGATCCTTTCTGCTGGCCGAGGCGGGCCTTCTGAACGGCAGACGCGCCACCACGCACTGGGCGTACAGCGCGGCGATGGCATGCCGCTATCCCGAGGTGACGGTGGACGCCGAGCCGATCTTCGTCTGGGACGGCCCTTTCGTGACCTCGGCTGGTGTGTCGACCGGGATCGACATGGCGCTGGCTCTGGTGGAGGCCGATCACGGTGCGGCGCTCGCCCTGGAGACGGCACGGTTTCTGGTGCTCTTCCTGAAGCGGCACGGAGGGCAGTCCCAGTTCAGCGCGGTCCTTGACGCCCAGTTGGCCGACCACCCGCCCATCCGGACCGCGCAGGAGTGGATTCTGGAAAACCTGCACAACCCGTTACCCGTGGCCGAGATCGCCCGGCGGGCCAACATGAGCGTGCGCAACTTCGCCCGGGTCTTCCGGCGGGAGGTGGGCACGACGCCCGGCCAGTACGTCGAGCGGACGCGCATCGCCCGTGCGCGCGAGCTGCTGGAAACCACTGACCTGGCGATCAGTCAGGTGGCGAGCCGTTGCGGATTCACCGCCACCGAGACCTTCTTCCGCTCCTTCGGACGAACCCTGGGGCTGACCCCGAAGGAGTACCGGCACCGCTTCCAGGTCATCTCGCCCTCCGGACTCATCGACCGGCACCACGAGACGAACAGGAGCCCCGCATGACCACCACGACCTCGGACGTGTCCGAGGCAGGGACGGTACGCCTGGTCGACTACCTGGCCGGGGAACTCGCCAGGGTCGGCATCACCCACGTGTTCGGTGTCGGCGGCGCGAACATCGAGGACGTGTACGACGCCGTTCACCGCGGCGGCACCGTCCGTGGCGTCGTCGCCAAGCACGAGTTCTCCGCCGTCACGATGGCCGACGGGTACGCCCGAACCACCGGGCGCCTCGGCGTCGTGGCCGCCACCTCGGGCGGCGGTGCGATGAATCTCGTGCCGGGCCTGGCGGAGGCGTACGCCTCCCGGGTGCCCGTGCTGGCCCTGGTGGGGCAGCCGCCGACCGGTCAGGAAGGCCGTGGGGCGTTCCAGGACTCCAGCGGTAAGGGGGGCTCCTTCGACGCCGCGGAGGTCTTCGCACCGGTCTCCCGGTTCTGCGCCCGGGTCGAGGACGCGGAGTCCCTCAGGGAGTTGCTGCCCCGGGCGGTGGCGGCGGCACAAACGGTTCCGCGGGGACCTGCGGTGCTGCTGCTGCCCAAGGACGTGCAGCAGGCACGGATCCGGTTGCCCGGCCGCGGTGTGGCGCCGGCGCCCGGTTTACCGGTTCCGGCGCCGACGGCATCGGATGCGTCGCTCGACGCCTCGGCCCTCACCGCCGTGTCGGACGCCCTTCGCAAGGCCGACCGCGTCCTCGTCATCGCCGGTGAAGACGTCGCCGCGGCGGACGCTCGTGCCGAACTCGCCGAACTGGCGCGGACCCTGGGGGCGTGGGTGGCGGTCACCCCCGACGCCAAGGATGTCTTCGACAACCGAGATCCCCGGTTCGCCGGCGTGGCCGGGGTGATGGGCCACAGCAACGTCGAGGACTGCCTGCGGCGGGCCGACGTGTGCCTGCTGGTGGGGACCCGGCTGCCGCTCCTGGCCCGCGGCGGCCTCGAACGGGCCCTGACCGCCACCGAAGTGGTGAGCCTCGGTCCCGAACCACCGTTCGTGCGGGGCACCGCACTGGGCGGGGACCTGCGGGCCGCGCTTCGCGCGGTGACCGGGCGGCTCCCACCGCGCGCACGGGTCTGCCCAGGGCACGCCGGTCCCGTCCCCGTGCCCATGCCGATCCCGGATTCCGGCGCGCTCGGGCGAACCGTCCCCTACGCCCAGGCGGTCCGCGCCGTGGAGGCGGCCCTCCCCCAGGACGCGCACGTCTTCGTGGACGCCGGCAACGCGGGTGCCAGCGCGGTCCATCTCCTCCCCGCGCCGCGCCACGGCCGCTTCGTGGTGGCGGTCGGCATGGGCGGCATGGGCTACACCTTCGGTGCCGGCATCGGCGCCGCGCTCGCCACCGGGCGGCGCACCTATGTACTCGCCGGTGACGGCTCCTTCTTCATGCACGGGATGGAAGTGCACACCGCCGTGGAGTACTCCGCACCCGTCACCTTCGTCATCTTCAACAACAACGCCCACGCCATGTGCGCGCTGCGCGAGCGGTTCCTCCAGGGAGGCGCCCGCAACGACGACCTGTTCGGCCGGACCGACCTCGCCGCGGGAGTGGCCGCCGCCTTCCCGTCCCTCGACGTCACCCGGGCCGACGACGTGGCGCAGTTGCGCAGGGCGCTGCTGAGCAGCAACACGAGCGGCGGCCCGACGTTCGTCGCGCTGGACTGCGACCCGCGGGAGATCCCGCCGTTCCTGCCCTTCCAGTCCTTCGCCACAACCACCGACAGCGGCACCGCACGCCCCGCCGAGAAGGAGAATTCGCATGAGCGAGGAATCGTCCACGTTGGCTGACATCCCCGGCCTGATGCGCATCGAGAACCCCGGCAAAGAGGAGCTGACCGCCCACTGCATGGAGCTCACCCACGCCGTATACCCCCACCACCAGGTCTACGGGCAGTACTGCACCATCCACGAGTACGTCGACTGCCCCCCTGAGCTGGCCTACGACTACCTCCGGCAGGGTCATCACCTGGAGGAGTGGACGTGCAGCCTGCGGGACTTCCGACCGACCGGCACTTCGGGGCTGTGGGTCGGCCACGACCGGCTGGAGGACGACACCAGGATCTACTGCAGGGTGTCCGCCAACCCCGAGGCCATGACCGTGGACTACCACTGTGCCTGGGACCAGGGCGAGAAGCTGTGGATGATCTACCTCATGCGCGTCGTACCGGCCCGCCTGGTGCTCGACAAGCCGGGATCGGTGATCACGTGGACCAACTGCCGGCACCCGTACTACGACGCCAACCCGCACCCCGACAAGGCCCCCCGCCGGGACCGGCCCTGGGTGGGCGACTACTGGGACCTGTTCTACGCGGGGCACGCGGTGGAGATGAACAACCTCAAGACCATCCTGGAACACCGGCACCGCAACGGCCTGCCCGTCAGTGTCGCTCCGGCGGCGGCGGTGACGCGGTGACCACGGTCAGTCTCACCGACGTCGCAGGCTACCTCCCCGGCGAGCCGGTCCCCGCCGAGTTCTACACCGACTACCCCGGAGCCGAGGACAAGCTCCGCAACCACCCCATGTTCAAGGTCCCGCCGTTCCGGCACCACGTGGCTCCGGACGAGACCAACGCGGACATGGTCGAGCGCGCCGTACAACCCCTGATCGAACGGCACGGCACCGCTGCGATCCGAGGTGTCGACGTGCTGCTGGTGCACAGCCAGCTGCCGGACCTGCCGTTCGTGGGCGCCGGCACCGAGGTCGCACGCCGGCTGGGCCTGCATCCGGAGTGGCTCGTCGACGTGGCCAATGCGGGCTGTGCCTCCTTCGTGTACATGCTGAAACTGGCGCGGCAGATCCTCACCACCACCGATGCGAAGACGGCACTGATCTGCAACGCGCAAAGCGCCGCGGGCCAGTGCTTCACCCAGTCCGAGGTGCGCAGGCTCGCCCAGGCCGCGATCCCGGGCGACGGCTGCGGCGTGGGATACGTGACGACGTCGGCCGAGGCCCCGGTTCTCGACGTGGAGACCCGGCACATCGGCGAGTACGCCGGGGACATGACCGTGGCGGTCGACGACGGCCGCAAGTACTGGGAGCCGGGAGAGTCCCAGCTGCGGATCGGGTTCAGCGACGCCAGCGTCGCCAAGGTCCTGGCGCGCGGCAACCGGCTCGTCCCGGAGGTCGTCACGGACGTGTGCCGGCGGCTCGGCGTGGCGACCGGCGACATCGACGTCCTCATCACCAACCAGCCCAACCGCACCTTTCTGCGGAACTGGCGAGAGGCGTTGCAACTGCCGCCCGAACGCCACCTGAACACCTTCGACCGGTGCGGGAATCTCTTCGGAGCGGCGATCCCGATCACCTTGGACGGGGCGATCCGCTCGGGTCAGATGAAGGACGGTGACCTGGTGGTGCTGGGGGGATTCGCCCATGCGGGCGACTTCGCCGGTGCCGCCGCCATCCGCTGGCACGGCGGGCGGGGATGACCGGTGAGTGTTCCCGTGCTGCACCGGCTGGCCCTGAACGAGAGCCCGTACCCTCCGCTGCCCGCGGTGCGCAAGGCCATGCGACGGGCCGTCGCGCAAGCTCACCGGTACCCGCAGTTCTACCCCGACGACCTCACCGAGCGGATCGCCGCATGGTGCCGGCTGCCCCCCGACCACGTCGTGGTGGGCAGCGGATCGGTGGGCGTGGCCCTGCAGTTGCTGCAGGCGGTCGTCCAGCGCGGTGATGCGATGGCCTACGCCTGGCGCAGCTTCGACGCGTACCCCCTGCTGGCCGACATGGTCGGCGCCCAGCCCGTTCCCGTACCCCTGTCGCCGGACGGACACCAGGACCTGGACGCCCTGCTGGCCGCGCTCGACCGCCGCACCCGCGTCGTGGTGGTGTGCAGTCCGCACAACCCCACCGGAGGCGTGATCCCCGCCGACGCCCTGTCGGTGTTCCTGCACCGGGTCCCCCGACACGTCACCGTGCTCCTCGACGAGGCATACGTGGAGTTCGCCCGTGACACCGGCCTGCCGGACACGTCCTCGCTCGTGGGCGCGCACCCCAACGTGCTGGTCCTGCGCACCTTCTCCAAGGCCTACGGCCTCGCCGCCCTGCGGATCGGCTACGGCCTCGGCGCCCCCGACCTGGTGGAGCGGGTCCGCCGGCAACAACTGCCGTTCGGGATCAACGCGGTGGCGACGGCGGCGGTGAAGGCCTCGCTGGAGGCCGGCAACGAGCTGCGCCTGCGCGTGGACACCGTCATCGCCGAACGCGAGCGACTCCGGCACGAACTCGTCGGCTTGGGCTGGCACATACCCCCTGGCCACGCCAACTCCGTCTGGCTCGCCACGCCCGATCCGGTGGACGACGCCGCCAGGGCACTGACCGTCGCCGGCGTCCAGACGCGCTACTACCCCGGCGAGGGGCTACGGCTCACCGTCGGCAGCCGGACGGCGAACGACACGGTGCTCACCGCGTTGGCGGGGCTGCGCGTACGGGAGTGCGGCACGGCCTTGACGTAGGCACCTGAGGCGGGCGGCCCGGCAGGAGGCGATCACCGGGCCTCGCCGATACGGCCTGAAGGCGTGGCGCCCTGAGGCGCCTCCACGTGTGACTCACCCGTGGTGCAGCGCATCCACCGCCGCGTACTTGGCCGAGCTGGGCCGGTCGAGCGTGACGTCGCCAGTCGCCACCTTGGCGTTCGCCACCTCGCCGGTGCTGTCGCTGACCTGCACCGCCGTACCCAACTATGCCGATCAGCGGTCCCACCAGGCCGGCAGCTCCGGGACGTCGAGCAGGAAACCGGACCCCCGACCGGGCAACACACCGATCGCCGATCCGGCCCTGTGGCGACGCTCGAAGTCACGGACGCTCTCCACGTTCCGCTCGGTGAAGCGAAAAGCCTTGCTCGCCTCGTGTGTGCGTCCGTTGCCGGGATCGGTCCAGGCAACCTCAAGTCGCACCGTCCAGTGGCCTGGCCCCCGCGGGTTCTTGGCAAAAGAGGTGCGCGCCGCGACGACCTTCCCCCGCACGGCCGAGCCGGAGCGGCGCAGCCGTCGCAGGTGTCGATAGTGCGCAAAGTGCAGGAGCCTGATCCAGCCGATGACGGCGGCAGCGGCTCCGCCGATGCCGACCAGCGGGACCGCCGTGTCCACGATAGCCGGGTCACCGGTCAGCGGCCTCACGAGGACGGCAACAGCAATCGCGCCGATGAAGAACCCGGTGAAGGGCGTGGCAATGGCTCCCATCACCAGGAGCGCGATCCGGACGATCCGCATGAGAGGCGATCCTAGTTCTCGTCTTCCTCGGCTGGCTCCCGTTGCAGGAGCAGGCAGAGGGTACGACGGACACGGACCGGATCGTCAAATAGACGTACGGGTTCGCGTGCGGACCCCTTGGAGAGAATCCGGGAACCCGCGCCTGGCGGCCAGCCGCCCTGCTCTACGCGGGACTGGTTGCGTTCGTCGCCAACCGGCTGGCAGCCAGCCCCTGCTGTCCCGCCCCTGGCACCCTCGCGGGGCAGTCAGGCACATGCCGCGATCGACAGTGACGCCAGGGCGGACCCGGCACCGCCCGTCTTCCACCGCGGAAGCAGGCGCGGGTCTGGCCTGTTCCCCGTCGGGGTGAGCTCGCCCCCGCAGTCACCTACCAGAGCAGCCATCGCCCTGGACGGGCAGTCACCGGCGAGCGCAGGGAGCGTCGGCTCAGGGGAGTTTCTGATCGCGTCGCAACGCACGAGAAGTCTCCCGTGGGTGTCGCACCCGACATCGTCCGCGCTGTGGCTGCCGCCGGCCAGGGCACCGTGCCCCACTTCGTCGAGCGCCGTGGCACGGCCCCCGAGGCCAGCACGCTGCTGGTGAGCAGGGTGGTCCAGTGCGTGCCCAGCCTCCACGCGGTCGAGCCGGTGCCCCCTGCTGCCCCTCAGCGTGCGAGGGCTGGTGGAGTCACGCGTCGCGGCCATCGTCCAGCCGGGAACGCAGAGCCCCCGGTGTGAGGCCCCCGGCCACCCGATGCGCTGATTTCCATACGCATGACCCACTGCCGGGCTCGGCGCTGCCGCCATGAGTCGGCCACAGCACTGCCGGTTCCCTGGGCACTTGACCAGACGCACCTGTGACGGCGGCATCGCTCGGCAGGGTTCACTCCACCCGTTCAGCCGCGATGGCGACGACTCCAGTCCGGATATGTATGGCCTGCTCGAACCCGTACGGTCCAAGGAGCACCCATGGAGCAGACTCAACTTTCCCACCTGGAGCAGCGGATTCGTCATCTCATCACCATGACGAGGTCCATCACGCACGATGAATACGAGGACCTCCTCACCATCATCCACAGACCTGGTTGGACGACGCCCGCCGAGGCGGCTCTGGTCACGAGCCACCTCGAGCTGCTCATCCGGCACACGGAGATCGTGGCCGAGGCCCGGAAGGGTCTGATGGAGGGTGCTCGGGCGGTGACGCCCCGCCAGGACGGTTGAGAACTCGCACACCGAGAGGCGCCCGGCAGTAGCACCCGGTTCTTGCGCAGCCACGTCACCACGTGACTGAACAGCGCCACCGGCCCCTCGGCATGCGTCCATGCCTGTCCGTACAGAAAGCCGCTGAACTCCTGGTCCCGTCTCGGACGGTGCCGTGTCACCGGTGCCCGGCGGCGGCCTCGGGGCAGAAGTGGTGTGCCCGGGCGACCGAGTGGGTGGGTTCCACGGGGCAGGTCACCTGCCCGATCGTCAGCTCGGGGCTGGTCGCGTTGGTGCTGGCGGACGTGCTGCGGCCGTGCGGGAATGGCAGTTGAGGCGGCGGGCGATGCAACTGCAGGACCGGTTGCCCCTGATCCAGGACCCCGACGGCTTCGCCCGGCTGGAGGCGTTGGCCGGCCCCTCACCATGGGCGCCTCACTCACCGGCCGCCTGGCCCTGAACCCTCTTATCAGGATCACGGTGGCGAAGGGCGGAACACTCGCAGACATCACAGTCGGCGACGGGCTGGAATACCTGGACCTGCTGCGCACCCACCACAGCCGGTCGGCCGGCCACGCTCTCTTCTACGCCTGGCTGCTCGCGCTGGGCACCCTGCCGGACGACGCTCCGGTGCGCGTGTGGAGCAGCTCGTGGATGTGGGGCGGTGAAGGCGCCGGATGTGGGCATCGGCCCCGCAGCCTTAGGAGGCGCAGGGTTCCACTGCTGCTTCTGCGAGGCCGGTGCATCACCCACGTACCCTCTGATGCACCCGATACGCCCGATCCGTCCCAGCAAGGATGTACTTGCAACGCATGAAGTGGGGGGGGGGGCGATAAGGCGGGGCCGCCCAAAAAAAAAAAAAAAAACAAGACGCACCAAAAAAGTAAAAACAACACGCACCCCGCCCCCGCA